>CAJWBJ010000087.1 GCA_913020495.1 uncultured Oleiphilus sp.
TTTCCGATGATGCACAAGCTCTCAAAAATCTAAATATTATATTAAATAAAAAAGGCTTTTAGAGTCCCCTAAAAGCCTTTTCACATCAATAAAAGAGTCATATTAGTTTAATTCATCATCTTTCCAAAACTTACTGCCTTGAAGAGTCGCTTGTAACGCTAAACCTGCTTCCGTAATTTGATATAGGTGCACACCGGGTGAAACTTCAAGTGCCAAACTAGCCGAGTCACCTTTTCCCTTATACTCTGCCGCTATATCAGCTGAGCCATGACCTGTTATGCCTGTTTCTAAAAAGTGCTCATATACCGCTTTATTATCAAAAATAAAAATAGCTAAAGGCGAAAATAATAAATATTGGTTAATTAATATACTAAGATAGATAAGCGCTATACTTCATTGTGCTGTTTAATGATTTTTTAAACAATCATACTGGGAGCAACCCCGCATGAAACTCAATACACTATTTCACGCAATGAAGTACGGTCTAATATTAAATGTCATTCTGGCTCGGTTGGCTAAAATTGGTATCAAATTGGAACTTTTTTATATCGTTTTAGAAGGAGACTATAATGGAAAACCACAATGGAGCAATGAGTTTTCGGCATACAAAACCTCATTTTTGGGTCCTCCGGACCTAAATGAAGTAGCCAATACGCACCCTTGGACAACGCTTGAAAAACTTCATGAAAGACTAAACCAGGGTCACCTTTGTCTGGCGCTAAAGCACAATAACAAAATTGCCGCCTACACCTGGACCGATTTAAAAGAGTGTAACCATAAACCCTACCCATTCTCACTTAAAAAACATGAAGCTTACCTCTATGATGCATTTACTTTACCCGAATTCAGAGGGAAAGGATTAGCGCCGTTTATGCGTTATGAGTGTTATCAAGCTCTCAAATCAATAGGAAGAAATAGCTTTTATAGCATTTCTGAATATACAAATTCGCCTTCAATCAAATTTAAAACAAAACTCAACGCTCAATTCAGCAAGTTATGCTTGTGTATATCCTTAGGAAAAGGAGCACGTAAACAGTTTATTCTTAGAGATGTTGCTTAGTAGTCGTTGTTATAAATAGTAGTTACTCATTATTTAATAAAATCAGTAAGTTAATCATAAATTTCAAATCCGTGAATAGACCAACATTGATGACAGGAAAAGCGATGAGAATTTGTATAGTAGGAGCAGGTGCAATTGGCAGCTTGCTTGGTGTCAAGCTGGCAAAATCAGGACAAGAGGTTTCGTTTATAGATCGTGGTGAGCAGTTGGCCGCCATTCAATCTGAAGGTTTGACTTTGAGAATGACTGATGGCTCAAGCTCTGCTATTGATAAGTTGAATGCCAGTGATAATTGTCATGACTTAGGGTCGCATGACTTGATTATTCTTGCATTAAAAGCCCACCAAATTAGGTTTGTTGCTGAGCACCTTGGTGCCTTAATGAGTATTGATACTGTGGTAATGACCGTACAAAATGGCCTGCCCTGGTGGTATTTTCAGAAACATAAAGGTGAGCTGAATAATCTGACCCTGAACACACTGGATCCTACAGGTAGTATTAAAGCAAATATTGATGCTGATCGTATCATTGGTTGTGTTGCTTACGCTGCTGCTTCCGTAGGGTCCCCGGGCGTAGTTGACCATATTGAAGGTAGCCGTTTTACTCTCGGAGAGTTAAATGGTGAAAAAAGCGAACGCTGTAATTTAATTGCCGCTATGTTGGTTAACGCAGGGCTCAAGTCCTATGTAGTTGAGGATATTCGTGCTGAAATTTGGCTTAAAGCTTGGGGGAGTCTATCCTTTAATAGCATTAGTGCCCTGACAAGAGCCACAATGGTGGATATTTGCCGCTTTTCTGATACTAGAAAACTTGCGGAAAATATGATGCTGGAAGCGCAAACTATTGCCAACAAACTAGGTATTGAGTTCCGCCATAGTATTGCCAAACGAATTGCAGGGGCTGAAAGTGTCGGGCCTCATAAGACTTCGATGTTGCAAGATGTAGAAGCAAAAAGGGAGTTGGAAATAGATGCCTTGATTGGCTCAATTCTAGAACTAGCAACCCTAACTGATACGCCGGCACCAATTATTGAAACAGTTTATGCCTGCATTAAACTGTTAAATAATGAGCTCAAGAATACATGTGTCTAAAAATACGGTTCTTATCAATTGTAAGAACCGATAAGTGTTCTCATCATGAAAACAGAGTGTTGTAGCGATAGGTTGAAGTAATGGTTAATAAGTGCCCATAACTGGAGAGTTATAGATACTTATACCTAAACAAAATCTTGGTAAAGAAATGGAAAATAATTCTACTACTATACCTTTATAAAATGCTTGGAAGTTTATTTCTGGCTTTCGCCTAAGTCAGGGAATAAGCTTCCACTATTTAAACATAGCGGGTATACGTTAAATGCTAAATTACAGCAAATTTACATATGCCTCGCCTATTGAATCTACGCAATCGTCTCTGCATCTAGTTCGTAAGCGCCATCAGAGTTATGAACTTCTTTACCATTTAGCGGAGGATTAAATACACAAGCCATTTTCATTTCTTTAAAAGCTCGAAGTGTATGTTTGTCATGCTTATCTAATATATATACTGTCCCTGGTGTAATAGGGTATTTCTTACCATCAATCATTGATTCAACTTCGCCTTCCCCTGACATACAAAACACTGATTCCAAATGATTTTGATAATGCATTTGAAAATCAGCGCCCTCGTAAATAGTGGTAATATGAAAAGAAAACCCCATATTATCTTCTTTCAATAACAATCGAGTACTATCCCAATTACCATCTGGTGAGACTATTTTTCGGCTAGTTTTTTCTGCATCCGCTAAATGCCTAACAATCATATTATTTCCTAACTTATAGTAATGATTTTTTGAATCAGCCTTGGCTTTAAATCATAAGCGTGCGGCTGAATTCTTCTACACTAAAAAATTATTCGCTATCAATGTGTACGTCGTCAAAATAATCGTTCTCTTCTGGCATGGCCTCTTCTTTCGCGCAAACGTAGCTAATTGCCTCTTCAACAATATCGATGCCTTTTTTTAAATTTACATCACTGATGATGAGAGGACAGAGGAATTTGATTACTTGGTCATCTGCACCGCTAGTTTCTATAATGAGTCCGTTCTGAAAAGCTCTTCGGGTGATTTTTCCTGCTAGCTCGCCATCAACGCAGTTGATTCCCTGGAACATGCCACGGCCGCGTGTAGTAAAGTTACCTTCACCGTTTTTTTCTACGATGGCGTTAAGACGCATCGCAATATATTCACCTTTACGCTTTATTTCTTGGGAAAAATGATTATCTGACCAGAAGTGGTCAATGGCGGCTTTTGCAGTAACAAACGCAAAGTTGTTGCCACGGAAAGTACCGTTATGTTCACCTGGTTTCCATTGATCTATTTCTGGGCTGAATAATACCACAGCAAAAGGCAAACCATAGCCGCCTAAAGATTTAGACATGGTCACAATATCCGGTTTGATGCCTGCTTCTTCGAAGCTGAAATACGTCCCGGTCCGCCCACAACCCGCTTGGATGTCATCGACAATCAACAGTACCTCATGTTTTTTGCACACCGCTTCCAAATTTCGAAGCCATTCAAAGCTCGCCGCATTAATACCGCCTTCACCTTGCACTGTCTCAACGATCACTGCAGCTGGTAAATCGATACCACTACTGGAATCGGATAGAACCTTATCAAGGTAAGCGGTGGTGTCGACATCTTCGCCCAAATAACCATCGAAAGGCATTCTGCTAGTGCCGTTTAAGCTAACGCCCGCTGCACCTCTATGATGAGAGTTTCCAGTTGCTGCCAATGAGCCCAAACTAACGCCATGAAAACCGTTGGTAAACGCGATAATGTTCTCGCGGCCCGTTACGTTGCGCGCTAATTTAAGTGCTGCCTCTACGGCATTACTTCCGGTTGGCCCAGTAAATTGAACAACATAACTTAACTCACGGGGTTTAAGAATTTTTTCATTAAACGCTTCAAGAAATTCCCGCTTGGCTTTTGTATGCATGTCCAAGCCGTGAGTGATGCCATCGCTATTAATATAATCTAATAATAAGGTTTTAAAAGCAGGGTGATTATGGCCATAATTTAGCGTGCCTGCGCCTGCTAGGAAATCCAGATATTCATTGCCTTCATCGTCGTACATATGCTCACCCTTTGCGCGGTGGAATACGCGAGGAAATGCCCGTGCATATGACTGAACTTCAGACTCAATTTCATCAAAAATATTAATTTAAATTTCTCCAGATAATAAGTTTATTTGTGCGTTGGCGATGGCGCGGATAACGGGCCAATTTTAACCAGCATCTCAGAAGCATGTTCATTATTTAAATGTGCGGCCTTATCAAACATGATTGATTGCTTAAGCTCTGTGTTGAGGCGTCTGGCTACTCCTTCAAACAACCCCCATGAAGCTTGATTCTCTTTCGTGATAGTCGTTTCAATAAAATCTACCGATTTACATTGATCTCTCTCAAGAAGGTTTGCGATCATTTTTCCTGCTAAGCCCAGACCTCGGGCAGACTTATCAACTGCTACTTGCCAAATGAACAAAGTGTTTGTTCTTTCGGGGACACAGTAGCCGCTAATAAAACCCACAAGTTCGCCCTTTAAAAAAGCGGCTACTGAGGTGCTGGAAAAATGACTACATTGCAATAAGTTGCAATATAAGGAATTCGGATCTAAAGGTGTGCACCGCTCAACTAATTGGTGAACGGCTACCCCATCTTCAGGTGATGGCGCACGTAATAGCGCTTTTGTGCCCAATTGAGTAATGACTCCTTACAGGACTATTTATTAGTGGACGAAACAATATTATTTCTTAAAACCGTTAAAAGAGTAAAAATGCTCTTTAAATAGACTAGAATTTACTCTTATTAAGCTTTTTTAGTCCTTCAATTTTGTAGGTTAAGCATTGTACACGAAACAAAATATTGTGTGAAGCGAGCTATAAATCAATAAAATAAGTAGATAACAAAGAAATATTTGACAAACTAACAACAGAATTGCATTTTACCGCGCACTAAATGAGGTTAATTTGTTGAGTTTGATGCATATTTAAAGAGGGGAGTTTCTTGAGTAGCATAGAAGAAGTACTGATAGCGTTGCGCAGGGTAATACGTGCCACTGATTTGCACTCCAAGCATCTAGCAAAAACCACCGGCCTAACTGCGCCCCAAATATTACTATTGCAAATTATTAGGGATAATGGCGAGCTGACTATTGGTGAGATTGCCAATAAAATGAGCTTGAGTCAGGCGACGGTGACTGCAATTTTGGATCGTTTGGAAAAGCGAAGCTTGGCTTATAGAGAGCGTTCGAAAGAGGATAAGCGAAAGGTGCATGCTTACCTAACCGAAGCAGCTCACACGACTCTGAAGGATGCCCCAATTCCACTTCAAGATCATTTTACTCGTCAATTTGGTGATCTTCAGGAATGGGAGAAAACCATGATTATTTCATCGCTTCAGCGTGTAGCTCAAATGATGGATGCGCAGCATATAGATGCATCACCTGTGCTTGATGTTGGTTTACTCGATCGACAAGATACGCCAATAGAGAATATTGCACCTTTTCAGGGAAAAGCATCGACTAAAAAATAGATGAAAATGCTTTATTCATCCTCTTCGATCAGGGCATTAATGCTATACACTTTAAAGCATCTTAATAGTTGAGTAGGACGGCTTCATTGAGAGCTATAATTTTATTAAAGCTCATTATGGAGCAATGCCTGAAGGGTTGTTAGGTGTCGTGTAATTATTAATGATTTGTTTAATGCTGCCATCTTTTATTAATTCGGCAATGACTTGGTTGAATTTCGCACGCAGGTGCTTTTTCTCAATACGTATCTTTAAACCAAGAGGCGCCATAGATAGCTGCTTACCACGCTTAAAGGATATTGGTGATAAGTTTTCTTCATTGAGTAAATGTTTAAATGCAATCTCATCAAGAAAAATAGCGTCTATACGGCCGGCACTCAATTGGCTGACAAGTTTGTTGGCCGTATGGCTTTCGTAAGTGCGAATGCTTTCTTTTTTGAAAAAAGGTGTGAAATCTTCATAATAATATCCAAAGTTGATACCGACGATTTTCCCATTTAAATCACTTGGCTGGCTGACGGTTAGGTCGTTGCCTTCTTTAAAGTAAATATACTCAGCGACGTGCATGTATGGGTCTGAGAAAACATATTGAGGGCCTGATCTTTTAGGGTTCCAGTTCGGCGAGTCAGCAAAATTGATATCGATTTTGTTGGTATCGAATAACGCATTTAATCTTTTAGTGGGGAGCAGTGTAGATTCGTTCGTATGGCCGGAGCGACTAATAATCTGGTTAAAAATATCGACTGCAATACCGTTTAAAGTGCTTTCTTCGCTTTCCATAGCGTATGGGCTCCACTTAGCTGTGGCAGAATTTAACTGCTCAGCATAAGCCATGTGTGTCATTATGAATAATAAGAAAAATGAAGTTAATGAACGCATAGCATCTCCAAGATCTACCCCATAGTGAAACTCTAATCGAATAAAATTATAGTATAAATAATGAAATTTACCGCTACGTACACTTTTTATGAAAAATGCATTAAAGGGCTCGACTGCTTAAGCTAAATATGAAGTCTCTATTTGGCCTGCTTTTTAGGATGAAAATTTCTTTTATTTAAATATTTTTTATTTCGTCTATATTGACAAAAAATATTCGAAAAGAAACAAAATAACCAATTTTAATTCTTAAAAGTTCTTTCAATGCTTTATCCATGAACGAAAAGTTATCATTAGAGGTAAATTTATTGTCTTTAGAGTTCTTTTTGTTAACTCACTAGACGTAATTTACTTACAAAGTGATATAGTGAAAAAATGTCCAAATGAACAAAACTCATATGCATTTGGACCGTAGGATTAACGTTAGACCAGATAGCTCAGATCTATACCTTATTAAGTTAGTTTGCTTATTAAGAAGTATGCCGTACTGCTATTTATGGTTTTAACGTTACCTGAGTTAAGCTCAAGCTTGGCTCAACAATGCACGGACGCCATGGTTTGATCTGGCCTGAGCGTTAGATCATTTCCGTTGTTTATAACTATAAAATCTTATCAACGAAATGGTGTATTTATGAAAGTCAAAAAGAACGAGCTTTTCAAGCTCATTTCAACCCCCATTGCCGCTATCACGATGTCTGCTGTAGCTAGTTCAGCTTTAGCAGCTACAGCATTAGATAACGGCACCGCGTTAACAAGTTTAAGCGGTGCTTCGGGTAGCAATACCTTCTATGAGTTAGCTGTTCCTGCAGGCGCAACTAACCTAAGTTTTAGTATGTCGGGTGGCAGTGGCGATGCGGATCTGTATGTTAAATTTGGTAGCCAAGCTTCAAGTTCCAACTGGGACTGTCGGCCCTATAAATGGGGAAATAGTGAAACTTGTGATATCAGCACAGCTCAGACAGGCACTTATAGCGTCATGTTAAATGCTTATGAAACCTATAGTGATGTCAGCCTGATAGCCTCTTTCGATGACGCAGGCAACCCGCCACCACCACCGCCTCCGCCACCACCTTCAAGCGGAGTAACTGCAGCAGCTGCTGCTGGGGATAGTATTACGCGAGCTTTTGGCGCTGATTGTACCTACAACACTTCTATCTTTGGCTTATGGTGTATTGCTGGGAATGCCGACCAGCCTTGGCATTCTTGGTTTGATGGCTGGGATTCAGCCGTAAATTCTGTTCATGATCGCTATAAAGCTATAGATGCTTCAATTACCGCGAACAAAGATGCATCTCAAACCGGCGCAGAAATGGTTGGCAAAAATGATACCGAGCGTCCTTTTGCGGAGCAAGCAGCGATGATCGTGGCACAATCACCTGTACCAGATCATGTGGAAATGATTTTCGGCGGTAACGACATTTGTAGTCGTGACTGTGTGGACCCAGCAAACTGTAACGACCCTCTTTATACTGGTGAAGAGTGGCGTCAAGCGGTACGTACAGGTCTGAATACGCTTATGTCAGGTTTGCCAGCAAATTCAAGTATTTTGATGGGCAGCGTACCTCGTGTACAAGACATTCGCCAAGCTGGTGTCGACAAGCAGGATGCAGATGAATATGTTAACTGTGATTCGCTTTGGTCAAGCTATGATGTTTGCCGTATCGTTACTGACCCAGGTGTACTAAATGGTGAAACAATGGCGACACGTCATGCAGGTGTTGCAGCGGCACAACAACAATATAACGCTATTACCCGTGCAGAAGTTGAAGCCTACAATACCAATTCTAACGGTTTGAATCCAAATGGTATCGAGCTAGTTGCTGAGTATGTGGATGAAAATACGCCTTCTGGTGGTACGTTCGCCTTCGGTGCGGATGAAATCAATGGCGCAGACTGCTTCCACCCTAACGTTGCTACTCAAAGCAAGATTGCTGAACTTATGTGGAATGGTAACCCATTTCAGTAGTAGGTTTTATGTAAGTACTACAGGGACGTTATTGTTGTAAAAAATATGATCAACTCTAGTACTTTTCTCTAACTAGAAAGAGGAAAGTACTTTTGAGTTGGTTATGCTAGAGATATAATTCGAGAGTATTACCCGATATTTATTTTTTTAATTTCTAAGTAACCATAAAAAAGCTGGGTTCCGGTTAAACAGCTTGCCCAAATGGCAAAGCTTTATTTAGTTGTGTAAAGTACCCAATTCAAACAATAATAAATTCTTGGTCAGACAATGATGCTTCGCTTAATATTTATCCTACCCTTGTTTTTATCTGGGCTTGTGGCATGTAGCCAAGACACAGCCTCCACTAATTCTAAATCAGTAACGGAACTTCAGGTTGTTAAAACCGTTGCTGAAGTATCACCCCCTCAGTCCAAGACGATTGTTGCCAGCATTGGCGACCAAACAATTAATTTGCAAGAACTTGATACTGCTATTCAATTTACTTTATTCGATTTAGAGTGGCGGAAATATCAACTGCGCAAAGACATGCTGAACCGTATGATTGCACAGAGGCTACAGCTCTTTAGCGAGGATTCATCAGAGGCTTTGATCTCGGAAATTTTATTAAGTCCTCCTCCGCCACCGCGTATTCAGCTACCAAGTGATAAACGCCCCATAAAGGGTGAGCGAGACGCGATAATTTTGATGTCTGTTTTTTGTAGTTACCAGTCATCACATTGTGCGCGCTTACAAACTGTCATCAAACAGCTGGAAGAGCATTACGGTAAAGCAATAGCGTTCAACTTTTATGATTTACCTCAAGGTTTTCATCGATATGGTGTCGCAGCAGCCAACGCTTACCATTGCGCTGAAGCCGCTGGGTCACCTTGGGCATATCAAAGTGCGCTCTATTCAGATGTCTCAAAACTCGATAAACAGCGTTTTATGAATATTGCTGAGCAACTTAATTTCGATCTAATTAATTTTGAACACTGTCTAGATGAAAGCTCTTATCAGGCGACGATCAAATCAGACATGGATATGGCAAACAATATGGGACTAGGAAGTGTTCCGGTGATCTTCATTAACGGTTTATACACCAAGGGGGCGCAAAGCTTTGAAGCTTACCGCTTTTATATAGATCAAGAGTTAGCGCAACTTGGTTATGACTTTAAATCAGCAGAAGAGCAAACACCTACTGAATCACAACTACCGATTTTACTTCTGGCAACGACGGTAAGTAGCCATGCTACCGGCAACGAAAATACCTCTATAGCATTGGTTAAACTACCGGAGAGTGAGCAGGAAGCTAACTATAAAGAAGGCGATTTTATTTTTGAAAATGTTCAACTCGTTAAAATTGAAACCCAGCGTATTCTAATCGACAATCAGGGGGCGCTCGAGTTTGTGGTACTGCAGTCCAGTATGGGGCATGATTTAGACGACATAGCGTCAGACATTTTGACTCAGCAGGAACCAGTAAAAGCGAGTGACTCTGAACCATCATATGATGACGAAGCATTGGCTGAAGAAATGAAGCGAAGAGAAATTCCCGCCACTGGCGAAATGGTGCTATCAAAAGAGTGGCTGGAGTCTCAGTTAATTAATCAAGGTGAATTGGAGCAGCATTTTTATAATGCTGACCATGTAGTTGAGGGTCATCACTTAATCAAGCTTAACGAGATTGTTGATCAGCGTTTCTATAATACTCTTGGATTTAAGACGGGTGATGTATTACTTCGGGTCAATGATCAATGGGTTCATAGCGGGCAAAACCCGCTATGGGACAGTCTTGCTAAAGAAGAAAAAGTGACAGTGATGATTATGCGGGGCGGTTACCCTGTGCGTTACGATTATAATATTAAGTAAAGCTAGTGCCGCGTGATTAAAAGGAGCTAATCGCTTTATATTTATCTGTCTTTGATTTCAAATGATTGGAAGTAATACTGGTTACGTCCATTGGCCTTAGCCCGATAAAGGGCGTCATCAGCACATTTCAATGCCGCCTCTTTATTATTTTTCATCCAGGCCCCGCCTTGTTGTATGAAACATGCTCCACAACTAATGGTAACTATATTGGCTGTTTGAGACTCTTTATGTTCGATCGCTAATAATCGAACGGCCTCTACCAGTTTAATTAACATATTTTCTAGTTGGGTCGTGCTCTTGGGTTGGAATATGAATACGAATTCTTCTCCGCCATAGCGTGCTAGCGTGCTATCTGCCCGACGATCAATCTGTTTCAATGTTTTGGCGATAAGCTTCAAAGCCTCATCACCCTGCAAATGACCATAATAGTCATTATAATTTTTGAAAAAATCGATATCCAGCATAACGATACCAATTGGATTATGGTTTCTTGCGGTAGTCCGCCAAACTCGGTCATAGGTTTGGTCAAAGTACTTTCTGTTATAAATTTGGGTTAAGCCATCAGTGATCGAATCTGCAATTAGTATTTCCTTCTGCTCATTAATTTTTTCGACCAAACGATTAAATGTTTTCAAAAAGCCATCTATTTCAACGATATTAGTTTTCTGAGCAAGAAGGTTGACCTCTCCTGTCTTTTTCATTTCCCCTATCTGGTTAAACATTCCAATGATCGGCAGTAAGAAAAAATGGTTAAGAAGAAGAGTGATCGTTATTGGTAATAGTATAAGTACCAATATACTGATAATAGAGGTTTTATCGAGAGGGGTGGGCATGCTGGAATCTGGATATAAAATTTCGATTTGAGCAATGTTTTGCCCTTTTATGTTTACCAGACTGGCTGAGTATTTATTGCTTAATTCATGAATAGTTAGCTCAGATAAGGGTGTTAGATCAGGCTCGCTAACATGCTTATATGACGCTAGTTTGAAGTTTACATTAGAAATTAAATTTAAGCGTTTGATAAAGTCTTTCGTCAATTGCCTGATAAATATGAGTACGCCATTAGATGCTAATTTCTGTTCGCTATCTTGTATGTGATGGCTGACAAAATAGGCTAATTTTCCGTTCCTTCGGATTAACCCAAATTGTTTATCCTGATTCAGCAAGAGTTGATTGTTAATATCGTAATTTAAGTCGTCAGTATTATTCTTCGTAATAAATTGATTGTTAATTTTTTCGGCAAAATAACTCGATTTACCTTGAAGGGTTAAAAAAATAACGCTGTCTATATTAGATGCTAAAAAAGAGGGGCTTTTTATATTCAGTTTTATATAGTTATAATTTGGTCGTGCAACGAACTCATAACTATCGTTCCATTTTGCCCAATCCTGATTGAATCGTAATAAAGCTTCACGCTCATTACTAAACGTGGTCTGAATGGCTTTAATGTCATTTTGATGCTTTTCCAGTGTTGCAGCTGCGATTGGAGGATAAACAACAAACAAGCGGTAGCATAATAAGCCTCCTCCAATGACAAATGTATAGGTAAGCGCCGCTAACCAAACCAGAGTTCGTAGATTCATAGTTCCTCCGTACTAATAGGATAGTACAGGATGTTGGTATGACCTCATTTTCGAATATCTATGACACAAAAAATCCACTATTGAAATGAACGAGAATGTCCATGGTTAGTCTCGACAAAACAGAGGGATTCAAAACTGTTGCACCCATTTATGAGTGGAGCTAGTTGAGTTGTTTATGAAATCGCAAGTCTCTGATTAATATCGATATTATCGTTTTAGGTTTGAATAACCGGAAAGCGCCTCAATTCACATAGGTATGGTGTCGCTAAGCGAACTAGAATTATGGAAGTAATTCTACTATTCTTTCTTTATAGTTCTGTTAATTGAATGAGTTACTTTTCCACTCAGGAATAAGAAGAGTTATGCAATATTTTGATAATATAAGCTCTTGTTATTTAATGTTTAGACTATCCAAAAAAAAACCGATAATCGGTTTCATTATTTTACTGTCTTTTCTTTCTTCTAGTTCTTATGCAAACAAAGAGCAGGTAACTATTTATGCCTACCATCTAAAGCCTCCATATATAATTAGTGTTGAAGAAAAAACGGGCTTATATTTTGATTTTTCCAGATATTTAAACAGTAAAGCGGGCCCCTACCAATTCCAGACAAGGTTTATGCCTCGTAAAAGATTAGAAATATATCTTAATCGTGGTGAATTGAATGGCATTCTAATTGGCGTTAATCCAGTCTGGTTCAAGGATAAGGCAAAAACCAAGTACTTATGGACATCAACCATTTTTCAAGATCAAGATGAGGTGGTTTCTCATGCAGAGGCGCCTTTTGAATACCTCGGCCCTAAATCTCTGAAGGGTTTAAGTTTGGGCGGTGTGCTTGGTTTTTATTACTTTGGTATTACCGAAGTTGTTGAGGCCGGTGGCATTAAGCAGACAGATTTAAAGAGTGAATCTTCTGTTTTACAAATGCTTTTATATAAACGAATTGATACCGGTATTGTTAGCCGCTCAACACTAGATTATTTAGTGAAAGAAAATGGCTGGCAAGGTCAATTCCATAAGTCATCAATTCCACATGATAAATACTCTCGCCACATTCTATTGCCTCTAAAGTACGCTAAACATTACAAGTACATTGAAAGTATCATTGTTAATATGAATGACGATCCAATGTGGCAAAAGATGCTGCTTAAGTATGAATAAAATAATATATGTCTGGTTGAATGAGGGCAGGTCAATATGCTTGAACTAGTTCTAGCTAAGATTGGAGAATGCTTACTTAAATGTACTGTCCGTTTAGTTTTTTTAATACAGGCTTCAATAGCCTAAATTAGAATCCCAGAAAGTTCTGGTTTTAACTTGTCTTTTATGAAGTTCGGGTCGCGTTGATTTTCAGGAATGGTGTCATCGAATTTAACGCATAAATTCTGATGGAGACATGCCACTCCAGCGTTTGAAAGAGCGCCCAAATGATGCAGCACAAGAAAAACCCATAGCGTAAGCGACTTCACTCACCGTATATTTATTCGACCGGAGTATGTGTCTTGCCCGTTGATAGCGGATACCGTCAAAAATTTCTTGAAAAGAACCGCCCTCATGTTTTAATTTTCGTTTTAGGGTACTTGGACTCGTCCCTAAAGCATCGGCAGTTTCTTCTAGTGTTGGCCACTGAACCCATTCTTTTTCTGATTTCAAATAATCGCTGACTTTACGACTATGGCATTTTTGATTCAGATTTGCCTGAAAAATTGCATCTACCTGTTTAAGAAGGTGGTGGTAAAGCCCTTTGTTGGGCGCGTTAGTAGGTGTCAGTAATGCTTCTTGTAGGGAGATCATCCGATTTTCTGTTTGTTCAAATACCACGTCACATTCGAAAATACGCTTATATTCTTCAAGTGTCGTGAGAGGTGCGTGACAAAATTCAATTCGAACGGGGTGAACCTTATCGCTATCTTTCCGTGCAACAATCTGTTTGCCCATTTGTACCATTGAAGCAAAATGAAACTCAATAATTTGAGGTGCTGCTACATGTGGCAGTAGAAATTCCAAGGTGTAAATTGTGATCTCTTGTTCGGTCGTTAATGTGTTTTCAAAAGCTTCATTTAGCAGGTAACTATATTGGTTGGTGAGACGGATCGCGTTATAGACATGGTCACAGTTCATTAAAACGTGGGCGAAAATTCCATAGCTTGATAAATGACAGTTGACCCCTGCATGTAAACCAAAGGCTTTATCTGAAGTTAGTTCTGCAGCTTGATGCCAAAAGTCTAGGATCTTACCAAGTGGAAGCTTTTTGTTGTCTGGAACTTGGCTGTTAGAAGGTAGTGAGAAAGCATGTTGTAACTCAGTTAAATTGACATTATTTGCTACTGCAAATTGACTAGCAATTTTAATATATTGAATGGAAGCTTTGTAGTCGTAACTCATGATTTTACTTAGTTCAATTTTTATTTTTGTTGTCATTAGAGCTTATCACGAAAGAAGGCTGATTTATGAGAAGTTATCGGAACCAAAAGTACCAGTCGTTGATTCTGTAATATTTTTGTACTTAGTTGATAGTTGAGCCGATATGTAAAATATTTGATCTTTTAGGCTGCGAGGTCGTTGAGTGCACCATGATAGAGTCGTGAAGGTACTCAATGTAATCAAAAAATCTAAGACTAAAAGTAACAATAAAAGGTGATGAATTTAGGCTGTATCGTCGCACCATAAAATAAATAAAAAAGGTGAGTTCATGAAATTTAAGTTCTTAACGTCAGCCATTTTGAGCTGCTCCGCACTCGTATCTACAGGAGGGCAAGCAAGCGAGATTCCAGATCCTGTCCATTCACTAGCACAAGGTTGTTACTCCGTTCAGTCGCCACATGATGGTAAGTATATGCGTGCTTACTATAGTGGAGGTCTTATTAATGATGGTCGTAGTTATGACTTTAAGGCAACAGATATTTCGGGGGCGGCCAAGTTTTTTATGAAACCTTCATCTTTAGGTTATTTCAGGCCCTATAACGTAGATGGACGTTATCTCGATACACGTTTTCCAGCGGACATAACCGCAGGAACTGTTTCGGGTAAACATTCTGATTGGCGTGTAGATTCAAAAGCAGTCAATGGTGAAAACCTCTATCGTTTTAACAGCAACTCACTAGACAAATGGTTGCGCCATAACTGGAGCAGTAATGGGATATATTTTATTGACTTGCTTAACCCCTTCTTTTTTACGAGCGAAGAGTGGTTTCGACTAGTGCCTAACAGCGGTTGTACTCCCGCACCTGAAATTGAAACCAATGTTGCAGGCAATACTGATGCTTTAAAAGGTAATGTTAACGAGCCTGTTCGTGGTTTCATTGATCCACATACACACATCACCTCCTATGAATTTATGGGCGGAAAGTTCATGCATGGCAAGCCATTTCATCCTTATGGTGTTGAAAGTGCGCTAGGTGATAGTAAATATGTCCATGGCGACTGGGGCGCGTTAGATATCATTGGTAATCTGCAAGCCTATGGTGATGTGAATTACCGATACGATACCCGTGGCTATCCTGAATTCCCTCACTGGCCAAACTATAAGCAGATGAGTCATATGGGGTATTACTATAAATGGATGGAGCGTGCCTATCTTGGCGGGCAGCGAATGATTGTGACACATATCGTCGAAAATGAGGTGCTTTGTTCTATACAGTCAACCGTTAACCCTGCGAGTTGGATCAATCCAAATAGCTGTAATACGATGGACAGTATTCGCTTGCAGATTCAACGTTTGAACGAAATGCAGCGTTATATCGATGCTCAAGGTGGCGGTATAGGCAAAGGTTTCTTCCGTATCGTGACGTCACCAGAACA
>CAJWBJ010000088.1 GCA_913020495.1 uncultured Oleiphilus sp.
TTAAAACGGGCAGGTATTATAGTTCAAGTTACTTAAAAATGTTAAGTCCTAAACCCAAGCTCGAATGGCTATGCGAATGTAGTGAACAGCTAACAAAAAACCAATTAGTTGGTGTCATTGCTTGTAAGGTCCGGTTGTATTTATTTTGAGTGAAACAAGCACACAAAAATCGGGTATAGCGGTACAGTCCTAAAAAGTACCACTAGCGGGTACTTTTTTGTTAACTGCAAACCGACTCAAAAGGCTGGGTATAAGAATATCTGTTAAAGAGAGTGATGTGTTCAATGTTGTACCTGCGCGACTAGAAGAGAGGAATAGTAAATGCTTCTAGTACGTTTAATAAGCTTAGATGGTGTTTAATATTATAAGATCATTTGCCATAGATTTAATATCAGGCTTGGTATAAAGAACCAGACCAGTTAGCTTAGGGTGCAGTAGGTAAATATAGTCGCTATGCATTAGGTCTGATGGCTCGCCAGAATTAATCAAGCTTTGTTTTAGGTCCGATATAGATTGATTGAATTCAGTTTTATCATCTATTTGTAATCCGATAAAAGAGGGGTTGATAGCCGAGAGGTAACGTTTAAGAACGGAGGGTTTATCGTGCTCTGGGTCAACGGTTAGGAGTGCAAAATCTGCTTGGTGGTTAATTTGTTTAGCTAATCTTTGATACAAATTCATGGTCATTGGACAGGTATGAGGGCAGCGGGTAAAGCCTGCTGTAATGTATAAGGGGCGTTTAGAGAAATTTTTCCAGCTTACTTGCTTATTTTGGTGATTACGCATGTTGTAGTCGCCAATCATAAACTTGGTTTGGTAGCCTGATAGTTTTACTTTGCTGATTGCGCTAGTTATCGTTGGAGAATGCACTTCTGGCGAGTTGAGTGAAATAGTTAAAATGATAGTAGAGAGTGTTAAGGTGCAGCCCGTAAGCCACCATAAAATAGATTTTCTCATTTATATGTCCTTTTATTATTTTTAAATACGATAACGTTATCGTCAGGTTAGAGCAAAGTATTTCGATGATATTGGCGGCATTTATGGTACTTGGGAGGAGTTGTTACAGTTTATTTATGGCTTTAGGGTGAATAAGAAGTGTGAAGACGGTATTTATTATTCCCATGCTAAACATGGGAATAAATTTTTAGATGTAAAGCTAGTTTAACTGGTATATACCGGGCCGAAACCGATGCTCCAGATCACCACGCTGATTGCTAGTAAGGCCACGAGCATGACTAGGCCAATAGTGAGGACTGAACTTGCAAACATGAAACCGCGATCTTCAGGGATTTTCATTAGAATGGGTAAGCCTTCGAATAACAAATAAACCGACCAGCAAACAGCAATGATCCCTGCAAGCAAATTAATCCAAAGCACAGGGTAAATGGCAGTTATACCCACTAAAAACAATGGAGTTGTTGCATAAGCCGCTAGGATTACGCCTTTATGCTCGCTTTCATCTGCCCCATAAGTCATCGAGAAAAAGTCAATAAATTTACCAATAATGAATATTCCAGCTAACATGGCTATATAAAATAGAACACAAAGCTGGGCAGCACTTGCTTGAGTGAGTTTAACCGCCGCACCATCACCGATTCGCCAACCGACTTCTGTGGTACCAAAATAGGCAGATAGTGTTGGTATCAGAGCAAGTAAAAATACATGCCCCAAATACAGTTTAGATGTTGATTCTTGGTCAGAGCGTATCGATTCCCATTCACGATCAGGATGGGTCAAAATACCAAAAGTGTGATGTAGACTCATTTCTTGATGTCTCCAAGTGACTTATTGCGATTGATTTTATTGTTTTTGAATGTATTTTATACAACCGTTTTTAAACATAGCCTGTTTTTTTAAACATATCCAACGGTTACTTCAAAAAATTTTCAGTGGTTAACAAATAAATCAGACAAATAAATATTTGTGACCTATTTTTTAACTTTGAAAATAAATGACTTTACCTTTACCTAATTATGAGTAATTCTATTTAACAAGATAGATTTAAGAATAAAAAATAAATTGCTTTAAAGCAGTTAATACCTAAGCACAAATTTAAATAAACAAAAATAAATTATAAACGCCATATTTAGTGACCATTTGTATTGCACGAACTACCTACTTGTTGTGTGAATGCGAGTTCTCGGTTACAAATTTGCTTTAGCTAGAAGGAGATGTTGAGTGAGAAGTCGTAATCTTAGTTGGCTTTTGTTGGGAGTATTGTTCTCCAGTTCAACTTGGGCAGAATCAAGTATTAATTTGACCGAGGGTGTCACAGGCGTTAGCCATGATGTATATGACTTGCATATGCTGGTGTTATACATTTGTACTGTGATTGGGCTGGTTGTTTTTGGTGCAATGTTCTGGTCGATGTTTTTTCACCGTAAGTCGAAAGGGCATGTTGCGGCTACGTTCCATGAGAGTACCAAGGTTGAAATATTGTGGACGGTTATTCCCATTTTTATACTCCTCGCGATGGCTATCCCCGCCACTAATACGCTCATTGCTATCGAAAATAATGATAATTCTGAATTAACCATACAAATTACGGGTTCCCAGTGGAAATGGCATTATAGCTATTTTGATCAGGACCTCGACTATTTCAGTGTGTTATCAACGCCACGTGCCCAGTGGGATAATCTTTCTGGTCCTGGTGAAGAAAAAGGTGAAAACTACTTACTGGAAGTTGATAAACCTTTAGTTATTCCTATCAATCGTAAAGTCCGTTTCTTAATTACATCTGACGATGTTATCCATTCCTGGTGGGTGCCTGCCTTTGCAGTTAAGCAAGATGCTGTGCCCGGTTTTATTAACGAGGCCTGGACAAATGTTGATGAACCAGGTGTTTATCGGGGGCAGTGTGCTGAGCTTTGCGGTAAAGACCACGGTTATATGCCAATTGTAGTGACCGCGTTACCTGAAAATGAGTTTGATGCTTGGCTGAAAGAGCAAAAAGTGGCAGCCATTGCTGCGGCTGAAGCTGAAAAGGCTTCATTGGCTGAACGCATGACGATGGAAGAATTGATGACACTAGGTGAAAGTACATATGTAGCTTCTTGTGCCGCGTGCCACCAAGCAAATGGTGCCGGTTTTCCACCAAGCTTCCCTGCATTAAAAGGAAGCCCTATTGCTTTGGGTGACGTGTCTAAACATATCGACATTGTGGTAAATGGTAAATCTGGCACAGGTATGCAGGCATTTGGTAAACAGTTAACGCTTAAGCAACTTGCCGCGGTGATTACCTATGAACGAAATGCTTGGGGTAATAATACGGGTGACGTCGTGCAAACGGCAGATGTTAAAGCTGCGACTGGGAAGTAGGGGAACAAACTATGACAACATCAACAACAGATATGGCACATGACGATCACGGATATATGGCGACCGGTATAAAACGCTGGCTATTTACGACTAACCATAAAGACATCGGCACGATGTATTTATGGTTTGCATTTATTATGTTTTTAACCGGTGGTTCGATGGCAATGGTCATTCGGGCTGAGCTATTTCAACCGGGTTTACAAATTGTAAATCCTGATTTTTTTAATCAGTTGACCACCGTTCATGGTTTGATCATGGTTTTCGGTGCAATTATGCCTGCCTTTACGGGCTTAGCTAACTGGATGATCCCTATGATGATCGGTGCGCCGGATATGGCGTTGCCAAGGTTAAATAATTGGAGTTTCTGGATTTTACCTTTTGCATTTACCATTTTGTTATCGTCCTTTTTTCTAGGTGGGGCGCCTAACTTTGGGTGGACATTTTATGCGCCCTTATCTACGACCTACAGTAATGGCAGTACAGCTTTTTTTGTATTTGCGGTACATATTATGGGCATATCCTCGATTATGGGGGCGATTAACGTCATTGTGACGATTATGAATTTAAGAGCTCCGGGTATGACCTACATGAAAATGCCGCTTTTTGTGTGGACTTTTTTCATCACGGCTTACCTGTTAATTGCAGTCATGCCAGTACTTGCTGGTGTTGTGACGATGTTATTAACCGATACCTATTTTGGCACTAGTTTCTTTGATGCCTCGGGTGGCGGTGACCCCGTGATGTTTCAGCATATTTTCTGGTTTTTTGGTCACCCTGAAGTCTATATCATGATTTTGCCAGCCTTTGGTATTGTATCGACCACGATTCCAACGTTTTCCCGTAAGAAGTTGTTTGGTTATAGTTCAATGGTCTACGCGACGTCTTCAATTGCATTCTTGTCCTTCATTGTTTGGGCTCATCACATGTTCACAACAGGCATGCCTTTGATAGGTGAATTGTTTTTCATGTATTGCACCTTATTAATAGCGGTACCAACCGGCGTTAAAGTATTTAATTGGATGGCCACGATGTGGCGAGGATCGATTTCGTTTGAAGTGCCAATGATGTTTTCGATTGCTTTTGTGATTTTATTTACGATTGGTGGATTTTCTGGCTTGATGCTGGCAATGGCGCCGGTAGATTTTCAATATCATGATACCTATTTCGTGGTAGCGCATTTTCATTATGTGCTTGTGACGGGGTCTTTATTTTCAATTTATGCTGCAGCGTATTACTGGCTTCCTAAATGGACGGGTCATATGTTTAATGAGACTCTAGCCAAGGCGCATTTTTGGTGCTCTCTGATTTCAGTTAATTTATTATTCTTCCCAATGCACTTTTTAGGCTTGGCGGGTATGCCTCGACGTATTCCTGATTATGCACTGCAGTTTGCTGACTTTAATATGTGGGTTAGTATTGGTGGCTTTGCATTTGGTTTATCGCAACTTATTTTTTTAGCGGTGGTCATAAAATGTATTCGCGGTGGTGAAAAAGCGCCGGCTAAACCTTGGGATGGTGCTGAAGGCCTAGAATGGACGGTACCATCACCTGCGCCATACCATACGTTCTCAACGCCACCTAAAATAGATTAATCGTTATTTTTAAAAGACAAAAGGATGTTTGAATGCAAGGTCATCATAACAAGCAAACAAATAAACTGGTTCGCAAGCTTGTCGTTATTGTGCTTGCCATGTTTGGTTTTGGGTTTGCTATGGTGCCTTTGTATGACGTCTTTTGTGATATTACAGGTTTGAATGGAAAAACTGCGACTGAAGCGGCACAAATAAATGAGTCAGGTATCGATACTGACCGAACGATTACAGTGCAGTTTATTAGTCGTACAGCCAAGGAGATGCCCTGGGAGTTTCGGCCGGAAATAGCTGAAATTGTGGTTCATCCCGGTGAAACAAAAATAATAAAATTTTATGCCAAGAATAACACTTTGGTAGATATGCTCGGCCAAGCTGTACCTTCAGTTGCACCTGGGAGAGCCGCAAATTACTTTAAAAAAATAGAATGTTTTTGCTTTGAACAGCAGTTTTTATCAGGGCAAGAAGAAGTATGGATGCCGTTGCAATTTTATATTGATGCAGAAATTCCTACTGATGTGAATACGTTGACGCTGTCATATACTTTGTTTGATATATCTTTGTCAGACAAAGCTTCGCAGGCATCGACACCTGAAGAAACCGCTATAGTTGAATCCTAAGTGTTATGCACTAAGATTATAGAATATAAATAAGGGGATAAGTGATGACAACAAAAGAATACGAAAGTTATTACGTGCCAGCCGATAGTCAGTGGCCCATTATTGGGGCTTTAGCCTTGTTTTGCATCGCTTTTGGTGCTGGGGGCTTTGTCTCGCAGATAGGCGCTGAAACGGAAGGCTCTGGTTGGGGGTATCTTCTTATGACGGGGATTGCCATCGTGATTTATATGATTGTTGGCTGGATCGCGAATGTTATAAGTGAGTCTATGTCAGGCTTATATAGTGAACAAATGAGTGCTTCATTTCGACAGGGCATGAGCTGGTTTATTTTTTCAGAGGTTATGTTCTTTTGTGCCTTTTTCGGGGCTTTGTTTTATGCCCGAGTTCTTTCTGTGCCATGGCTAGCGGGTGACGGGGCGAATGTCATGACCGGTGCGGTTTTGTGGCCTGAGTTTCAAGCTGCCTGGCCATTAATCAAAACGCCTGCGGGGGGTGAAACCCAAGCGATGGGATGGTTCGGTTTACCACTGCTTAACACCGTCTTACTTTTAACGTCTTCAGTGACTGCTCACTTTGCACACCTTGCTTTACTAAAGAATGATCGTACCAAACTTAAGCTTTTCTTGGGTATCACGATAATACTGGGTATTAGCTTTATGTTTTTTCAGGTTGAGGAGTATATAGAAGCTTATCAGCATATGAATTTACGTTTAGATAGTGGTATTTATGGCTCTACCTTTTTTATGCTAACTGGCTTTCATGGTATGCATGTGACCTTAGGTACTGTGATGTTGATTGTGGTATTTATGAGAGTATTAAAGGGGCACTTCACGCCGACAGATCATTTTGGTTTTGAGGCGGCTAGCTGGTATTGGCACTTTGTTGATGTAGTGTGGGTATTGCTCTTCTTGTTTGTGTATATTTTATAAACGTCTAATAGACCTTTATTATTGCGGGTTGGTTCCGTTATCGGACAGCCTGCAGTGATTAAGTTCCTTCTTCTTAGTAAGGGCTTGGGTTTGGGGTGATTAACCCTGTTGCTACGCCAACGAGTACAATGACGATGATGATGCCTGAAAACATAAGCCTTCTCCCAATGAATGTCGACATAGGTGGTTGATTTGGGTCATTTCTGGTCATAAGAAACAATGCTTTAAATAGATTGTAAATCATAAAAATAACTAAGCTAATGAGCACAATTTTTATTATCACGAATTTTTCTCCGCTAATGATCTTGATATGAATGTTATATTATTCAACAGGCTGCCGTTAAAACTAAACAGTTTTATATGCGTGGTAAGCTTGCTGGTGTTTGCATTATTAATCAAGCTTGCATTTTGGCAGTTAGGTAGAGCCGAACATAAGGAATTGAGGTTAGATCAAATGCGACTCTACCAAGATCAAGAGTCCACAGACCTTAGGGATGTTTTAGCGCTTCAGGCTAGTGATGAAGAATTAAATGATATGCCGGTTAGCTTAGCAGGGACGTTTACACGCGGGCAGGCTTTTTTACTGGATAATCAGGTTTACAAAGGTCGTCTTGGTTATCAGGTAGTACAGGTTTTTGATGATGTGAGTAGCGGTTTAACGGTGTTGATTAACTTAGGCTGGGTACTAGGAAGCATTGATCGAGCGTTCATTCCTGAAATTAAAGAAATTTCAGGGCAAGTTTCCTTTAAAGGTAAGATCAGAATTGTTGAGCAATCTATTCTTCTTGCCAATCAAGCATTGAGCAAAGAAACTTGGCCTCAGCGTATTCAATCTATCGAAATACAAAAAATAAGTGCTTTACTAAACCGGCCCTTAGTACCCTTTATGGTTTATGTTAATAATGATGACCGTCTGGGTTATGAAAAAGACTGGATACCTGTCGTGATGCCGCCTGAAAAACATCGGGCGTACGCGGTACAATGGTTTGTCTTAGCCTTTGTATGGTTGGCACTGATGCTTTCAGCGGCATACAGCAGGGCAAAGGTTGATCAATAAAATTAAAATGAAAATTGGCAGGTTTGAAATATGAGTTCATTACGTTTACTGAAATCCAGAGCAAGTATGTTGTTATTGTTGATGGTTTTTATTATTCCAGTCGTCTTAGCAAAGTTGGCTTTGGAGAACGGCTGGTTTACTGAGGCGGCGACGAATAGAGGCACTCTTTTACGCGAAGAGCTGTCGTTACAGTCCCTGAATCTCAGTGATGCGGCATTGCAAAAGAAATGGCTGGTCATGTATCAAGTTTCTAATACGTGTGAACAAACCTGTCAGCAGTCTTTATATGGTATTAACCAAGCTTTTACCTCGCTCGGACGTGAGATAGAACGAGTGGTGCCTGTGGGCTTGTACACCTCTGAGCTGAATGAGCAGGCTCTTGGTGGTTTGAAAGGAAAATATTGGCACTTTAGTCAAATTACAAATGAGGCAAGATCACGACTTAAGCCCTCGCAAGTGTATGTGGCTGACCCGCTTGGGAATATTATTTTACAATACCCTGAGCCGAAAACAGATCAGGAAGTTTTAGATTTCGGAAAGGCGATGTTGTCAGATTTAAGAAAGCTGCTAAAGTATTCCCGAATTGGCTGAGAGGCCAAACTAAATAAATAACATCAAACAGCGAAGTGTAAAACGATATTAACAACCAGTACTAAGAATAGTACGAATAGAATAACGAGCAGCAAGCCAGTAATAATAAAATGGCTTGCTTTACCGTGAGCAAAATCACGCACTAAATTCTCTTTGCTTTGAATGCCCAGTAAGGCCCAAAGCACACTTTTAAACGTTTGAAACAAAGACAACGGTTTGGAATCATTTGTTTGTGGAGGGGGGGGCTTTTCCATTACTTCAAACCTTGGTATTTGTTAAAAGTGAGGTATTTGTTGAGTTTTTTCCGCTAAAAGTGCGTCGTATTGTTTAACTTTAATTGGACCCATTAAAAATTACCTGCCTACTTAAAGCGGGCAGGCATGATAAATGATGTCGTGAATTACAATAGTACTTTAGGTTTGAGTTTCGTTAACCTTGTAGTGTGATCGGCAGGTAGTGATCCACTAGTAATAAGGCGAACAGTACTGACAAGAAAAAAATTGAATAACTAAAGGTTTTCATCGCATGCTCATCACCTTCACTCAAATATAACTTAAATGCATGGTAGATAAAGCCTAAGCCCAATACGACAGCGCCTGTTAAATAAATCAACCCTGTCATGTGCAAAGCAAAAGGCAGCAAAGTAACTGAAAATAGCATAAAACTATATAGTAATACTTGATGCTTTGTGAAAGGAATGCCGTGTGTAACTGGCAGCATTGGTATATCAACCTTCGCGTACTCGTCTCGACGACGGATGGCCAAAGCCCAAAAATGGGGAGGCGTCCATACAAAAATAATAAGAAACAGCAAAAATGCTTCTGTTGTTACTTCGCCAGTCATTGCGACCCATCCTAAAAGTGGTGGTGCAGCACCTGCAGCGCCTCCCCAAACAATATTTTGAGGTGTCCAGCGTTTCAGAAACATCGTGTAAATGACGGCATAAACAATGACGCAGCAAAATGTCAGGATTGCAGTGAGTACGTTAGTGGTGATGAGTAATATGACCATTGAAAAGATGCAAAGTGTTAAAGCAAAAGTGATGGCCGAATGGGATGTCAGCCCGCCAGTAGGCAAGGGTCTTGCTTGGGTTCGTTCCATTTGCGAATCGATTTTTTGATCAACCCAGTGATTGATGGCAGCCCCTGAGGCAGCGGCTAAGCCAATGCCAAGTGAAGCGAAAAATAATGTATCGAGTGCTGGTATCGTTGGGGATGATAATAGCATGCCAACAATGGCCGTAAAAACGATGAGCAAAACGACTTTTGGCTTACATAGTTCTAGATATTGATGCCAGGAAAGTGGACTTGCAGGTTGGGGGAGTGTGGTCTCAGTCATTGTGATTAGCTCTCTTTATTATGGATCTATTTTTTTTAGTGGTCTGTATTTTTAATGGTGTAGTTATTTGAACTAAGTTACTTGAGCGTTAGTGCTGTAGGTAGCATCAGTTGTTTTTCTTGTAATTGTGATTGTTGCAGGTAGGGTATTTATTTTTCGATAAATGGTAAGCATTGTGAGTAGTAATAACGCTGCTACCCCGTTATGTGCCACCGCGATAGGGATGGGTAGCACTAAAATGATATTTAGCATGCCGAGAGAGACTTGTGTTGCCAAGACGGTTGCCAATATTAAACCGTAACGTCTGCTGATAGCGGTTCCTAGCAAATATAACTTAAGTGCAAAGCAGCCTACAATTGCCAGGGTTATCAGTGCACCAATACGGTGGGTTAAATGAACCGCAGTGCCTGCTTCGAGTGATAAGACACCCCCTTCATAATTTATATCCGTGGTATCGTCCTTTGACCAAAGAGTAAAACCTTCCTTAAAGTCAGTGGGTGGGAACCATTGTCCCTGGCATGTGGGTAAGTCAGTGCAATATAAAGCAACATAATTTGTGCTTGTCCAGCCCCCTAGGGCTATTTGAAAATAAATCACGATCAAGCCAAGTAAGGCCCAGCGTTTTACTGTGTTTGAGGTACGTAACGTGTTGTGTGTATTTGAGTGGTCCAAAGCGGTGAGGCTTGTCCACCACAGTAGTGCTAAGGTCAACATGCCTCCGAGCAAATGTAAACTGACGATCACGGGCTTCAGTAGCAGGGTTACCGTCCACATTCCTAATGCGCCCTGAAAGCCAACGAGGAGCACTAAAAAGAGTGGCAATTTAAGTTGTTGTTTAGGATTATGACGATGCCGGTAAGCTAAGAATGACATGGCGAGAATGAGTAAACCTAAGATGCTCGCAAAGTAGCGGTGAATCATTTCTTTCCAGGCCTTCGGTGTTTCAACCGGGCGTTCTGGAAATACACTGTTCGCGGCGGCAACTTCATGTTCAGCAGAGGGGGCAAGAAGTTGACCATAACAACCGGGCCAGTCTGGGCAGCCTAAGCCAGCGTCAGACAATCTGACATAAGCACCTAAGACCACAACCAGCAAAGCTAGAAATGTAGCGACCAAAGAGATTCTGTAAAAGGCTTTATTATTCATCATGATTATTTTTTATTATAATTTGAGTTTGCTATTAAATAAGACAGTACAAGCAGTGTATGGCAAACTGAGGTGAAATAATATGATTTTTTGTCTTTGCTATTAAGGGGGGTTGAAAGGGGGCAGCAGCTAGAATTTAGCTGCATAGATTTTGAGGTAATGTCTGGCAGAATAGGCCTATAAAAGGTCCTGAAATTTACGAGAAATAATCGTCATTACAATCGCAGCCAGTCGCGCATAAATATCACTCATGTAGGCTTTATTTGGTAGGCTGTCTTGTAGCTTTTTTTGCACCATCTCAAAACGAGAATAACCTTCACTCTGGTCTTCTTTGAGGCATTTCATTACATCTGCCATAATGCTTGAATAATTACTTGAACCCATATCTTCCATAATTTTTTGGGCGTGTTGTTCAAGTTCATCAATACTCATTGTCTTTAACCGAGTGACTAGCTCAGCTTCTTTTATACGAATAATATCGTGATCATTTAAACTATCTTTAGTCATGATTTTTCCTGTCTGTTCTAAAGTTTAACAATTGATTGAAACTTGCCTGAATCATCAAAACTGATGGCAAAGCTACCATAAATCCCATGATGCGTGGTGTATTTACCTAGAATGTTTGCCGGGAATTGAATGGAGCGGCCATCCCGACTTTTGGCATGAACCAAGTTGCATTCACCACGGTAAATTTTTAACCATTCATCTTTATTTATAGAAATGTCGACAATAATCTGTTGCATTGTATGTTAAGTGTTATTGATGGTTTACAAACCAATATGTTTGCCAGAAGCGCAGAACTTTTTCCGGGTATTTGATTTTACCCAAGCTGCCATTATAACGTGCGAGTGCACGAATTAAATTACCGTTTTCTTTGTCAATGTAATGTTTCAGAATCGTACAACCATAACGAAGGTTTGTATCGACCGTTGTTAAATTGTCATCAGGTCTACCGATCTCTTTTTTCCAAAAAGGCATTACTTGCATTAAACCTTGTGCACCCACGCTTGAAATAGCAAAGCGTTTAAAGGCGCTTTCGACATGAATGAGAGACATAACTAATTCCGGTTCTAAGCCGGCATGTTTTGCCTCGGCATGGACGCGCTTAAGTAATTCAAGGCGTTGTTCAGGGTCTTTGATATAGCGTTTTAAACGACCTGACATATCAACAAGCCAGACTTCTGCATCAAAACGGTCATAGAAACTGGATGATTCGCTGACTGTTTTAGTGAGCAATGCCCGAAGCTCTGCGTCGGGCACTTGTTTGGCTTCAGTTGCACCAATTAACAGAAGCGACAGGCATAAGCTTCGAATTAAAATTTTAAACATAACCCAGTTTTTTGCAGACAAAGGCAACGCTTTCTTCTAATGAAATATCCTGATTGTCAGTATCAGAACGACCCTTATATTCTAATGTGCCATTCTTAATACCACGGTCACTAATAACCAAGCGATGAGGAATGCCTGTTAATTCCATATCGGCAAACTTGAATCCAGGGCGTTCATTCCTGTCATCCATAAATACATCAATGCCAAGTTGTTTTAATTGTTTATAAAGTTCTTCAGTTTTTTCAGCAACCAGCTCTGACTTGTGCATATTGAGTGGAACAAGTGCTAGCTGGAAGGGGGCAATCGAGTCTGGCCAGATAATCCCTTTCTCGTCGTAATTTTGTTCAATAGCAGAGGCAACGATTCGTGAAACACCAATACCATAACAACCCATTTCCATAATGGTCGCTTTACCGTTTTGATTTAATACAGTGGCATTCATTGCCGAACTATACTTGTTGCCTAGTTTGAAAATATGCCCCACTTCAATACCGCGCTTGATGACAAGTTGCCCTTTACCATCAGGGCTCGCATCGCCCTCGACTACATTTCTCAGGTCAACCACTTCACCCAAAGCAACGTCTCGTTCCCAATTAACCTGTGTTAAATGAGCATCATCTTTGTTAGCGCCACAAACGAAGTTGGCGCTTAAGGCAGCGCTTCGGTCTACAAAACAAGGAATAGATAAACCAACCGGGCCGATTGAGCCGACATTCGCGCCGAGTGATTTTTTAACTTGTTCTTCACTTGCCATGGTTAGTGGTGAGGCAACACCAGCTAACTTCTCAGCCTTGATTTCATTTAAGCTATGGTCACCACGTAATATTAAGGCTATTAGTGGCGTTTCACTGTTTTCATCTTTATCAGTTTCACCCAGTACAATTAAGGTTTTAAGTATTTGCTCTGTGCTTAATGATAAAAAGCTAGAGACTTCCTCAATACTTCTTTGGTTGGGCGTAGCGACTTCCTGCATGTCACCATTTGGTGCTGCGCGTTCAGTGGTTGGAGCCAAAGCTTCAGCCATTTCTATATTTGCTGCATAACTACTTTCAGTACTGAAGGCAATATCATCTTCGCCAGAGTCAGCGAGTACATGGAACTCATGAGAGGCGCTTCCACCGATGCTACCAGAGTCTGCTTGTACTGCTCTGAAATCCAAACCGATACGAGTGAAGACGCGATTATATGCTTCAAACATTACTTTGTAGGTTTCATCTAAAGAATCTTGGTCAGCATGAAAGGAGTAGGCATCTTTCATTAAAAATTCACGGGCTCGCATAACACCAAAACGAGGGCGGCGCTCATCACGAAATTTAGTTTGAATTTGATAAAACGTGGTTGGTAACTGTTTATAAGAGCTTAACTCATTGCGCGCCAAGTCAGTAATCACTTCTTCGTGGGTCGGGCCAAGACAAAAGTCACGCTGATGACGGTCTTTAATACGTAGTAACTCGCCGCCATATTGCTGCCAGCGGCCTGATTCTTCCCATAACTCAGCAGGTTGAACTACTGGCATCAATAATTCCTGAGCGCCTGCTTGATCCATTTCTTCTCGAACAATCGCTTCCACCTTGCGCAAAACTCTCAAACCCATCGGCATCCAATTGTATAAACCAGAAGCCAGTTTTCGGATCAAACCAGCTCGTAGCATAAGTTGATGGCTGATTACTTCAGCGTCTGCTGGAGTTTCTTTTTGAGTCGCAATTAAAAAACGGCTGGCGCGCATAAGGCGTTATTATCCTGTTTGATATAAATGTAATAAATAATATTTGGCGTATTTTAAATATCTATACGCTTGTCGTATAGTCTTTGTTCTAGTTTTAATCATTTCTCTTAGGAATAAATATGGGTTTATGTGCATCAGAGGTAGAAAAGCGGATTCGTGAGTGGGTGCCAATGGCAGAAGATATCGATTTGCGTATTGAAGAAATTCGAGAAAACTACTCAAAAATTCGTATCCCTTTTCAGGATAAAGCGATCAGGCCTGGTGGTACAATTTCTGGACCTGTGATGATGACAGCTGGTGATACAGCAATGTATGCAGCGATTTTAGGCACTTTGGGTGAAGTGGCTATGGCTGTCACTAGTAATTTAAATATTAACTTTCTCCAGCGTCCGGCCCCTTGTGATTTAATTGCTGAAGGTACGATATTGAAGTTGGGGAAACGACTAGCGTTTTGTGAAGTGGAGATTCGAAGTGAGGGTTCTGATGATTTAGTCGCTCATGTCACAGGAAGTTACTCATTGCCTGTTAAATAAATAATGTGAGAGATCTCTTACGCTTCTTTCATTAAAGACTTACATACCAAATACACTCACTTGCGTACCATTCACTTCGTCAGGACGACACTAGAACATAAGGATTTGGACATGGAAGTAAGCAAGGATTGTCGGTCACCAATGGAGTGGTAAAGGATGCACCGAATAAATACAAACGTCGCACGGATTGCGGCGTTTTTTCGTTTTAGAGATCTATTATTGTATCTTTAATCGTCGCTTACCGCTGAAGAGCAAGGCTCAACAGCGATTGTTAATTTAAAACTCTCTTAGACTAAGCCGTTAATCTATCTGACGACAAACATACTCACCGGGCGCATCTGCCAAACCGCCTTTAATAGCTTTAGCGGGTACTTGCTTACTGTTATGTTTCGATATCCATTCTGCCCAGTTTGGCCACCAAGACCCAGAAGTCTGTTTAGCCCCCTCTAGCCATTGTTCCGCACTTTGGGTTTTTATGTTGGTATTCTGTTCGTTTACGTAATAACTATATTTGTGCTTTTCAGGTGGGTTTACGATACCTGCAATATGTCCTGACTCGCCAAGCACAAATGTGACATCACTATTTAGTAACTGTGCGCCACGATAGCACGTTTCCCAGTAGGCGATATGGTCAAGCTGGGTAGAGACAAAATAACAAGATGTGTCTATATTAGCTAAGTTGATCTTGACGTTATTTAATGTGATTCCAGCAGCTTTGGTTAAATTATTATTTAAATAAAGTTCTTCGAGCATGAAATTATGCGTTTTAGCTGCAATATTTGTGCTATCAGAATTCCAGTAAAGTAAGTCAAAGGCAGCCGGATCTTCTCCTTTTAAATAGTTCTGCACAAAGTAATTCCAGTAGAGTGTATTTTCTCGCATAAGCGAAAATGAAACGGATAGTAAACGTCCATCAAAAACTCCGTTTTTATCATTTTGCTTTTTGATAGACTCAACTACAGTGTCATCAATAAAAACGTCGATATCACCTGAATTTTCAAAATCCAGCAAGGTGGTAAAAAATGTCGCGGATTTAATCGTAAAGCTTTCGGGCTTTTCTTTTAAGTAGGCGAGAGTACTGGCGAGAACAGTTCCACCAATACAGTAACCGAGTGCATTGATGTCTTGTTCGCCTGAAATTTTCTGCACTTGTTTGGCCGCCTCAATGACGCCGTCAACCAGATAGCTCTCAAACCCGAGTTCTTTATGAGAGATATCAGGGTTTACCCATGAAATAAGGAATACATTTTGTCC
>CAJWBJ010000089.1 GCA_913020495.1 uncultured Oleiphilus sp.
GGTTCCAGTAACGAGTTTGGTGACCGAAGTGAACACCTGCTTTAAGCAGATCGCGCATTGAAACTGTAGCCATGATATTTTCCTTTAATTTTTAAGGGTTAGACCTCCACGAATCCCATTACTCAACCAAACCTTAGCTCTTTCAAAAAAGCACCAGCCAGCACCCAGAATAACGTGTCGAAACGTGTGTGGATTTAATTTACCGAGCAGCATTGCTTCGTTTATACGATAACAACTTTTACACTGCTCGAAATTCAGCGAGCGCTTTATACCATATTCACCACATAATTCACAACAAAACAGAAACAATTTACTATCTACCCCCTCATCAAATAGATCAAATACCCTTGAGATTTTAAGAGACGCGAGAAACAATTTTATTCAGAGACGTATCAAGGTAGAATATCAGCGCCTATTTTCCATACAAGTAGTCAAACTTATAACTAAAGGTCAAAACTAAATATAATGAAAGTCACCATCAAATCAGCAGATGAAATACAAAAAATGCGTACTGCAGGTAAGTTAGCTGCCGAAGTTCTTGATATGATCGGCCCACACGTACAAGCAGGCATCACCACTGGCGAGTTAGATCAAATCTGCCATGACTTTATAGTTAATGAACAAAAAGCCATCCCAGCTCCCCTCAATTACAAAGGCTTTCCAAAATCTATTTGCACTTCAGTTAACCAAGTTATTTGTCATGGCATCCCCAGTGATAAGAAAATTTTAAAAAATGGTGATTCGATCAATATTGACATTACCGTTATTAAAGATGGTTATCATGGCGATACCAGCAAAATGTTTTTTGTCGGTAAACCTGCTGTAGCGTCTGAACGCCTCGTCAATATCACTCAAGAATGCCTTTATAAAGCGATCAAACTTGTGAAACCCGGCGCTCGCCTCGGCGATATCGGGCATGTTATTCAGAAACACGCTGAAAGCAACTACTACTCTGTCGTTCAAGAATATTGCGGACATGGAATTGGCAAGGTTTTTCACGAAGAACCACAAGTAATGCATTACGGAAAAGCAGGCACAGGCTTAGCACTTAAAGAAGGAATGACCTTTACTATTGAACCAATGATCAATCAAGGCAAACGTCACTGCAAGTTACTTTCGGATGACTGGACTGTTGTAACTAAAGATCGAAAGCTTTCAGCACAATGGGAGCATACACTTCTGGTCACAGCAGATGGCGTTGAAATACTCACGCTGCGCGACGAAGAAAAAGCGCTGTTAGTTTAATCCATGCAACCAATGAAGCACGACATTCCTTTATTAGAAAAGTTTCTTAGTAAATCAAATATTGATGTTGACTCACTAAGCTCATCTCTTATCAATAGCAAAACACCTGCTATTGATGTTAAAAGTATCCTTCAAATCGCGAAGTCTATTTTTGATGATATGTTCTTTACAGGCGCAGATATTGAAGACCTTATCCAATTAAAATCCTGGTTAATGGACCAATTACTTGCAGGACTCTGGGCTCGCTTTTCATTCAATAACGAGGCAAGCCTGATCGCCGTAGGCGGCTATGGTCGTGGAGAGCTCCACCCTTACTCCGACATTGACTTACTCATTCTCATCAAACATGAAATTAATGATGAGCTTGGCGAAGCCCTTTCTGCTTTTATCACACTCCTATGGGATTTAAAATTAGACATTGGCCACAGTGTTCGCACCGTTGAGGAATGCATTGAATCAGCAAAAGAAGATGTCACCATCTGCACAAACTTACTTGAGACCCGAACAATTTCAGGTTCAGAGACTTTACTACAATCTATATCTGAACGCGTCTACTCGGATGAAGTGCATACCTCAAAGTCATATTTTCTAGCTAAACGAAAAGAACAAAGCGAACGTCATCAAAAATATAGCGGCACCGAATATAATCTTGAACCCAACCTGAAATCATCACCAGGCACATTAAGAGACATACAAACAATCGCATGGATTACCAAGCGACATTTTGGTCCAGACGCCCCCAGCATTCGCTCTAGATATCACTTCTTAACGGATGAAGAGTTTAACATGCTCGATAAAGGTGAAGAATTTCTATGGCGTATGCGTTATGGCTTGCAAATGATCGCCGAGCGAAATGAAAACCGACTTTTATTTGAACACCAAGGAAAACTCGCTGAAACACTAGGTTTTTCAGACAATGAGCATAAGCTAGGTGTTGAACAAATGATGCAGTATTATTATCGAACAGTTCTTGGGCTTGCAGAACTGGCTGATGTTATTTTGCAATACTTCGATGATTTTTATTTAAGTACAAAACAAGAGCAAACCATTCAAACGCTCAATAAACGATTTCAACTGAACAACAATTATATTGAGACGGTTGATAATGGCGTATTTGATCGCTCCTCCTACGCATTAATTGAAATATTTTTACTCCAGGCTCAAAACCCACAAATTAAAGGGATTAAATCAACAACTATTCGTCTCATTCGTGAGCACATCTATTTAATTGATGACAGTTTCCGCCATGATCTAGCAAACACATCGCTATTCATGGAAATATTAAGAACTCCCCACCAGCTACATAAAACACTAAATGCAATGCTCAAGTACAACATACTTGGGCGATACATTCCTGCTTTTGGCCAAATTATCGGCCAAATGCAGCATGATTTATTCCACTGTTATACCGTTGATGCTCACACAATTCACCTCATAGAGAATTTTGTAAATCTTGAGTGTCCAAATGCAAGAAAAGAGTTTCCACTTGCATCAAGACTATTACGCTACATCCCTAAGCGGGAGGTTCTTTTTATTGCAGGATTATTTCATGATATTGCTAAAGGTCGTGGCGGAGACCACTCTGAACTAGGCGCTCTAGATGCATTTGAGTTTTGCGATCGACACCACCTTAGCGAACGAGACACGACACTTGTCTCATGGTTAATCGAAAACCATCTGCTAATGTCAATGACCGCTCAAAAGAAAGACATTGATGACCCAGAAATCATTCATCATTTTGCAAAAAATATACCTAGCCTCACACACCTTGAATATTTATATATCTTAACTGTTTGCGATATTGCGGCAACCAACCACAATCTTTGGAATAGTTGGCGCGCCTCATTATTACAACAACTATATATTGAAACTCGACGCACTATTCGTCGAGGGATTGACGAGCCCGTCAACAGAAATGACTGGGTTAGGACCACCAAACAAGAAGTAAGAAATATTTTGTTTGACCAAGGCTTTTCTAAAACCAAAGTCGACACCCTACTCAATTCACTGGAAGACGATTATTTCTTACAGGACTCAACTGCAGATATAGCATGGCAAACCTCAGCAGTTCTCAATCATGGCGACTCAAAAGAACCTTTAGTCATCATTAAAGACTCAAATATTCAATTAGGTGATGGCTTCAGTCACATCATGATTTATTTAAAATCCGAGAATGACCTCTTTGCTGCAACAACAGCTGTATTAGAACAACTTAATTTAAATGTATTAAATGCTCGAATCAGCGCCTCTGGCGGACACTTTAGCTTAAGCAACTTTATTATTACTGACGCTCAAAACCTTCCTTTGTCTAATGATACAGATCGCAAAAACCACGTACTTGAACGCCTTAAAGAAGAGCTTGATGACCCCAATGACTACCCTGAAATTATTCAAAGACGCACCCCGAGACAACTCAAACACTTTTCATTTCCTACTGAAGTAACTCTCAGTAATGACATGATTAACCAGCACTCCGTCATGGAAGTAATCACACCTGATCGCCCAGGATTACTCGCCCGCATAGGCCATATTTTGTTGACGCATAACCTATCACTGGTAAACGCTCGTATTGCTACACTGGGTGAGCGCGTAGAAGATGTTTTTTTTATACGAGACGCTAATGGTCAGCCAATAAGTGAAGCAGCGTTATGCGAAACACTTCAAAAAGACATTTGTGTTCAACTTGATGAGCAAGTAGAGATTTAAAAATGAACCCTGACTTGAACAAACTTCAACCCTATCCCTTTGAAAAGCTTAAAGCATTGCTATCTCAGGTTACTCCACCTGAAAAACTTAAGCATATTCCATTATCAATTGGTGAACCTAAACACCCATCACCTAAAATGGTAATAGATACCTTAGTCAGTAACTTATCAAAGCTGTCTAACTACCCAACCACCAAAGGTATTCCCGAACTTCTGGAAGCTATTGCAAACTGGGCAAATAAACGGTTCAGCCTAAACTCGCAACCAGATAGCAAAGGCTTAGACCCTGATTCTCAAGTATTACCTGTAAATGGCACACGCGAGGCATTATTTTCATTTGCACAAGCCGTTGTTGATCGCACTAAATCCCCTCTTGTTATTAGCCCAAATCCTTTTTATCAAATTTATGAAGGGGCTGCATATTTAGCAGGCGCTGAACTTAAACTTCTACCTTGTGTGGAAGAGCATAATTTCATTCCCGACTACCAAAGTGTGACCGAAAGCGAATGGCAAAATTGCCAAATTCTATTTATTTGCTCCCCAGGTAACCCGACGGGATCTGTCACACCACTAGAGACATTAAAATCTCTCATCAAGCTAGCAGATAAATATGACTTTATCATTGCTTCAGATGAATGCTACTCAGAAATATACTGTGATGAGTCAGAACGTCCTGTTGGTTTATTACAAGCTTGCTCTGAGCTAGGCAGAAACGATTTTAAGCAATGCGTTGTTTTTCATAGCTTATCTAAACGCTCCAACCTTCCAGGTTTACGCTCAGGATTTGTAGCGGGCGATGCAGAAGTTTTAGCCAAGTTTCTAAAATATAGAACTTATCATGGCTGCGCGATGCCCGTTCAGCATCAAATTGCTAGCATTGCTGCATGGAATGATGAGGCACACGTAATAGAAAACAGGATAATTTATAAAAAGAAATTCCTACGTGTGTTAGAAATATTAAAACCCGTTCTAGATATCAAACAAACCGATGCCAGCTTTTACCTTTGGCCCAAAACACCCGTTTCAGATGAGCTATTTGCTCAAAAATTATTTGAAGAACAACACGTCACAGTACTACCTGGAAGCTACTTATCTAGGACCTCTGATGGTATTAATCCTGGCGAAAACCGAATCCGAATGGCGCTTGTTGCTCCTGAAGAAGACTGTATTGAAGCAGCTAAACGAATTAGAACTTTTGTTGAAGGCTTATAAATGAGTATCGTTAAAATTTACGGCATTAAGAATTGCAGCACAATGAAGAAAGCAATGGTATGGCTGGAAAAGCATAACATTGAGTTTCAATTTCATGATTATAAAAAAGAGAGTATTGATCAAGAAAGCTTAATAGACTGGCTTACAAAAAAACCATGGGATGAACTTATTAATCGACGTGGAACCACATGGCGAAAACTTCCTGATGAATCAAAACTTGATGTTGACAACAACAAAGCAGTCCAACTAATGCTTGAAAACAATTCGTTAATTAAACGCCCTGTGTTGACCATTAACGATGAACTTTACTTAGGTTTTCAAGAAGAAAAATATGAAGCTATTTTCACAAAATAAGATAGTTACCACACTTACATTTCACTAATTTTAGGATATACATTATGACAGTTGCATTTGGCCTAGGTGTTGGCACACAAAACTCCGCAGGTGAGTGGCTAGAAGTCTACTACCCGGCACCTTGCTTTCAACCTGAAGCATCTTTTATTTCAAGCATTCAGGATGCATTAGGGCTTGCCACCGGAAACTCAACAATTGAACTAAATGCTCAACAACTTGATAAGCTTTCACAGCTAGATAACAAAACCCTCAACATATCTGAACTAGCAGAACAGTTAAAGTCCAGCAGTAAACCTATTGTAGCGGTTGTAATTGAATCCGACGATACAGCAACGAGCACACCTGAAGTTTATTTAAAATTGCACTTACTGTCACATCGACTAGTTAAGCCTCACGGCATTAATTTGGATGGGATTTTTGGCTTACTACCCAATATTGCATGGACTAATAAAGGTCCGATTGATTTAAATGAATTGCCGGCAAAACAACTTGAAGCACGCTTATCTGGTGAAATCATTGAAGTTAAATCCGTAGATAAATTTCCACAAATGACTGACTATGTTGTTCCATCAGGTGTTCGTATTGCTGACGCTTCTCGTGTTCGATTAGGCGCTTACATTGGGACAGGAACAACCATCATGCATGAAGGTTTCGTCAATTTTAATGCAGGCACCGAAGGAACCTCGATGATTGAAGGCCGGATATCTGCTGGCGTCATGGTTGGTAAAGGCTCAGACCTTGGCGGAGGCTGTTCAACGATGGGAACACTTTCTGGCGGTGGTAATATCATCATTGAAGTTGGTGAAAATAGCTTAATTGGAGCCAATGCAGGTATTGGCATTCCTTTAGGCGATCGCTGCACTGTTGAATCCGGCTTATATATTACCGCTGGTACAAAAGTTGTTATGCTTGATTCGAACAATCAAAAAGTAGAAACAGTCAAAGCGCGTGAATTAGCAAACCAAGCTGATTTATTGTTCAGACGCAATTCAAGTAATGGCCAAGTCGAGTGCTTGACCAATAAAACAGCGGTTGAATTAAACGAAGCATTGCACGCAAATAATTAAGAAGCAGCGTATTTTTCAGGAGCTGCAAAAGCTCTCTGAAATTTTTACCTTGTTTACGAATAAGATGCTGTGTGTATCACTACTTATGGTGCACACGCCATCCCGCTATAGAATACCCCAAATATTCTTCTAACCAGTAGAGTAAGTTTCATGACAGAAGCCAGTAAAACCAACACGATAAAACTAGCACAAACTTTGGTTCAGCAAGCCTCTGTTACACCTGAAGACTGCGACTGCCAAGCAATGATTATGGATCACTTAAAGCCTTTAGGTTTTACAGCTGAAACCATGGTTTTTGAAGACGTAACAAACCTCTGGGCTCGTAAAGGGTCAAATAGCCCTTTAATTACTTTTGCCGGCCATACCGACGTCGTACCAACGGGGCCTCTCGAAAACTGGACATACCCTCCTTTTGATGCAGCGATTGATGGAGACACGCTACACGGAAGAGGCACTGCCGATATGAAAGGCAGCCTAGCTGCATTTATTACAGCTTGTGAACGCTTTATTACTAAACACCCTAATCATAAAGGCTCTATCTCCTACTTAATTACTAGCGATGAAGAAGGCCCTGCAAAAAATGGCACGGTAAAAGTGATTGAAACACTTGAGTCTCGTAATGAGAAAATTGATTGGTGCTTGGTCGGCGAACCATCAAGCACCAAAGTACTTGGCGATGTCATTAAAAATGGGCGAAGAGGTTCATTAAATGCACGACTAACTGTTAAGGGTAAACAAGGGCATGTAGCTTACCCTCACCTTGCAAACAACCCAATTCATAACGCAACGCCCGCATTGAGCGAACTCTGCTCTCAGGAATGGGATCAAGGTAATGAGTTTTTCCCTGCAACCTCTTTCCAAATAACCAATATTCAAGCAGGTACAGGCGCAACTAATGTCATTCCCGGCACTCAAGAAGCGCTCTTTAACTTTCGATTCTCTACTGAAGTAACCGCTGAAGAGTTAAAGGAGAGAACTCACTCAATTTTAGATAAATTTCAATTCGATTACGACATTGAATGGAATCTCAGTGGTCAGCCATTTCTAACTGCAGCAGGCCCTCTAGTCGACGCAGCAGTCAAAGCGATTAAGTCTATCAAGGGTATCGAAACAGAGTTGTCCACCTCAGGCGGTACTTCAGATGGGCGTTTTATTGCACCAACAGGCGCTCAAGTGTTAGAGCTAGGCCCATTAAATGCAACCATTCATCAAGTAGATGAATGCGTCAGTATTAAGGATTTGAATGACCTATCTGATATTTATGAAGCGATGCTCGTTGAATTATTAACATAACGAACCAGCACCTTTATGTTAGCATTGAAAATGTGATCTAAATCAGCCAACTCAAAAGTCGAGTATCATGCCTAGCCTTATTTGTCCCGTTTGCTCATCAGCCTTAAAACAATCTGAAAATTTAAAAAACTTTCAATGTGAGCATCTGCATTTATTTGACCTGGCAAAACAAGGGTATATTAATTTACTACTCAGCCACCGCAAAAAAAGTAAACAACCCGGTGATACAAATGAAATGGTCATTGCACGCCGAGAGTTCTTAAACCGAAACCATTATGAAAGAGTGGTCAACGAGTTTGAAATTCTTGCAAATAAATATTGCTCAAAAGCAAGTGATATTGCTTATGCAGACCTAGGCTGTGGTGAAGGTTATTATACAGAGAGACTACATCGATTATTTTCTCAAAACTCAAACGCCGTAACAACTTGCGGCATTGATATCTCAACACCCGCTATTAAATCAGCATGTAAACGAGATAAATCCATTCGATGGGTGGTAGCAAGTGCATCACATATTCCTCTTGCTTCAGCCTCACAAGATCTGGCAAGCTGCCTTTTCTTTCGTTTTGATGCCCACGAAGTAGCCAGAACACTCAAAACCGATGCTATTTTAATAAGCGCGAATACCGGGCCTGAACACCTAATCGAACTTCGCGAACACTTATACGACGATGTAAAAACAGAAAAAGCTGAAACTAGTTTCACTGATAATGATCGTCTGGAACATTTATATACGAAAAATATAAAACATCAAATAGAGTTAAACAGCCATACTGAGATTGAGCAGCTTGTATCAATGACACCTCACTATTGGCGAGCTAAACCTGAAAAAAAACAAGCACTTTTAACACTTGAATACTTAAAAGTAAGTTTAGATATTCGATTCGACATTTATCGTCGAACAAGTGCTTTATGAAAAAAGCTACCTTGAACAAAATAACGGACCAACAACCCCATTATTTCAAATACTTTTCGATAAGCGCCTCTATTTTTTTGCTAGGATTAGGAACCGTTATGTATGTTAACTTACTTCTCCCGCCCTCAGTAGAACAAGAAGCATTTGCCTTAGCAGGCTTAATATTAAGTGTTCCTAGTGGTATTTTCGCCTTTTATTGCTATATTCGCTTATTAATTTCTCGCTTCCAATATTTTATGAGCAGATAAAGAGAACTCAAAATCTATGCAAGAACAAATGAAACAACCAGATATTGAAATTTATGTCAAAGACGTCAGTTTTGAAGCCATTCAAAAATGGCTATCTGAAATATTTAACCCCATTACCCTGCCTAAAGTCAGTGATAAGCCCGTTAACATTAAAGTAGAAATACCCTTGAATGCTGAGGTAGAAATACCCGTCATGATTACTCCCAAAGCTGCCGGAAAAGCTTTTACAAGCATCTGGTTTCAATCTGACAAAACCCCTTGGCTTAGCGATGAAGCTTGTGCAAATAGTTTTTTAGAGTTCCAGGATGCAGAAGTCAGGTGCTCTGCAAATAGTTGGCACGAAGAAGAGGATGAACAAAGTGATCAATGGCTAAGTATTAACCGGAATGAAAAAAGGCTCATCCGCTGGGGATAAGCCTTTATTAAGTAGAACTTAAACCTAAAACTTACTTGGCAACTGAAACGTTTTCAGCCTGCATTCCTTTTTCACCTTCGCTCAAGTCAAAGCGCACTGCCTGACCTTGACGCAAAGAACGACGACCATGTCCACGAATAGACCGGAAGTGAACAAATACATCATCACCCGCATCAGTGGTGATAAAACCAAAACCTTTGTTTACGTTAAACCATTTAACTGTTCCACCTTCTACTCCTTCAGGACCAGAATCTTCATCAGATTCATATTGGTCATTACTTCCAGTGGAACCTGATGCTGATGACCCAGCAAAGATTAGTGATAAAGTTGAAGCGGCTAGAAAGAAGAACCAGCTTATTGCATAAAATGCAGGACCTTGAGAACTTGATAGAAACTCTGTTGCACCTAGATCTTTTGGCAATGCAGAAGCAAGCCCTAGAACTACGACTAAAAGGAAAGGAAATGGTAAAGCTACAATGGCACTTACTAATAATTTTTTCGATAAACTTTGTGTAGACATGTAAATATTCTCTGTGAAAACTCAATATTAAAAAATAAACGTACTTAAGCTGGCCCCAGTAGAAATCAAAACTGATTAACATGGCCAGAACAAGACTCCCTTCACCTTTATAGTATGAAGGGGAAGTCAAGCGCTGCATCATAACAGATTTTAGAAAAAGTACGAAAGGCTGGATGGGTGACAGAAGCTAATCACGACCATAATTATCATCAAAACGAATAATATCATCTTCCCCAAGGTAACTACCGCTCTGAACTTCAATCATTTCGAGCGGCATAACACCGGGATTTTCAAGGCGATGAGTTGCACCAATTGGAATATAGGTGGATTGATTCTCGCAAAGCAGTTTAGTTTCATCATCAATAGTAACCAAAGCAGTACCTGAAACAATAATCCAGTGCTCTGCACGATGGTGATGCATTTGTAGCGATAACTTTGCTTTAGGTTTAACGGTAATGCGTTTCACCTGAAATCGATCACCTATATCAATGGAATCATAGCTTCCCCAGGGTCGACTCACTTCTCGATGGACTGTTGCCTCTGGACGCTGTTCTTTTTGAAGTATATGAACAATCTGCTTAACTTCTTGAACACGTGCTTTAGGGCTAACCATCACAGCATCTGGTGTATCGACAACTACCAGGTCATCAACACCTATTGCGGCAATCAATTTGTTATCACTAAAAAATAAATTATTGCGTGAATCATGGCTAATAATATCACCACGATTAACATTGCCCTGCTCATCCTGCTCAGACTCTTCCCATAGTGAAGACCAAGAACCGACATCACTCCAACCTGCATCCAAAGGGACGACCATTGCTAAATCGGTTTTTTCCATAATGGCATAATCTATTGAGTCATCAGGACAAGAGCTAAATTCAGTTTCATCCACACGAGTAAAATCTAAATCCGCAGACTTTTTTTCGTAGGACTGAGTAACCGCACTCAATATCTCTTTTTGGTACTTTTCAAGCTCACTCAAATAGACTGAAGCTTTAAACATAAACATGCCACTGTTCCAAAAATAGTTGCCCGAAGATAAATATTTTTTAGCTGTATCCAGATCTGGCTTTTCAACAAACTGCTCCACAGTCGCCACACCACTTTGCATTTCACCCGCTTTAATATAGCCGTAGCCTACTTCAGGACTACGAGGCACAATACCAAATGTCGCCAACTTCCCCTGTTCTGCTAGTTTCGCAGCAGAGGAAATAGCAGAATGAAAAGAGGATTGATCTTTGATCACATGGTCTGCTGCCAAGACTAACAATAACGGATCTTCACCATCGCTCAGTGCATCAAGCGCTGCTAAAGCCACTGCAGGGGCTGTATTTCTACCTACAGGCTCAAGAATTATAGATTTAGCTTTTTGTTCTCTTAACCTTAATTGCTCAGCAACGATAAATCGATGCTCATCATTACAAACAACAATGGGCTCCACAATATTGAAACTTTGCGTAGAAGTTTCATTCTCAGGTCGCAAACGAGACAAGGTCTCCTGAAACATCGACTCATCACCCATAAGGGATAAAAACTGTTTAGGGAAAAGCTTGCGAGATAAAGGCCATAAGCGAGTACCACTACCACCGGCCATTACAACTGGAATTATTTTTTGCATGTCGTTATCTAGTTTCCTATCCAATTTTTTACGCACCTTATTATAAATAAGGTGGCATTATGAGGTTAAAAACAATTGCTTTGCGTTATTAACCTATACTTCCCGAACACTAGACGTATTAGATAAAAACCATGCATAAGCATCCTCTAAACCTGTTTTTAAATTTATACTTGCTTGCCATCCCAGCCGTCCTAATAGTGAAACATCTAACAGCTTTCGTGGAGCGCCATCAGGTTTATCTGAATTAAAATAAATATCCCCCTTATAACCAACTACGTCTTTAATTGTTTCAGCAAGCTCTTTAATACTCACATCTTCTCCGGTACCTACATTAATATGAGACTGCATTGAAGTTGTTTCAGTTTGATAACTTTCAGCCCTCAAGCCCATGACAAAAATACTCGCTGCCGCCATATCGTCTACATGTAAGAACTCACGCTTTGGTGTCCCTGTTCCCCATATTTCAACGGATGGTGAGCACCTTAACTTTGCCTCGTGAAAACGCCTTAACATTGCGGGAATAACATGGCTATTTTCAGGGTGGAAGTTATCACCAGGGCCATATAAATTTGTTGGCATCACTGAACGAAAGTCACACTGGTACTGCCGATTATAAGATTCGCAAAGCTTAATACCTGCAATTTTTGCCAATGCATAGGGCTCATTGGTTGGCTCAAGGCCTCCTGTTAATAATGAGGACTCTGACATAGGCTGAGGAGCTAGTTTAGGATAAATACAGGAGCTGCCTAAAAACAACAAACGCTTCACACCTACTTGATAAGCTGCGTGAATAACATTGCTCTCAATCATCAAATTTTGATAAATAAATTCTGCTGGAAATTCATTATTTGCATGAATTCCTCCAACTTTAGCGGCAGCTAAAAAAACATAATCAGGCTTATTTTCTTCAAAAAAGGCATGCACTTGTGCTTGATTTGTTAAATCCAACTCAGTACGTGCCACTTCAATAAAATTATGATAACCCTGCTGCTTTAACTGACGCGTGATCGAGCTACCAACCATACCCCTATGGCCTGCAATAAATATTTTCGCATCTTTTTCGGCTAAAAAAGATTTGGTACCAAATTGTTCATTATTCATTATGTGAAAACGCCTGATAGCCATGCTGCTGAATTAACGCATCTCGACAAGCAATCTCACGATCAACATCAACCATTTCTTGTACTAGCTCATCTAAAGTAATTTTTGGTTCCCAACCAAGATCAGTTTTCGCTTTGGTCGGGTCACCCAACAAAGTTTCAACTTCTGCTGGACGGTAATAGCGAGAGTCAACGGCCACAATCCGTTTACCTACTAATTCTAGGCCACTTTTAACAAATTCTGTGGTCTGCGCGCTGACTATTCCTTCTTCATTCTCAGCCTCACCACGCCACTCAATTGTTAAACCTAAACAGGCAGCAGACTTATTAACAAAGTCTCGAACACTGTACTGAACCCCCGTAGCAATAACAAAATCTTCAGGTTTCTCTTGCTGAAGCATTAACCACTGCATTTCAACATAATCTTTAGCGTGTCCCCAATCTCTCAAAGCATCCATATTTCCTAGGTATAAGCAATCTTGTAGGCCTTGAGAGATTCGAGCTAATGCACGGGTAATTTTACGAGTAACAAAGGTTTCACCTCGACGAGGAGACTCATGATTAAACAAGATGCCATTACAGGCATACATACCATAAGCTTCACGGTAATTAACGGCGATCCAATAAGCATACATTTTCGCAACAGCATAAGGAGACCTAGGGTGAAAAGGTGTCTTTTCGGTCTGAGGGATTTCCTGAACCAAGCCATATAATTCAGAAGTCGACGCTTGGTAAAAGCGAGTTTTATTCTCAAGCTTTAGAAAGCGAATGGCTTCAAGCAAACGCAGCGTACCGATAGCATCAACATCAGCAGTATATTCAGGAGACTCGAAAGAAACAGCAACATGACTTTGTGCACCAAGATTATAAATCTCATCTGGCTGAATTTCACTAATGAGCCTAACGAGGTTAGAAGTATCAGTCAGATCACCATAATGTAAGAAAAAACATGGATTTTTCTCATGAGGGTCCTGATAGATATGATCAACTCGCTCAGTATTAAAAGAGGATGAGCGACGCTTAATTCCATGCACCTCATAACCTTTATCCAATAAAAATTCTGCAAGATAAGAACCATCCTGCCCAGTAATACCTGTAATAAGTGCTATTTTTGCCATCTGAACTCTAAACCTTAATTATTTTTTGTCTTGATTCGAAAACTACGGTAAACATCGCAACCATAAAGATGCATACTATACACAAATTATGATCATAATTAGGTTTAAGACAAGTAAAAATGAGCAATACAAAACAGATAGAAGAGAAAATAAACGAACTAGAAATCAAACTAGCCTTTCAAGATGACTTACTCAACTCACTGAATGATATCGTCACGAGACAGGATAAAGAAATACTAAACCTGTGGACCGCAAATCGTTTATTAAAGCAAAGCATGCATGACATGAAAAGTGAAACAGGCGACACAGAAAATAAAGAAGCTCCGCCACCCCATTATTAACTTGGGGCTCCACTAAGCTAGCTTCTTTGTACCTTCCGAAATAGGTACAACTATTCTTTCCTTATCAGACTCTTCATTTGCAGAACTCACTGCATTATTCTCAAACCCTTCTTCTGCTAGTATATTTTGAGACTGCAGCCAAACAGAGTCATTAATCTCACTTGAAGGAGTAAAACCAAGGGGTGCTTTAATCAATACCTCACGTACAGACTGACAATCAAATAAGTAACTATATTGATCAATTTGACCAAGAATCGCCTCAACCTCCCCCCAAGGTAACGAAATTTCACGACCTTTCATGATCCTAGAGTGAGAAGTTGGTGATGGACTATCACCAATCAATAGCTCTTCGTATAATTTCTCACCAGGCCTTAAACCCGTATATTGAATTTCAATATCTCCATCTGGGTTTGCTTCACTTTTGACATCTAAGCCCATCAAACGAATAAGTTTTTCAGCTAAATCCGAAATGCGTACCTGAGCCCCCATATCTAATAGGAATACATCCCCGCCCTCTCCCATAGAGCCTGCTTGCAACACTAATTGAGCTGCCTCGGGAATTGTCATAAAGTAGCGGGTGATATCTTTATGAGTAACGGTAACAGGCCCGCCTTCTTTAATTTGGCGACGAAATAAAGGTACGACTGAACCTGATGACCCCAACACGTTACCAAAACGGACCATACAAAAACGAGTCTTTTCCTGGCGCTGCGCCAAACCCTGCAACACTAATTCAGAGAGTCGTTTAGTTGCCCCCATAACATTTGTCGGACGTACCGCTTTATCGGTAGAAATTAAAATAAATGTTTCTACACCGGCTTTAATCGCTGCTTCAGCACAATACCATGTACCAAATACGTTATTTCGAACACCTTCTATAACATTTTGCTCAACAAGTGGCACATGTTTGTAGGCTGCAGCATGATAAACAGTGTT
>CAJWBJ010000090.1 GCA_913020495.1 uncultured Oleiphilus sp.
ACGAAGGATATTTCACTTTCATCTACCAATACTGTTGTGCCGCAATCTAGTTGCTGTACTAATTGGTCAGCATCAAATTCGATTTCTTTCATTCCCTGATGATTAACAAAAACAAATTTATACGCGTCTTCAGCGGTCCAGATGAGACGCATTCGCTTCACTTTATTATTCTCATCCTGATTTTCAACCCAATCACCTACTTTCATGCCTTTCACTCGCTGAAGCCAACGGCTGTTGTCAGCTGGAATCATTGAGGGAATTCGTTTTTCAGCGCTAACTTTGGGTGTTACTTCAAGTGAAATATCAAAGCCTAAATCAGCTTCTTTAATTGTGATTAATTCAGGTTCTTTTTTGCCGAACAATAAACTTTGAAGCTCATTTAATAAGGTGTCATGTTCGATAATACCCGCAGATGAATTGGACAGTTGCTGGTTAATTAATTCCAGAATTGCCGGTGCTTCCAGATCAAGCTCGAATTCTTCACCTATCGCTATTTGTGGGTTGTCGTGACCATCATTGAAATGACTTTGTGTCCACATCACCAGCGTTTCTAATAATGAGAAAAATTCTTTCAGATCTTGGCTATGTTCTCCTTCACGAATACAGGTGATAATCAGTAAGCTGCGCCAGCCCTCATCCAGTAATGCAAGTGTGACGCGTGGAATCGGTTGACCTACCATCAGTTCTACTAGCTTGCTTAAAACATAATTCTTGGCATGGGCTAATTTTTCCTGTCCTTCATATGTTTTTGCAACACGCTCTGCATTACGCTTAAATGCATGCTCCTGACGGTCAATCAGTTTTTTCAATGCTAAAGAGACCGTGTTAAAAATATCCTTGTCATGGTCATACTCGTTGACGATTTGGTCGATATGCTTTTTGACTGTTCTTTCCAGGCTTTTGTTACTCACTCTGTCTACTGAACCAATTTGAATCAGCTGGTCAATCACCTTTCTTGCTGGGTGCTGAGGGTTATTTAGAAAGTCGGGTTCATTCAGAATAACCTTCAATAAAGGTAATTTTAACTGGGCAATCCATGACCTGATTTCCTCATCTAACTCTCCCGTTTTGTACATGAGTTTGAATAGGTCGTCGACAATATCTATCAGGTCCAATTGGTCAGAATTTATGTGCTTACTCTGACCAAGTTCTCCATCAATATTCATCACTGATTTTTGAAATACTTCTCTCAAGGGGATTTCAGATTGAGATAACTCAGAATCAGTGGGTAAAGGTAGTTGGCTAAACCAATGATTAATTTCATCCAGACTGAAATAGTCTTTTTCTACCACGGTTTCGGTATTTTTTCGTTGCAGGCGCTTGAGAGATTGGATTGTTGAGAAGGTATTTGCATGTGATGCATTTTGGGCTGAAATAGAACCCTCAGGAGGTGATGTTTTATTAAGGTCTTCATTTTGTCTTTTGATGGGCTTGGGGGGGGCTTTAACTTGGGCAGTAAATCCACTATTTTTGAATAAGGCAATTAGTTCGGTGTAGAACTCAGCCAGATTTGATGAAAATGACTGTTGGAAGCATCGGTAGATGGCCGATAATATTGGCCTGGAAAAGTTTGCACCCGACATGGATTGTCTAAACGTCTGACAAATAACATGAGGGCCGACCGGATTATTTAAAGAGGTAATTTCTGTTTTGTATAGCTGCGATAGATATTGAAGAATCAGTTGCAGTTGCGATACATAATCGGCTTCAGCCGCTGAAATAATCATTTGAACTTCCAGCCAGTCTTCAAAAATATTTCTATCCAGCACTTCTAATTGATCTTCTTCATCTCCTGGCCGTACTTCGGTATTTTTTAATATCTCGACAGGAGTCTCTAGGTATGAACTGACATGACTGGCGATAAAGGTCTCTAATTTTTCACGGCGTCCCTTAAGTTGGTCGATGGTTTCAAAAAAGAGTGACTGTTCCTGATTAGTTTGAGCATGAGCGGCTAATTTCACGAGTTTGTCTTCTATCTCCTGAAAAAAAGCATTTAAAACTTCAGCCCAAAAGTTTTGTTCAATGGTATTTATTTGGTTAATTAATTCAGGGTGTTCTTTATGGTGATGTGCTTCAATTGGTCTGGGATTATCGGTGATACGTTTATGAATAAATTTATTTAACAGGTCGATTATTGCCGGTGGCGCTTGGAAAAATTCTATTCCGACGGCTAGCCCTTCCATTCGTCGAATGTGGGCAGGCAGTTGAATTTTGTGAATGACATCATCAAATAATAATTCAAACTCGAGATTAAAGCTGCCAAAGAGATTAAGCGCCCTGCTTGATGCGATATCACTCAGGTTGTTATCCAGAACGACAAGTACGCCACCTGGACAGTAGTTCATGATGCGGCATTCAATTAAGTCTGTATTATCAAATTTCAAATTTGCCTGATGTTCGAAAATATAGCGCTTGTGAGCTCGGCACTCCATGTAGCTTCCCTTTCATCGAATTTATACATTTTAGTTGCTGTGCTTATTCGTTTAATAAGTATAGCTGGGTAATGGAGCGTGTGTTGTCTCTTTGGGCTTCAAGTTAGATCAAGTAGCGCTGAAGTTGCTTGCTTTATTGTCTGCTCTAACTGTTTTTTTCCAGTAAATTTAAGTTGTTTTATAATGCTTGCGACACTTCGGCCTTGAAGTACTCTCATACATAAAAGCTGCTGTTCTTGTTGTGAGAGCTTACCAATCAAGCCGCTAGAAAAACAATTCAGAATAAATGTAAATAAGATTAGTGCGCTGTCTTCATATGAGCGATATTGGTGAGCGTACATTTTGATGATGTTTCGTTCATCTTTGGTTTGTTGGGTATTAGCAGGTTGAAACGTATGCAGTGTTCCCAAGGTTGTTTCTAAATCAAGTGTTCGATAGATGGTATTCAAACCAAAAATAAAATGTTGCTGGAATTTTGTTTGAGCCTGGTTTACATCATTTTCAATTAGATTGTTCAGAGGGCGAACAACAATGGCCGACTGAGCACCACTTGCAGCATCTTTATGGTAACCAATGCGTAGTAGTTGAAAGTGATTCTTGGTCCAGAAATTAATGAGCAGTGACGTAAAACCAAAACTAGCGGATAGATAATCAATTTGGTTTTTCTGGCCGAGCTCAGCTGCAGCACTAATTAGTTTTGAACCTAATCCTTGATGGCTAAGCGACGGATGTACCGCAATTCTCATGATACGGTAGGTTTGATGCTCTAGAAAAGTCGGGTTTGCAGTACTTGACGTTAATGCTTGTGGCACTAAGTGGCCTTGTGGTCGCCTTGAACCATTAATAATATTTTGGGCAAACTGAGCGTCATGAATACCACCTTCCTGAAGTAATAATACTACAGCGACAACCATAGATTCTGCTTGTACTAAACCAATATTTAATTTTGGGTGATCTAATATCATCCTTATATCAGAGGGAGATGTCTGATAGTGAGCGGTTACTAGTAAAGCCGTAATTTGTTTTAGTCGTTCGTTATTTTTGGCTAATTGGGTTTGAGAGATCCATTCAACCTGGGAGGTGGTTAGCTTGAGACGTTCGAGGTCAGAAATCGCAGGAATTTGTGCATTTAATAACAAAAATTCAAAAATCCAACGCTCAAGTGGGTCACCCTCAGCCCAGCGTACAGGCTGGGTTAACGTGAGCGACTTCCACTGTGGTGTGAGTGAATCAAGTGTGTGGCGGAATCGAACGGCAAAACCCTGACCAGTGCCTTCATAGCCATGGGTCGTACTGGAGAATACAACTCTTGGATAGGCTTCAAGCATTAGTTTTAACAATGGTGCAGGAATGGCAGCGGCTTCATCTACAAATAGCAGGTGGCATTCCGGCAGTGTTTCAATCAGTTCATCTGGAGCGATAAAGTCCAGTTTTAAGGCGCTATTCTTACCACGTGAGGCCATTTCATCATCGTAGTGCTGAAAAGCAGCATCACAAGCGCGTCGATTTGGGGCGGTAATGAATATTTTACATGGAGTTTCAGATACTATTCTGGCCGCTGCGATCCCTAAAGCGCTTGTTTTACCTCGGCCACGGTCAGCATGAACGACGAGAGGACGCTTTCGATGCCCCTTCGACACGGCAAGAATACCGTCAATCATGCTGATCTGATCTTGGGTTAATTGCTTAAGGGTTGATGGCTGACTAATTGGGTTTTCTGAGCAAACCGCTGTGCGACTATTTTCTGTGTATTCATTTTGCCTGAAGACGGTGACTTCTGAATCAGCGTTAATTAAACAAATCATGCGCTGTAGGAAGCGTGTGCCAAAATTAGGCAGTTCATCTGTCTGGCTACACATTCGCAGGTAGTCTGGGTCTGCTTGAATACTTAATGTTGCAAATTTTGGCAGCATCAAAAATAGTAAACCACCTCCTTTGATCAAACCTGAGGCGGCACCTAAACCATCAGGGTTCAAACCACTAAAACCATTCCAGACTAAACGACCCACTTCTGTACCCAAGTAAGACTTTACTTGTTTCGCTTTGATATACGTCGTTTCAAGACCGGTTTTTTCAACATCAGCCCCTTCAATATCCAAGTGTTGATCACTAACAATCAATGTATGACTCTGGCGAAGGTTTGGAAGTTGGTCTACTACCATCGCTTTAACCCAGTGTTCATCGCCAGAGAATACAACAAGGTGACGATGCATATTGCACTGGGCTTTTGCTTCAAGCTGCTTTAGCTGAAGTGTTATGTCATTAGGCTTGGGCTGTAAGTCCATGTTCGGTGAAAACTCTTAAAAAAGTATCAGGCTCAGGGCGTACCCTATAGTTATCGGTCTGATCGGTAAAGAGGATGACACCATTTTCATCCGTTAAAATTGCTGTGGGGAGTACCGTGTCCGAGTCATAACCCAAAACTTCCATGCCTTTTGGCGTGCCATGTTTTGCGTCAATGCCTAATAATGCCGCTGCTTGATTGTTCTCATCCACCATAAAGTGATACTTCACATCAAACTTTTTAGCGAGTGCCTGGGTGTGTTTTTCAGGTTGTGGGCTAACAAGAAAAACTTTCACGCCTAGCTTTTCAAGCTGTTGGTAGCTTGCTGCAACTTCTTTTATTTGCGCCATACATAAAGGGCACCAATTGCCACGGAAAAACAAGATTAATGCAGGGTGCTGAGATAATTCTGATGAAGACCAGTTTTCACCTTTTGATGTTTTTAATTGAAATTCAGGCAGTCGTTTTCCATTTTCCAGCGAGGCATTATTTTTTCTGCCTAGACGTGAATACCAAAAAATATACAGTATTAAACCGCCAATACCGAGCCCTGATCCATAAGCAAAAGCGTAAATTTCTTGTTCTGCTGAATTGGCTAAACTAAATGATAATGCCGCACCAATAAAAGCCACCGCTATCAGTAAATTAAGGTTCGCGCTGGTGCGAGGGCTGGGTGAAACAAATAGTTTGATGAAAAACAACAAGGCAGGCCATATACCAATTGCGACACCTGACCAGACACTATTGAACCCCGATTCTGATAGACCTATGACCGCATGGACTGAAACAATGCTTAACAGGGTCACGTATAAGGAAATATAAAGGGACTTGATGAGATTAGACATAACTTAGTGCTCCAGAATCAATGTGGCGGTTTTAATACTTGTTTTTAGTTCAGCAACTGACTTCCCTTCACGTGCAGCGACCCTTAGACCTTTAATAAAGGTCATAAAATAAGCGGCTAATTGTGAAGGAGCTAGCGTAGTTTTTAATTGGTTTTGCTTTTTAGAGCGTACAAAAAAATGCTCGAACTCTTGTTCTACTTCGAATAATTTATTTGAAGCCATATTTGAAAGGGCTTCGTCATTTCCTTGCTGTTCAAGGATGGTATTCACCAGCAAGCAGCCATTTTTAAGTTTCATGGCAGGCGAAAAAAATGTCAGTTGAAAGAAATCATTTAAAGCGTCCAACATAGGTTTATCTGTATGCAAGGTTTGGTAAGCCATCGTGCTTAGCTGGCCAAAATGCTCTAGAACTGACTCATATAAACGTCGTTTATTGCCAAAGGTATTATAAAAACTACTTCGGCTTAAACCGGTTTCATTTAACAGGTCATCCATAGAACAGGACTCATAGCCTTTTTTCCAGAAAAGGTTCATGGCCTGTAGACGAGCAGTATCAGGGTCGAAGGTCTTTTGTCGCATAGCTATCACTTAAGTAGTGGAACAATTGGTCTAATATGTCACAAATGGAATGATTGTTCCAGTACTTTAAATCGACGATGCTTAAGGTTTTCATTATTTAAATGAGTCACGTATGAGTAAAACAAGATTTGATCGTAGCCAATTCATCATGATGTTTTTTGCTTTTTCACTAGGCATGGTGCTTTCAAACTTACTTGGCCAGAGTAAAGCTGAATCCAAAGAGCCTGTCGCAGAAATACTTTTTACTTATAAAGGTGTCGATAAAACAACGGAAGATGTTTCGCACACTATTCGTGAAAAGCTGAGTCAGCTTGCTATGCAACGCTATGGCTTATTGGAAAGAGCGGCTTTAGAGCAGTATTTATATGACTACGCGGCGTTGGAAAAGCTTGATTTAACTCAGGCAGGTAAAAAACTCTTCCAGATAGAAGAGCCAAGTGAGCAAGAGGTGAGTGACTTCTTTACCCAAAATATGGAAAAAATAAATAAGCCCTTTTTTGAAGTTAAGTCGGATATCAAAAAACAATTAATGATACTCAAAGCAGCACAAGCTAAAAAAACAGCGCTTGATAATCTAACAGCAAGAGGCGATTTACTTATTTTGCCTGAAAGGCAAGCGAATGATCATTCTGAAACGACTGCTATTATTTCAGCTCAGGCAGCAGCCCAAAGTTCAGCAGCAGACTAAAGTTCAGTACAAAATTACAGCTGACCAAAATAGCTATTAAACTCGGCACCCGTCAGAATACTTTTCTCGATCAGTTCTAAACCAAGCTCACCTTCACCATAGAAATTTGGCTCTTCTGTTTGTCGAAGCTGATCTTGTAAGGCCAGAATTTCTTCGTCAGTTCCATGTACTTCTTTTTGATAGAACTCTGCTATTTGAGAAGATTCAGACTCAACGGTATAAGACACTTTTCCAAGATAGCTTTGTACGAATAAGCCTGTTCGGCCTTTATCAAGGCTTTCAAGATAATAGCTGGCTGTTTTCGCATGATTGATGACATAGGTCTGTGGGTTTGCTGGAAAGGATGCGAAGTTTGCCGTGCCGAGTAGCCACTTATGTTGTGAGGTTTGAATGACCTCAGGGTGAAAATCGCTTTCTAAGGGTAGAATAGTAAAAGCGGTTACGCGTGCATCTTTTGAAAAAAGTGTTAGCAAGTATTTATCATCGTAGAAGTAATTGGCATTGACCTCTGTATTGATTGATTTCGACACTTGAGCGCTGCCGAGTAAGCTTTCAACATAGTCGATGGTATTGCCAACGTGTATTTTGGATAGTGTTTCGTATTCAATGTCGTGGGTAAATTCTGATTGCAGCGTGGCAATGCCATCTCCTATCAGTGAAACAGCTTCAGAGTACTGGCCAAGCGCCATGATAATGGCAAGAATGGCAATAAAAACACCCTTGAATTTAGAGAGAACCGCTTGATTCTCAGCTATTTCCTCCTGAACTTCTTCTTCAATGGTTTCTTGAAGCTCTTCTCTCAGGTCGGCTTTTATTTTATCTATCTGGTGCTGTTCCATGCTACTGCCCTTTATTGTTGTTTAGCGCTTTATTATTTTGGAATATCACTTACTAAGGAAGCAAGTGATATAAATTTCAATAAGTTGCAGTTTGTAGGTCGGAATTTATTCCGACGCTGGGTCATGTAATAGCTTATCTATACTCGTTAATGAACATGGTTGTAGCTTATAGTATTGTGCTATCACCTGCTCTAACTCTTGTCGGAATAAATTCCGACCTACATATATAAAGTGTTTTATCACTTTGAAGCAACATTTTGATAAAAATAAGTATTTCTTTTAAATAAGTGCCATTTGGGCCTACTGATATTTAGGTATTCGCTTTATGACTTTTGCTAAGTACTTTCGTGTTTCTTCATACGGCAAGTTTACGATTAAGTGATCATAAACTTCCTGAGGTGATAGCGCATTAATTTTAACCAAAGCAGATTTCAAGCGACGCTTTCCGGTAAAGGCCTTCGCAACATTCCCTGCGCCGGTATTGTAGGCTGCAATAGTGCAAAATAGTCGGCTTTCTTCATTTTTGATACCTTTCAAATACCGGTAATAAAGAATATTTAAATACGTCGCGCCGACTTCTATATTTCTATCGGAGCTATATAAATATGAAGGTGATAAAATTTTGGCTTTGCCAAATAGCTGTTGCGTTGCATCCTGCCCGGCAGAGGTGGGGACAATTTGCATTAAGCCATAAGCAGGGATAGGTGAACGGGCCATCGGGTTGAAAGCTGACTCTGTCTCGATAATTGCAAATACCAGGGGGGTCTCAAGCTTCGATTCTTTGGCAAATTTAGCAACATCACCCTGAATCATTCTTGCTTGGCGAGGCAGTTTGTTAACTCTCAAATCTGCCATTACTTTTGGTTTTTTGGCTGTAGTCTGTTTAGCTTTTTCTTTTTCAGCAAGTTTCTTATCAATGACATCCATCGGAACTTCAACGGTGACGACTTTCTTACCTTTTTTGTTAATCTTTTCCTTGGTCTTACTTTGTTTGATCATTCTGTCAACAATATCGTCTATCTCTTCGTCGCTTAAATCTTGCTGACCACTAATGTAAGGGATAAGAATTGGTGTCGGTTTAACTTCAGCTGTTTTCAGTAAACTGATTTTCTCTTTACTCTTTTTCTCAATGGCTTGAGCGATAGAGTCATCGTTAAATGCTTCTTGTTTGTTTTTGGTGATTAGCTTTTTAAGCGAGGTCCGTAGTGCTTTGGGGTCTTCTTTACCATTGTCTGTTGTTTTTGATATTGAAATAGTTTGCTTTTCGAAGTCGACACTTTTCTTCTCTTTCATATTTTTCGAGTATTCAACCCAAACTTTGCGAGAAGAGATGTCTGCTTTGTCCCAAATTTTGTTTAGCTTGCTTTGGTAGGCTTGTGTTTCTCGTTCAGATATTTTCTTGAACTCATCAAACTCAGCCAATAATGTGGTTTTGTAATCATCAAAAGAACTGAGTTCTTGTTGTTTGAATTTTTCAAATTCAGACATTTCGTTTGATGGTTCTGATGAAGCGCTTTCACCAAAAGCATCGTCCATTTCAGCAAAAGGGTCACTGGCAAAAAGTGATGTACTTGGTAGACCAAGCAAAATAACCAAGCTGGAAATTTTTAGAGCCTTGTTCATGACCGGATTCCTTTTTTTATTCGATTGTCAGAATTAAATAATTTGTGTGGAGGAAAAGGGCGAAATAGGATTCGCCCTTTGAGGAATACTGAATTTTAGTTCTGTGACTTAAATTCTGCTTCCATTTCGTCTGCTGCTTTTTTAGCTAGAAAACGCTCGTAAAGAACCGCTTCATTACGTGGAGAGATGTTTCGGCCTGACTCTTTAACCAAATCTTTAAATAATGATTCAGTTAACTCTGGTGACATCGTGATCATGACACACAGCTTCTGGGTGTTATCAGGGAAGTTAATGTAATTCACTTTTGTTGCACGGCTACCAGACAAGGTTTTGTTAGACAGCTGTTTAGAAACAGACTCGAAAGTACCACCTGAAGTTGAGCCTTCAGCTGTGTCAGTAAGACGCTGATAGGTTTTATCCATCGCTTTTACTTTGATCTCTATTTGCTTCGCCAACTCTGCACGACCTAATGCCGTTGCTTTGTTTTTTAAGATATTAAAATCTGCGGTGACCGCAACGCATTGGGTATCAGCAATGCCATTTTCAATGATTGGCGACAACACCCAGTCAGGCAGTTGTGAAGCTTGCGCAGTGGTTTGAGGTGCAGGGGCTTGAGATGCACAGGCTCCTAGTAAAGAGAATGCAACAGCAGTAGAAAGCGTTTTAAAAGTAGTATTCAATTTCATGTTATTTTCCTTTTTGATTAATCACGTTTTGTTATCAGTTATTGACGGACGTGTGCATACATTGCGACAAAAAAATTAAACTAAATTTGTTAGGATGATCAAAATGACCCGGTAATGCATTCCTGAAGCAGCAATATGAAATCATCTATAACATAATTTCTGATGCTGAACTAGAAATTGATGACCTTTGGTATCTCATTTTTGATGCTCGGCATGATCATACCTGCCTTAGCACCAATATAGGTTGGGTCAGCCAGCACATAAGAGCGTCCATTTGATGAAATATGCCAGTCATTCGTCTCCTTCTTTGTTTCGACTGCAATGGCTATATGGCCAGGGAAATCCAGTCCGATAACCCGTAATTCTAGTAGATCTTTTATCAACCATGCGAGAAATATGGAACGATCTTCACAATCATTCGCCTGATAGAGCAAACTTTCTTCGGTCAATAGGTAATTCTCTTCGCCAAACTGTTGCTGGTCTTTAGCGTAGGTGAACCCTGTTTGAGTTAAATTGAGCAGATAGTTGATGGACTCCCGTTCTGATAAGCCCTTTAATTTGGTGCTTATCTGACTTCGTAGGCTCTGGATCGTTGTCTCATCGGGTTGTGCACTAAAATAATGAACCAGATCTATTTGAGGGTAGTAATTCAACATAGCGCTAATGCCGGTATCGAAATCCAGTTCGATCTTAGTTGTGCTATTACCCTCTTTGTAGTTTAGGTCCCGAGACTTTTTCTGTCCTGAAGGCTTAATAATATTTTTGAAGTCGACGACGAAGCTCTGGTTGTTTTTACTGTATTTTCCAGGGTAAGAAAGCAACGGGCTTTGATCAGTTTTTGTTTTTAACATGTAGTAGGTGACTTGCTTTATTTCAACAAAACTCTTGCCGTAAATCGTCTGGTCGCTTGGAATCATTAAAAAGATTTGAGTCTTGTCATAAGCGACTTTCACGTCATAGTTCATTTTGTTGAGTAAGAACCAAAGATAACTGATACGTTGGTTTTCGGCAGGAAGTTGATCTTGCAACAGGTAGTCTAAATAAAGATACAAACCCCAGTCACCTAAGCGAAGGTTTTTTTTGTGCCGGCTTAGCTCCTGAATCGTGCGCTCATGGTCAATGTTACTGAATTGTTTCCAGGTTTGAGCCAGTTTTTTGTTATTCGGGTGGTTGAGGTCCGGGAAATCAATGGAAGGGAATTGTATTGGATTAATTTGATGACCAAAAAAGAATCGGGAGTCTTTATAATTTTTGGCCTTGGGTTCCTCTTTAAAGATAGTCTGGCCTATCTTGTCATAAATGGATGTAATCCAGTTTTTTACAACAGGTGCTTTTGGAAGCTTAGGGGTGACGTCTCTGGTTTTCCCCTGAAAAAGATCGAACTCTTCCCAATGTTCTTCCAGAAACTGGGTAAAGGCTTTATCGTGTTCACTGCGGAAATCATTAAATAATTGATTCTCTGTTTGTTGAAACGCTTTCCAGTCGTCGTCAAGGCTGCTGGCGTTTGTTGTTTGTATTATCGAAAAGGTAAGTGAAATGATAATAAAAAGCGTGCAAGGTAATGCCCGTGTATCAAGAACGTTCATTTGTTAAATCCAAAGTGGGTCGATATTAAAGAATCAAACTTAGAGTTTAATGACGGACAGTAAACCATATTTAAACGCTTTAAAATAAAATCCCTTTCCATTTTTCTTCATAGCGCCGAATAGAGTGTTTTTCACGATAGGGAATTGAGTTGTGCAAAGTACTCGACTAGATAAAAAATGAACTAGTATTAATAAATACTTAGCTGACATATGAGGAAGATCCGATGGATGCATTTTTTACTTTTATAGAACAATTGCGAGACCTCCCTGATGTGGTGATACAAGCGCATGACTTTCCTGACCACGATGCAATTTCAGCTGCTTTTGCCTTAGGCTACTTACTAGAAACAAAAGGAATCAAGACACGCTTGGTCTATAACGGCATTGTGGATAGGGTCTCGCTGCAAAAAATGATAGAAATCCTGTCTATTCCCATCATTCATGCCTCAGAAGCCGGCCTGACTGAAGCAGATAAAATCATCACCGTTGATGGCTGTATTGGTGAAAAAAACGTTACAGATTTACCTGGAGATGAAATTGCCGCTATTGACCATCATGAAGTGACGGCACCCGATGGTTTATGGTTCAGTGATATTCGTCCTGAATACGGCGCAACAGCAACGATTATTTTTGAATACTATCAGGCAGCCGGGGTGAAGATGCCTCGTGATATTGCCACCGCACTTCAAGTTGGTTTGGCGATTGATACGGCGAACCTTACCAGAGGATTTGTTGATGCTGATTTGCGCGCATTTGAGTTTTTTCATGCCATTGCAGATCAGGACTTAGTCGGACGTATTTGCCGTAACTCTATGCAGCATGGCGAGTTAATTTACTATAAAAAAATGTTAGAGGTGTTAGATAGGCAGGGGAATGTCGCTTTTGCATGGTTAGAAGAAGGCTGTCCAAAAAACATGTTAGGAATTCTTGGCGATTTTGTTTTGGCTTTAGATGAAGTTGATGTAGTGATTCTGGCAGCGACATCTGGAGAAATTGTCCATCTTTCCCTTCGGTCAGAAAGTCCTGGTGTGAATGTGTCTACTTTAGTTAGAGATGTCGTTGTGCAGAATAATATTGGTTTTGGCGGCGGACATTCCCATATGGCGGGAGGCATTCTTGATATAGAAAAATTAAACTCGAGCACCTTAACGAATAATTTCTTTGAGCTGTTTTTGGGGCAAATTGAAACGATTGATAGCTAGTTCGATGACTTGATTAAAATGGTTGCATATCAAACACTTTAGTGAGTTAATCTCGACTTAATAAATATTCATTATAAAACCATAAAAATATGAGTACGAACTGGTCTGCGCTAGTTTTTAGCGAAAAGTTTATGGCAGCGCTTGAGCATCAGGCGGCCAAGAAAATTATTGGTGATATTGCAGCGAAAGATGAAGCGGTTACCTATGTGATTGAAAAACTGTCAGAGAACGACTGGCAACGATGCAAAGTGCACAACGGTGATTCCTCCCCAAGTTCCTTCTTATATCTCATCTCATCCAATCTTATAGTTGAATACACCCGGAAAAAATTTGGTCGAATCAGGCCCCCTGAATGGTTAAAACGAGAAGGCCCTTTTTGGGTAACTCTTTGGCAAGAAGTTTGTATGAACCGGCTACTTGAACAAACGGTGATTGACCGACATTGTTCAAATTCATCTGGTTCAGGCAGAGAGCCTTTTACCGTCAAAAACATCATCCGTACTATTAAAGCCAAACTGCCTTGGTGTGGCGTAAGTAATATGCCTGAATCAATGGATGATGAAGCTAATGCCGAGAAAAATTACCAAGCTGAAGGGGGCACTATCAGCGACGAACTGCGAAGAGAAAGCTTTGAGGAGTTTCTACAATTAGCGCAGTTAATGTTAGCAGATGAGCCTTCTGAAATTGAACAGGATGAGAATCAAAAAGCGATCAGCGGAAAAATTTGTGCGCTGGTTGAATCGCTTGATATGACAAACGAAGAACAACTCATGTTGCGTATGCATTATGTTGATGGTCTCAGCCATAGTGCAATAGCACGAGCTTTAGGTGTGGCAAAACACATCCCTGTCCGTCAGAACAAGAAAGTACTGCAAAGGTTGCAAGAAGCCTTAGCTCAACACAACCTTGAACTGGAGTGACCTATTGATGACGAATGAAACAACTGAAAAGCAAAATCAGAAAGATCATGCACTCGCACAGCTACTAATACACGCCCCTAGAAATAATGCTGGTGGTTATGGGGCTGAAGTAACATTGGAAGAACTTGCTCTGCTGAACGAAGGTAAACTTAGCGAGCAGCGACGCGAACAGGTGCTTGGGCAATTAGACTCAAATCCAGCCTTATATGAAATATGGCAGGGTTCACAAGAAATGGCGAGCCATGCAGAATCTTTAAACCTTGAAGCAAGCACAGAAGCAAACAGAACCTCAAAGCAGGCAGCCCCATCCTTGTTGGAGCAAATCAGCCATTTTCTTAGTGACCTATTCTCTTGGCAGGGTGCTTTCGCCACCTCCTTTGGTATTGCTTTAGGGGTTATTTTGATGAGCCAAACGGGCTTGGATAGCTCAAACTCTGACTCAGATTTTGGTCAAGGTATCGCCATGCAGGCCCCTATCCAAGCGCCTCAAAAAGCGAGTACAGACCATGTCGGCTCGATTGCGCCGACACAAGAAATTGCCAAGGTTGAAGTGCTTCGTATTGAAGGAAATACCGTCCACTTGAAAGTTATACTTACGACGGGCGAAGAAATAAACGAAACCTATGTTTATAAACCGGGCAAACAATAAGTATGAATAGCCCAATGTCATCTTCGACGTGTTTAATCAGGGGGCCAGTATTTTACCTGCTCAAGATGCTGTCATAAATAACTAGGAATGATCAATAAAATGGAGTATGTATGTTACGAATAATTGGTTTAATCATCGTCGTCGGCGCAGTGTACTTATTTTTAAATTGGGATGACTACCGAGATGATGTTACTAACGCCGTGGATGTGATTGACGACGTGGCAGAACAAACAGAAGATGTACGAGAAGAACTAAAAGACAAAGTTGAACAATTAAAGGAAAAAATTGATGAATAATCAATTAGGGATGAAGCGCAGGTTTCTTGTTGTATTGGCCTTAGTATTATTAGTGGGTTGTATGGCAAATAAGCCAAAACCCAATGAATACTCAGCCGCTCAGGGCAATGGTGACATTCCAGAATGGGTAAAAGCTCCCCCGGGTGATAATGCCATTAATATGTACGGTATTGGTGAAGGCTACAATCTGGATAGCGCCAAACAAAGCGCCTTACGAGATATTGCCGGTAAGCTTGCAACCAATGTGAAAAGTGATACCGAAACCCGAAACTCCTTGCACAATGGTTATCGTGATAGTGCTTTCAGACAAAAAATAAATACCCAAATTAAAGACACCAAACTAACCAACTACGAAATTCTAAAAACCACTCAAAGTCAGAGCCAATATTATGTATTGCTCGC
>CAJWBJ010000091.1 GCA_913020495.1 uncultured Oleiphilus sp.
GGCGTAACGAAAGACATCAATCCACCACGAACCTTGGGCGTAAGGTTTACCTATAATTTTATGTAAATAAATAACACCCAGTAAGGTCATTCTCGCGAATGCGGGAATGAGTGTTTTCTGAGGGGGTGGTAATACTTAGAGAAGACTGCGGTGTAAATGTATCGTTAGGCTTTCTTAATTCTTACAAACTATCATAGATAGCATCTATCAATGCCTTGCCACAGGCGCCGGTGTCATCCACCGCATGAATGCGATTACCGCAATAGCCAAAGCCTAACTCTGCGTCTGGGTCAGCAAAGCCCAGAGCACCACCTAAACCAGGATGACCAAAAGTTCTGGGGTTCTCACCGAGATTGAAATGAGGGTTGTTCAGCATAAACCCGGTACCATAGCGGAAATGACGGTTGGTCATCTTTTCAACGGCATTCCATTGTTCCTGAATGACATCCTCCAGTAAGTCGTGGTTAATCATGCTGCTGCCATTGTGAACCAGAGAGCCATAAATCTGCGCCAAGGCTCTGGCATTACTGTGTCCATTGCCGGATGTAAATTCACAGCGTCGGAATTCATCGCTCTCGAAAAAATTCTCAGATTCATTGAATGGTGCAGGTTTCCAAGCTCTTGCTAATAGTGGGTTTCCGCCCATCATACCCATTAAGCTGGGAACATTATCATCGACCAGAATATCAGCGCAACGTTCTATTTCTTCCGGTGTGAGGCCAACAAAAAAATCTATCCCTCTCGGACCAAAAAGATCTTCTCGCAGAAATGTTCCAAGTGATTTTCCTGTTGTGAGTTGAACGATCTGCTCACAAAGCGGCCCATGACTAAAAGAATGATAACAAGGCGTTGTGCCAGGCTCCCAAAGAGGCTTTTGAATCTCTAATGCCTTGATCACAATGCCGGGTTGAAAAAGTGAATTTTCCGGCGCTGCATCTGCCACTGGAATACCGGCTAACTGCGCCAACATACAGCGTACTGTAATAGATTCTTTATCTGCTTGAGCGAATTCTGGCCAGTAGTTTGCGATAGGCTTATCTAGGTCAATGACTTTTCTGTCTGCCAGAATGAGTAAGCAAATTGAAGCGATGCCTTTAGTGACTGACATAACGCAAACAAGTGTGTCTTTGTCCCAGAGTTTGGTGCGAGCAATGTCTTGGTAGCCGCCCCATAAATCAACGACTGTCTTTCCTTTATGTATGACAGATACGCAAGCACCGAGTTCATTTCTGAGTTGTAAGTTATCAGTGAAAGCTTGTTTTACCGAAGTGAAAGCAGGGTCGCAAAAGCCAGCAACATGTAAGGGGTGAGTCAAAGTATCAATATTCCAAAGGTGAAAAAAATATATCGTTTAATTAGTTTAGATCAATTGTGTGAGATTTCTGTTTGATTGCTTTTAAAAAGGACTAAAATCCGAACTAAAATTGTGTGTAAACCATCCGTATACTCCATTTCTGTAAATTCCCGTCTATACTTTTTACAGAGATATTTTGCACGACTCAAGCCTCTGTTATTCTTGCAGACTTTTTAGGCGGAATTCAGTTTTTTGGCTGTTTTGATATTAGAATAATGGTTCCGGCTTAAAAGAAAACCGGAATGACAAGTAGTTAAAAGAAGCAGTTGCAGTTAAAGAAGTTGTATCAAGACCTCTACTCGCTTTAATAATAATGATTTAACAGGCAGCCCCTTGAGCCAGACGATTAACAATTACACACTTCAAGAAACATTGTTCAGTAATGATCGTACGTTAATACAACGTGCTATTCGTGAGAGTGATGGTACGAGGGTTATCCTTAAATCCTTAGTGGCAAGCTACCCTACATTGGCTCAGTTACGTCGTTTTTCTTTTGCTTATGAGGTGGTAAAAAAATTCGACCACCCCAATATTATCAAAGTGCTCGATTATATTGAGCAGGGTAATGTTCCCGTCATGGTATTGGAGGACCAGCAATCCATTGATATACGTCAATATATTGGTCAGCAAACCAATAAACGTCTACCAGTCGATAAGTTTTTAAATGTCGCCATTCAATTAGCCGATGCATTAAGCGTGATTCATCATGCTCAAGTGATTCATAAAGATCTGCACCCCGGTAATATCATTATTCACCCCGAAACCCTGCATGCTCAGATTATTGATTTTGGATTATCTTCTATTCTTTCGAGAGAGCAGCCCAGCTTAGCAGCCCCGGATAAATTAGAAGGGGTGTTGGCTTATATTTCACCAGAACAAACAGGGCGCATGAATCGCACGCTAGATTATCGTACAGATTTTTATACGCTAGGCGTTACTTTTTATGAGTTGCTTACCGGGCAAGTTCCTTTCAGAGCGGAGGATTCGCTGGGAATGGTTCATGCGCACATAGCCAAAAACCAGAAACCGGTGATAAAAATCTGCAAAGAAATACCGGAAGTCATTTCAAAGCTTATTGATAAGCTACTTAACAAGGTTGCGGAGGAACGTTACCAAAGTGCTCAAGGATTAAAAACAGATTTAGAAAAATGTCTGAAAGCACTGGAAGATGACAAAGCGCCACAAAGTTTCTCATTGGGAGAGGGGGATGTTTCAGATCGTTTTCAAATTCCTCAAAAACTTTATGGTAGAGAAACTGAAATTAATACGCTATTAACCCATTTCAATAAAACATCATATGGTGCTCCTCAGTTACTGTCGGTGTGTGGTTATTCCGGGATTGGTAAATCCGCTTTAATGAATGAAGTGCATAAGCCTATTGCAGAGCATAATGGCTTGTTTCTTTCAGGTAAATTTGATCAGTTTCAGCGCAATATTCCTTACTCGGCTTTTTATCAGGTGCTCAAATCATGGTTGTTGAAGGTGCTCTCTTTGTCGGAGCACCTCCTACAAGTTCAGCGAGAACAGCTGAATGAAACCTTGGGTGTAAATGCCAGAGTAATGATTGATTTTATGCCTGAATTTAAACCCTTGTTAGGAGAGCTTGCTGAAGTACCTAAATTGGGGGCAGATGAAACACAAAATCGCTTTCATCTTGTTTTTCTTAAACTCATCACTTTTATTGCAGAAGATCGACCTTTAGTGATTTGTATCGATGATTTGCAATGGGCTGACCGAGGCAGTCTGAATTTACTTCCTCTGTTAATGAGAGAGGCGGATTGTTCACTGTTAATCATTGTCGCTTATCGTGATAACGAGGTAGATGATACACACCCGGCGATTCACACTTTGAATATCATCCGTGAAAACGACGCCGATAGTATTAGCTCTCTAAGTTTGGGGCCGCTGTCGCTAAATGATGTTCAGCAATTGTTAATTGACAGTCTGCATCATGGTGCAAAAGAAGTTCAGTCATTGTCAGAACTAGTGCACCATAAAACAGGAGGTAACCCATTTTTTGTAAATGAGTTTTTAAAGACCCTTTATAGTGAAGAATTATTGAATTTTGATTTAGCACAACGCTGCTGGCAATGGGATATCGCAGCCATTACAGCAAAAGGTATTAGTGACAATGTTGTTGAACTAATGCTCGGAAAAATGCAGCAACTACCCAGCAATACTCAACAGCTGTTACAGCTTGCCTCGTGCATAGGTAGTCGTTTTGATATTGAACTATTAGCCATTGTGGCAGAGCAGAAAGAATCAGAAATTACGCAGATTCTATGGCCGGCTTTGAAAGAAGGGTTGTTGTTACAAAGTGGCGCAATGAATACCCAAAACGCTTTCGTATTGGCTCAATGCAAATTTCTTCATGACCGAATGTTGCAAGCAGCGTATGAGTCGATGAGTATTGTTCAACGAGAGCAAATCCATCTCAAAATTGGTCGATTGTTAAGGAATAGTTATCTACAAGATAATCAGACTTTTCAATGGTCACAGTCATCTTCTTTGTTTGCTATTGTCGAGCAGCTAAACCAGGGTAGAAGTTTAATTTCTGATGATGTTGAGCGGTTACATCTCGTTGAACTCAACCAAAAGGCAGCAGATCAAGCGAAAGCCGCCAGTGCTTGGGAGGCTGTGGTGCAATATGCCAGTATTGGCATGGGGTTATTGCCGAAAGACAGCTGGAAAACCTGTTATCAATTGACCTTTGATTTGTATTCTGTCAAAGCAGAAGGCGAGTATTTATGTGGTCGACCCGATACGTCTAATGCTCTTTATGATGAACTGCTGAAATATTGCCATGAAGACTTACTCAGAGCTGAAATATGTGTGACTCGTCTGGTTGAGAGTATTGGACGAGGCCGATGGAAATTAGGGATCAAATTTGGTCTTCAGGGTTTGGGCTATTTGAATATTCCATTTACCAGTGATGATGACGAGGTAAACGAGGCTTTACTTCAGGAGCAAATATTATTTGATGAGCAGATAAAGAACACCAGAATTAGCCAAATAATCGAGCTACCTGAAATGAGTAATCAGGGGCTGCTGATTGCAATGAAAATTCTAACAAACTTGAATGCTTGCGCTTTTCTTTTAGGCGATCTGAATATATTGGAATTAGGTATTCTTCGTGGACTTAACTTTATTCTGAAAGGGGGAAAGTCTGACCTGACCGTCGTTCAATTGTCTTGGTATGCCGTATTTTTAGCTCAACGTGGCGAGTATGAGCAGAGCACAAAGGTGGTGGAACAGATTCATAAACTAAAAGCCCATTATCCTCATGTACGAGAGCTAGCGAGCACTTACAATATACTATCAGGGTTGGTTTTGCCCTTTAAAGAATCTTATGACTATTGTATTGCCCAGCACCAGAAAGGTTATGAAATCGGTCTTGAAAGTGGTGAAATTGCCAGAGCTGTCATTGGTTTGAACAACATCCTCTTTTTGAAATTTTCAAAAGGTGATCGTTTAAAGCTAGTACAAGAGCAGGCCGATTATTCAATTAAAATTAGTCGGCGTAAAGCTGTCTTTGTGCCTCATGGTAATAATATTCCAAAGCTGGTTAAAGCCTTAATGGAGTCAGGGGAAAGTGGGAGCGAGGCGCTGGATGAAAGTGCATTTTCTACGGCTTACCTGAATAAAATTAAAGGATCATTGCATGAGTATAACCTTCTTCATTATCGATCAGAGCTAGCTTTTTGGTATGGGGATCAACAAAAATCTTTGGGCATTTCCCGTTTTACGCATGATCGCCAAAGTGGCACCTCCAAATTCTCCTGCTATACAGATCATCTCATTCAATATGGTCTTTTACTTGTTTCAACGGGTAATCAGGGTGTGAATGATTCTGATGATTTTGAGTTCTGCCTACAGGAATTAAAAAAATTATCCCAGTTCTGCCCTGCAAACTTTGATCACAAGTATCAGTTACTACTTGCAGAACAGGGGCGCTATCAAAATAATTCAATGATGCAGGTGACTGAACATTATAAAAAATCGATCACCTCAGCTAAAGAAAATGGTTTTTTACAGTATCAAGCGCTGGCAAATGAATTACTTGCTTTGTACTGGAAGAGCAAAGGTTTGGAGAGCGCCGCAACAGCCTATTTGGAAGAAGCTATCTACTTGTACGAATGCTGGGGTTGCATGGCGCGCGTTGTCTATTTGAAGAAAAACTATGGCCAATTGTTGGCGTATTCTTCCATGGATGTGGATCAGGCAAGCAGCACTAAATTAAGTAGAGATACAAGTCTTGGAAGCATTTCCAGCATAGGGCCTCCTTTTGTATCGGGTAATCAATCCCAATATTTGACCAATACCCCGGAAGGGTTAAAAACAAACTCTCAAGACAAAAGTGGCTTGGACTTCGACTCCATAATGAAATCATCGCAATTGATTTCAAGTGAGTTGAAGCTAAAACAGTTAGCGTTAAAGGTTATGAAAGTTATTACTGAAAGTGCTGGAGCGCAAACGGCGGCGCTGGTGCTGAATACAGTTGAAGGTGTGCGTGTTGAAGCGCGAGTCTCTGTGCAATCAGAATCATCCGAGACCATCACCTCTCCTGCAGTTTCATCGAACAATATCAAATCACAAATGCTTGATGAATGTACAGACCTACCCTTGAGCATTATAAGTTATGTGCTGCGCACGGATGAAACGGTTAATCTTGCAAATGTTGATGATAATAAAGACTTTGAAAATGACCCCTATTTAAAAGGACAGCCTCCGCAATCCATTCTATGTGTACCGGTGCTCTATAGAGGCAAAGTAATAGGAGCGTTATACCTTGAAAACAGACTGACCCCGAAAGCTTTTACCAAAAAGCGTTTGAATGTGATCAAAATGCTGCTTTTACAAACGGCTATTTCGATTGAAAATGCACGTTTATTTGAAGAAATTAACCTGCTTAACGAAGAGCTAGAGCAAAAAGTAGTTGAGCGCACAGAGCAACTCAGTGGAAGTAATACTGCACTCAAAGCAGCTAATGATGAGCTGAATGCCTTCAGTTATTCTGTTTCTCATGATTTACGTTCGCCGCTCAGATCAATGAAAGGCTTTAGCCAGATATTACTAGCAGAATATACCGACAAACTGGACAGCATGGGGGTGAGTCTTCTTGAGCGAATCATGAGTGGTTCAAGCAAAATGGGGGAGTTGATAAATGGGCTACTGGAATTGTCGCGGGTACAAAATCAGGATGTGGAATTAAATCCCGTTAACTTAAGTGAAATGGCCAAATCGATTGTGCTTGAATTAAATGAGCATACAGTCGATCGCACTGTAGAGTTTACTTGTGCACAAGATATCGAAGTGCAGGGTGACCAGCGAATGCTTGCTTCTGTGATGGGAAATTTACTCAATAATGCATGGAAATACTCGTCTAAAGCTACGCAAGCACAAGTAGAATTTGGTCGCGAACAACAAAATGATCAAACAGTCTATTTCGTAAAAGATAATGGCGCTGGGTTTGATATGGAAAAAAGTGACAAATTATTCGGTACTTTCCAACGTCTTCATTCAGAAAAAGAATTCACAGGCACGGGAATTGGTCTGGCTACCGTAAAACGTATTATTAACAAACATAAAGGTGATATATGGGCGAAAGCTGAAAAAGGCAAAGGCGCTACATTTTATTTTACTTTATGAGAAAAACTCTGATGAAATCGAAATACTAGAAAAAACATAAAAACCAATGGAGCTAAATTTGAATAACGAGTTACCAGGCTACAGCTTAAAAGAAATCTTGTTTACCAATGCCATTACCAAGGTACAGCGAGCATTGCGTGATCAAGATGGTTGCCCGGTAATTATTAAATCATTTGAAATAGCCTATCCAAGCCAGCGTCAGCGACAATGTTTTTTACTATCATACGAACTATTGAGAAAATTCGAACACCAGAATATTACTAAAGCATTAGACTATTTTGAACGAGATGGTCTCCCTGTCATGGTGTTAGAAGACAAACAGTCCATAGATTTGTGCCAACACGCAAAACAAGTAAGTGATCAACCATTCCCGGTTGATGCATTCTTGAATATTGCAATTCAACTAGCAGATGCACTGAGTGTTATTCATCACGCACAAGTGATACATAAAGACTTGCATCCAGGTAATATTTTGATTAATCCTGAGAGTGGCGTGGTGCAAGTAAGCGATTTTGGTTTGGCTTCACTACTGAGTCGAGAGCAAACCGCACTTGCTCCACCGGACCAACTTGAGGGGGTTCTGGCCTATATTTCACCGGAGCAAACCGGTCGTATGAATCGGGCTCTGGATTATCGTACCGACTTCTATACCTTGGGTGTGACCTTTTATGAGTTATTAAGTGGGCAACAACCCTTTAGTGCTGATGATGCCTTGGGCATGGTGCATGCCCATATAGCAAAAGCCCACACTCCGCTAGTTAAGTGTCGGGCAGATATCCCACCGATGTTGTCAAAGCTTATTGATAAGCTGTTGCATAAAATGGCTGAGCAGAGATATCAAAGCGCTTTAGGCCTAAAAAAAGACCTTGAAAAGTGTCGTGATATTCTCGCAACAGATCACCCCGATACAAAATTTCAGCTGGGTAAAGGTGACATATCCGATCGCTTTCATGTCCCGCAAATACTTTATGGCAGAGAGCCTGAAATTAAAGCCATGGTTCAGTGTTTTCAACAGGCGGTCTTAGGGAATTCTCAGCTATTATCAATTTCCGGCTTTTCAGGCGTAGGTAAGTCGGCTTTAGTTCACGAAGTCCATCAATCTATTGCTGCGCATCGAGGCTTGTTTATTAGTGGGAAATTTGATCAATTCCAAACAAATACACCTTATTCAGCTTTAAAGCAGATATTCAAGTCATGGTTGTTTTATGCGCTGTCACAAAGTGAAAAAGATTTACAGTCAATGCGTCAAGAGCTGAATGATGAATTAGGTGAAAATGCACGTTTGCTGATTGATTTTATGGAAGAATTCACACCTTTATTGGGTGAGTTACCAGAAGTACCAGCTCTGAGGGCCCAAGAATCACTAAACCGATTTAATATGGTATTTCAACAGTTTGTAATACTCATCAGCCAAGGTCGGCCCTTGGTTATTTTTATTGATGACCTGCAATGGGCGGATAGAGGCACATTGAATTTGTTACCAATGTTGTTGGAGGAAGAAAGTAGTCGAATACTGCTTATTGTTGCTTATCGTGATAATGAAGTAGATGAAAATCACCCTGCGCTCCAAACACTTAATACTATAAAGAGGCAGAAAGCTAAAAAAATAACATCGCTGGCCATTCAGCCTTTATCTATCGAACATACCGAACAACTACTTGTTGATAGCCTGCATAGGTCTCATATTGAGCTTCGCCCACTAGCTGAACTAATTCAGTTGAAAACAGATGGGAACCCATTCTTTATTAATGAATTTTTAAAGACGCTTTATAACGAGTCACTACTTAATTTTGATCTAACACTCCATCGTTGGGTTTGGGATGTTCAGACCATTAATCGCAAAGATATTACAGACAACGTTGTTGAGTTAATGCTGGGTAAAATGCAACAACTACCGCTTGAAACTCAGAAAGTAATGCAGTTGGCCGCTTGTGTTGGGAGTAATTTTGATTTCCAAATGTTGGCAATTATTAGCCAGAGTTCTATAGAGGTGGTATCGCAACAACTCTGGCCAGCCATTAAAGAAGGTTTGATCCTTCAGGAGGGGGGAGATTGGTTACTTGGTACTCAAAGTGACCCAAAGGAGGGCTCGTCATCAAACTTGGTTTTACCATCAAATTGCAAGTTTCTTCATGATCGCATGTTAGAGGCAGCTTACCATTCATTGGCGGACTCAAAAAAGAGGGTGGCGCATCTCACGATAGGGCGCTTACTTAGGGATACCTTTATTTATGAGAATGAATTAATTAGTTCTGCCATATTATTTTCTGTGGTTGAACAGCTAAATCATGCTCACCCGTTAATCACAGAACCTAGTGAACGTATTCAACTAGCCTCACTCAATTTGAAAGCAGCTCAGAGGGCTAAGTCGTCTAGTGTATGGGAAGTCGCTTTAAATTATGCGGTTGAGGGGGTGGCTTTATTGCCTGAAGATGCTTGGCTAAACCACTATGAACTTTGTTATGGGCTTTATTTAGTACGGATTGAATGTGAGTACTTGAATTGTCAAGTAGCTTTGGGGAATCAATTATCCGAAATCGCCCTGTCGAATGCGCATGGTGATTTTGAAAAAGCTGCGATTTGTCGCCTGCTATTGGTTCATAATATATCGGATAATGGGAATGGCATAAAATGGGCTATTGAACAAGGCTTTCGGGGCTTGAGATTTTGCGGCCTTGACGTACCTGAGCTAGACCAGATTAATGGTGAATTTGTAGATAAGGAAGAGGCTAGGTTAGTTTCTAAATTACAAGTACTTGACTTGGAAAGAGTCATATCAAAAGCTAAAAATGCCGCCACAGCCGAGCGCCAGTTGCAGTGCTTACTACTAACTCGATTGTCTGGTTATAGTCAGGTTGCAGGCGATTATCAACTATTGCGATATTGTATCAATCTGGCTATGAGGCTTGTACTTGATGGAGAAGCGGGTCAACATACCATTACTATTTTTGGTATGTATAGTATTTTACGAGCAAAGCATAAATACTACCTTGAGGCAGATAAATTCTCTAAGGCTGCGGTACAGCTTGTTGAATTTTATCCTCAAAGCCCAGACTTATCCCTTTTCTATAATGGGCTTGGTGCCATGCAATGGTTTTATACTTCTCCGTTTTCACAAGCATGTGACTTTTTGAATAAATCTCATGATCTCAGCCTAGTGAGCGGGGAAATACTGGGAGGGCTGATTGGTGGGCTGTCAAACTCGGTGATTAACCTGTTTGTGATGGGGCAACGCTTAGAGACGCTTTCAGAACGACTGGTTCGGATTCATGGCTTATTACGTAAACACCAATTAAAAATTGCTGCAGGAGGTTTATACTCCTATTTGGTGGACGCTTTAATGCAGGTACCTTCATTAAATAGACCCTTGCCTAACCCCTTGGGAGAAAGTGCCTTTTCTTCAGATGAGTGGCAGTTAATTCAGTCATGCGTCATGAAACCTTTTATAGAGCACCTGCAATTGCAATGGTTTTTTTGGAGTGAACAATATGATCTGGCCTGGCAGTCTGTCAAGGCCGCAGAACCGTCATTAGAGCTAATGAGTGGTTTTATTACCCCTTTGGAGCATCGCTTTATAGCTGCTTTACTTGCTTGCCAAAAATACCCGGATGCACCTGAAAAAGAACGACTGGAACTGGTTGGTTATATTGAATGCTCTATGGATGAGCTTGAAACTTTAACGAAACTTTGTCCAGAAAATTTTGAGCATAAGCTTCATCTATTACGGGCTGAACAGAGCAGGGCATTAAGTCATGATATGTCTCTTGTTTTGGCCTATTACGAACAAGCCATTCAAAGCACAAAAGCAGGTGGTTATCTTCAGTATCTGGCTCTTGCCAATGAACTGTGTGCTCGATACTGGGTAGCTCAGGGTTTTGACACTGCTGCGAGACGTTATTTACAGCAAGCTATTTATGTTTACCGGCAGTGGGGGGGCTTGCTTAAATGTAGCTTGTTACAACACCAGTATGATGGGTTGTTGATGAATAGCGCTGTATCGTCTGAAACCCGGCAGTTTGATACGAATTATTCAGAGACGACTACCTTTGGGGAGGGGGTTTCCCTCAGAGATCAATCAGAAAGTCAAACCATGTTGAATGTTGAATCGGTAATGGAGGCATCACAGCAGATTTCAAGTGAGTTGAATTTAAGAAAATTGCTCATAAAATCATTGCGTTTAATTGCCGAAATCTCGGGTGCGCAAACTGCTGCCTTAGTCATGAATGGCAAAAAAGGCGCTGTTGTTGAAACAATTTTGTCAGGTTCCACCAAACCGGCTAAAGCTCAAAGACTGGATGATTGTGAAGAGGTCCCCGTATCGGTAATTAATCATGTTTTAGATAAAAAAATGAAGTTTGATTTATCTCGACAAGATGAATTAAGCAGAGTTGATAAACAACGATTGAGAGAAGATCCCTATATTAAATCTTGTAGGCCAAAAGCCATGCTTTGTATCCCTATTAATTACCGGGATAGGATTATCGGGGCATTATATTTGGATAGTCTGTCAGTCAAACATCACTTTTCAGATGAGCATTTACGTGTTGTTGGTATGCTGCTTTCGCAGGCAGTTATCTCATTTGAAAATGCCCGTTTATTTGGTAAGTCAGAACGAATTAATAAAACGTTAGAGGAAAAAATAGTTGCCCGTACCTTGGCTCTGGAAGACTCTAATTTTGAATTGCTAGCCGCCAATGAGGAGCTAAAGTCATTCAGTTACTCTGTTTCACACGACTTGCGTGCACCTTTGCGAAGTATCAAAGGTTTTAGTGAGATTTTAATCGAAGAATATAGTGAAAGTCTGGATGGTATCGGCACAAGTCTTTTACAGAGAATCATAGATAGCGCGGGTAAAATGTCTGAATTAATTCATGGCCTGCTCGAGCTATCGCGGGTCCAAAATGCAGAGATAGATCTAAAACCGGTGAATCTTAGTGTCATGGCTCAGACTATAGCGCAGGAGTTAAATAAAGAAATACCCGAATGCCCTGTATTGTTTAAGTGCGCAGAGTATATTGTGGTACCTGGCGATGAGCGCATGTTTTATTCAGTGATGGAAAATCTACTAAACAATGCCTGGAAATACTCCTCTAAAGTGGACCATCCTGCAGTAGAGTTTGGTGTGAAGAGGCTTGGCGCAAAAACAGTCTACTATGTAAAAGATAATGGTGCAGGGTTTGATATGACTCATGCACACAACTTATTTATCACCTTTAAAAGACTGCATTTAGAGCATGAGTTTTCTGGAACCGGTGTCGGGTTAGATACAGTTAAGCGGATTATAAATAAACATGCTGGGGAAATCTGGGGTGAGTCAGAAATAGGCAAAGGTGCTATTTTTTATTTTACGCTATGGACTGAGAGCTTATAAAATAGGGCGGGAGTGTAGTTGCCCACTTGCGGAACCAGAGGTTTTCAATCAATATAAAGTCATGAAAAATATCTAACTTAACGGCGCCACCATGAAAATAAATAAATACTTGGTCTTTATATCATTTCTATTGTTATCGTTTACATCTCTAGCAGCACCTAATACATCTCTGGTAAATAGCTCCCTAATAGAAAAATCTCTGGCTGACACTCAGATACAATACCCTTATGAGGGCGTGCCCGTTCAATGGAAGTTTGCTCATCCTGCTCCACCAGTTTCATTGCTTCCTCCAGTGTGGCAAAAAGGGTTTGATTGGTTGAATGTTGCAACGGGAAAAGGTATCACCGTTAAGCAATATGGAGGAGGAACACTTTATGGTGTTAAAGGCGGGGTAAAAGCAATTAGAGCTGGTATTGCCGATGCTGGTACGTGTTACGCCCTATATGAATCAAAGGGGTTTGAATTAACAAATGCATTTAGTGTAAGCACTGTCGCGCCCGAAAATACCTATCTGACAGCAAAAATTATCGCTGAACTTTCGCCAAAATACTTAAGGCCCGAGTTTGAAAAGCGCGGGGTTCATCTTGGACATATCTTTCCGATGAAACCTTTAACTTTAATGAGTAAAACCCCTGTCAGAAAACCGGAAGACCTAAAGGGAAAAAAAATTGCTTCATTTATGCGACCCTCCAATGCAGCCAAAGTAATGGGTTATGAAGAAATTCAAATACCTTTTCCTGAAGTCTATACCGCCTTACAACAAGGCGTGATTGATGCAGTGATTTGGTCAGAAATGGGTTTCGTTCCGTTCAAAATTTATGAACAAGCTAAATACTTTACTGATATTAATATTGCCTCTGGAACCATTGAAACGTGCATCAATAAGCGAAGCTTTAAGAAGCTAGCAATACCACTGAAGCAAGCGGTTTATGACACCCAACAAAAATTAATGTTAGCGTTAGTCGAAAAAAATGTAACCTTTAGTAAGAAAGCCATTTCTTTATATAAAGAGAAAGGTGTAGAAATCATTGCTTTGACCCCTGAGGAACGGGGTGTTTGGATGAATACGTATAAGCCGGTAAAACAAGACTGGTTAGCGAAATGTGAAAAAAGTGGTAAAGACTGTAGAGGTTTATTGGAAGATATTGATCGTTTAGCAGCAAAATATGGCGGTATGTCAGATAACGAACTAGTAAAATCGCTGCTTGATAAACCTGTGCAGGGGATTATTGAGTTTTAAGAACTAGTCAGAAAGATATGCAAGCCATTCCTTTGCTGACTTTTTGGATTCTTTACTTGCTTGCTCTGAATTAGTCAGTACGAGAAATACCTGCCTTGCCTTTTCGGGTGTGCCTAGTTGGTGATAAGCATACCCAAGCTGTAAAAATAATGACTCATTTTTTACTGTTACAGGCGCTTTAAGTTTTTGTGAAAGTAATTCGGCTAAATGAGACCATTTTTGTTCATTGATATAAATTGGCACTAAACGAGAAAGGGCTTGATCATGTTGCAGGTTTTTTAATATATCAATGGCTTTTGAATGCTCACCACTACGTTCCCATGCATTCGCGAGTAAAAGCTGTTGAGCTTCTGTGTTACTGACTTCCTTGCGTTTTATATACCCGTTCAATTTGTTTGCCGCTTTAAAGGCATTGTCTTGTTGTATCAACCGCTGCACAAATTGCATGCGTTCAGCTTCAGTATTAAGTATGTTTTGTTGATCCATTAATTCAACTATCACAAGCGCCTGTTCTGGCTTCTCTTGCAAGTCAAGAACCCCGACCCATTGCACCCAGTAACTCTTTTTCGAGGGCTTTAGCTTGACTAAAATAGCTAAGGTTTTTTGAGCATCGGCGTAATTTTTTAAAGCCAACTCACAAGATAAGATCAGTTGATGAAATAATTCGATAGGTGGCTTTACTTGTTTGAGCCCTTTTTTAGCCGCTTTCTTCGATAAATGATAATGCTCAAGATGAAATTCTGAAATGGCTAATAACTGGTAGTCGGAAGCACTTATTTCGGAGGGTTTGGCTGTTTTTAGCCAGCTTTGCATAGTGTTAACTGCATTTTGGTATTGTCCGGCTTGTGACTGTAATTGGCTTAAGTCGTGACGAATAGCTTGTAACTCGCTAGTACTCATTGCAGATAGAGCGAGCGTGCGCATCATCCATTTTATTGCTTTCGGGTAGGTTTCTTGTGCGATGTAAATGTAAGCGGCTGATTTCATCGCCACAGATATGACATAAGGTTTTTCACTATGCCGCTGAACAAGTTTGTTTAATGAGTTTAGTGCCTTGTCATACTGCTCAGCAGATATTTGTTCTTGAATGGGTTGGAATTGCCGGTATTCAATTTCGCTTAAACGTTGTGGTGAACTGAGTTGTGGCGAACCGGACTGTTGATGTTTTGATAGTGGTGCGTAAA
>CAJWBJ010000092.1 GCA_913020495.1 uncultured Oleiphilus sp.
GTGGGCGTAGCTCAGTTGGTAGAGCTCAGGATTGTGATTCCTGCGGTCGAGGGTTCGATCCCCTTCGCCCACCCCAATATTGTATTTATTGGCAGTTTGCTTGTAGTATGATGTTGAAAGAAGTTATAAATTGACTGACGATGCGAGAGTGGCGGAATTGGTAGACGCGCTAGATTTAGGTTCTAGTGTCTTAGGGCGTGAGAGTTCGAGTCTCTCCTTTCGCACCATGTCAATTTATTAATTTCTATTAAGTGGTTATCTAAAGGCTAGTTCTGGTCCTTTATGCTGCGAAGAGCGAAACCCCGATTTATTCGGGTTTAGCTTATTCTTGTTTTATTGAATCTCTTTTATCCCTCTTTCTTGTTGTAACTTTTCCTGTATATGTGAACAAAGTGCTTGCTATCTTGGTATTGCGCTCTTAAAATTCGTCCCCATTATTTTTAATAGCTAGTATTCTGTCATTAGTTTGAGTACTGGTCTCATAGTTAACTGATTACAAATAAAATTGAGGAATGTCCATGCAAGTTTCTGTTGAAACAACGTCTCCTATTGAGCGTCGAATGACGATCGCGGTACCTGCTGATCAAATTGAGCAGGAAGTGGAGAAGCGTCTGCAGCAGACGGCTAAAACCGTACGTATTAATGGTTTTCGCCCAGGAAAAGTGCCTGCTAAAGTTGTTAAAAATCGTTATGGAAAAGGTATTCGTCAAGAAGTAGTTGGTGAAGTGATGCGTAATTCTTACGTGGAAGCTATTACCAAAGAAGAAATTAGCCCGGTTGGTTACCCAAAATTCGAGCCAAAAAATATTGAAGATGGCAAGGATTTAGAGTTTGTTGCTGTTTTTGAGGTTTATCCTGAAATTAAAGTTTCAGACCTTTCTGCTATTCAGTTAGAGCAGCCTGAAGCAGAAATTAAAGATAAAGACATTAAGAATATGATAGATGTGTTGCAGCGTCAGCACGGCACTTTAAAGTCAGTTAAGCGGAAGTCTAAAAATAAAGACCTGTTAACACTTGATTATGTTGGTTATATGGATGGTGAAGCATTCCAAGGTGGGACTGGTAAGGATCAAAAAATCACACTTGGTTCTAATCAAATGATTCCAGGCTTTGAAAAAGGTCTTGTTGGTTCAAAGGCTGGCGAATCTGTTGAGCTTGAGCTTACATTTCCTGAAGATTATGGAAACGAAGAGCTTGCTGGTAAAGATGTGAAGTTCGAAGTGGACGTTAAAGTTGTTGAAGATACTGTTTTGCCAGAAATGAATGAAGAGTTCTTTACTAAGTATGGTGTCAACTGCACTACTGAAGAGGACTTTAAGGCTGAAGTTACGAATAATATGGGGCGTGAGCTTAAGCAGGCTGTTACAGGTAAACTTAAGCAGCAGATAATAGATGCTTTGGTGGCTTCAAATGATGTCAATGTGCCTGCCTCGATGCTTGATGAAGAAATTAATAAAATGAAGCAAGAGGCTATTAGTCAGTTTGGTGGTGATCAGAAGATGGATCTTTCACAGCTGCCTTCTGAGTTGTTTAAGGATCAGGCTGAGACAAGAATCAAAACAGGTTTATTGTTTGCCGCATTGGTTAAAGAAAATGAATTAGCGGCTGATGCTGAAAAGGTTGATGCTAAGATTCAAGAGTTAGCGGTTTCTTATGAGTCACCTGAAGAGGTTATTTCATGGTATGGGAAGCCTGAAAACAGAGCTCAAATTGAAGCGCTGGTTGTAGAAGAGTCTGTTGTTGATTTGGTTGTTTCAAAAGCTAAAGTGAAGAAAAAGAAAATGTCTTACGAGGATGCAGTTAAGCCTGCAGAGCCAAAAGCAGCTGAAGCATAAAAAAACGAAAAAATGATGTTTAATAATCTGAATGATTGATTTTTTTCAGCTACACTTTAAAACAGCCGGTATGATACTGGCTGTTTTTAATTGTGCTAGAAGAAATTAATTTCAGAATTTAATTGTGTCAACTTGTAAGAAGGGTCGAGGAAGAAAATAAATATGAAGCATCATGGTAATATTGGGGACGGTTCAAGTGTAATTACAAGTAGCGGCTTAGTCCCTATGGTTGTTGAGCAAACCGCGCGAGGTGAGCGCTCATATGATATATATTCCAGGCTATTAAAAGAGCGTGTGATCTTTATGGTTGGTCAGGTTGAAGATCATATGGCTAATTTGATTGTGGCTCAGTTATTGTTTTTAGAGTCGGAGAATCCAGATAAGGATATTCATTTATATATTAATTCTCCTGGCGGCTCTGTTACGGCAGGTATGTCGATTTATGATACAATGCAGTTTATCAAGCCTAATGTGTCAACATTATGTATTGGGCAAGCCTGCAGTATGGGAGCTTTACTATTAACAGGTGGTGAAAAAGGTAAGCGTTATTGTTTGCCTCATTCCAGAATGATGATTCATCAGCCTCTTGGTGGTTATCAGGGTCAGGCAACTGATATTGAAATTCATACCAAAGAAATTTTGACGATTCGTGATAAATTAAATACTGTTATGGCTAATCATACAGGGCGGGACTTGGAAGAGGTCGCGAAAGACACTGACCGAGATAATTTTATGGATGGCAATGCTGCTGTTGATTATGGTTTGATTGATGCTGTGCTGGAAACTAGGCCAGGTAATGAAACTGCCAAGTAAATATTTATAAAGTAAAGGTTTATTGGCAGCTCATAAATCAAGATATTGATCGTCTATCTGAAAAAGGGCTTTAAGTGAATGTCCTTTTAAAGTAGATAGGGCTGCGAAATATGCAGCTAAAATGTGATAGGAATTCAAATGACCGACGAAAAAAACGGTAAAGGTGAAGATAGCGGTAAATTACTGTACTGCTCATTTTGTGGTAAAAGCCAGCATGAAGTACGCAAGTTAATTGCCGGGCCTTCGGTGTTTATTTGTGATGAATGTGTTGATTTATGCAACGATATTATTAGAGAAGAAATTCAAGAGAGTGTCACTGAGCAAAGTGGTGATCGCTTACCTGTCCCTAGGGAAATTAAAGAAACGCTTAATGATTATGTAATTGGTCAGGATCGCGCAAAAATCGTGCTCTCTGTTGCCGTATATAATCACTATAAACGTTTGAAATTTGATAGCCCTAAGTCTGATATTGAGTTAGGTAAAAGTAATATTCTGTTAATCGGGCCTACGGGAAGCGGGAAGACATTACTTGCTGAAACGTTAGCGCGGTTATTGGATGTTCCTTTCACTATAGCGGATGCTACAACCCTGACTGAAGCCGGTTATGTTGGTGAGGATGTAGAAAACATTATTCAGAAGTTGCTGCAAAAATGTGATTACGATGTAGATAAGGCTCAGCGTGGCATTGTTTATATTGATGAAATTGATAAAATTTCACGTAAGTCAGACAACCCCTCTATTACACGAGATGTATCTGGTGAAGGCGTGCAGCAGGCTCTACTAAAGCTTATTGAAGGTACGGTTGCATCTGTTCCTCCTCAAGGTGGGCGTAAGCATCCTCAGCAAGAGTTTTTGCAGGTTGATACCTCAAATATCTTGTTTATATGTGGTGGTGCTTTTTCTGGTCTTGATAAGGTGATTAGTGATCGGTCTGAGAAGAGTGGTATTGGGTTTGGTGCAACGGTTAAAAGTAAGGATTCTGTTAGGTCGATTGGTGATACGCTCAAAACTGTAGAAACAGAAGATTTAGTGAAGTATGGCTTGATTCCGGAGTTTGTTGGGCGTTTGCCGGTTGTAGCAACCTTGACTGAGTTGGATGAAGAGGCGTTAATGCAAATCTTGACTGAGCCTAAAAATTCACTGACTAAGCAATATCAGAAGCTCTTCGAAATGGAAGGCGTTGACGTTGATTTTCGTGATGAGGCGCTTCGGGCTGTTGCGAAAAAAGCGATGGATCGTAAGACGGGGGCTCGTGGTCTTCGTTCTATTTTGGAAAATGTTTTGCTGGATACGATGTACCATATTCCTTCAGAAGAAAATGTTAGTAAAGTTGTCATTGATGCAAATGCAATTAACGGCGTTTCTGAACCAATTAAAATATATGAAAATAATGAGCAGGTAAAAGCTTTACCGGACGAGTAAGCTTTACTATTTATTGTTAAAAAAGCCATGAACTTAGTTCGTGGCTTTTTTTTTGCCTAAAAAAGTATCAAATACAGTTTATAACTTGTATTTAAGGGAAGTACCCCCACTTTATTACTTGATTAGACCTACTTATTGAGGAAAGTTATGACCGAAGAAATACAGGACTTAGTGTCCAATATCTCAGATGTGCCAATGTTGCCGCTACGTGACGTAGTTGTTTTTCCACATATGGTGATTCCTTTATTTGTGGGTAGAGAGAAGTCAATTCTTGCGTTAGAGGCTGCTATGGAAGCTGATAAGAAGCTTTTATTGCTTACTCAAAAGAATGCTGTTCATGATGATCCACTGATTGATGAGTTGTATGAAATTGGTACCATTGCCAGTATTTTGCAGATGCTTAAATTGCCAGATGGTACGGTTAAGGTATTAATTGAGGGGGAGTACCGGGTTTCAGTTGAGCGTATTGTTTCTGAAGAATTTTTGTCGGCAAAAGTGCTAAGGGTTGATGAAAGTAAGCCTGAAAAAAATGAATTGAATGGTTTGGTTCGGACTTTGGTTTCTCAATTCGAAAAGTACAGTAAGTTAAGTAAAAAAGTTCCGGCTGAAATTGTGAGTTCATTATCAGGTATTAATGATCCGGTCCGTTTGATTGATACCGTTGCAGCTCACTTGGAGTTAAAAATATCTGATAAACAGGATATTTTAGAAGAGTTGGATATTACACAGCGTGTTGAAATGCTTTTAGCTGTTATTGAGGGAGAAGCAGACCTAATACAGGTTGAGCGGCGTATTCGCGGGCGTGTAAAAAAACAAATGGAAAAAAGCCAGCGTGAGTATTATTTGAATGAGCAAATGAAAGCTATTCAGAAAGAAATGGGCTCATTAAATGAGGGAGGGAACGAATTTGAAGAGCTGGAAGCTAAAGTTGAGGCTGCTGGTTTAAGTCAGGAAGCGAAGAAAAAGGTTGAGGCTGAGCTAAAAAAATTAAAGATGATGTCGCCAATGTCGTCAGAGGCGTCTGTGGTGCGCTCTTATATTGATTGGGTGCTTGGTGTTCCTTGGAGTAAAAAAAGCAAGGTTCGTCATAATATAGCTAAGGCCAGAGAGATTTTGGATGATGACCATTATGGTTTGGAAGAAGTTAAAGATCGTATATTAGAATATTTGGCAGTGCAAAGCAGAGTCAAAAAGCTTAAGGGTCCAGTGTTATGTCTGGTGGGGCCACCAGGAGTAGGTAAAACATCTTTAGGGCAATCAATTGCTAAGGCGACAAACCGAAAATACACACGTATTGCATTGGGCGGCATGAGGGATGAGGCTGAGATCAGAGGTCATCGAAGAACATATATTGGCTCAATGCCAGGCAAACTAATACAAAAAATATCTAAAGTTGGTGTGAAAAATCCATTGTTTTTATTGGATGAAATTGACAAATTGGGGACTGATCATCGTGGTGACCCTGCTTCTGCTTTACTTGAGGTTTTAGATCCTGAACAAAACCATACATTTAATGATCATTATCTTGAGGTGGATTATGATTTGTCAGATGTAATGTTTGTGTGTACCTCTAACTCGATGAATATACCGCCCGCATTAATGGATCGAATGGAAATTATTCGTATTCCGGGTTACACCGAGGATGAAAAGGTCAATATTGCACAAAAGTACCTTATTCCTAAGCAGTTAAAAGATAATGGCTTGAAAGAAGGAGAGCTTTCTATTGATGGAAGTGCTGTTCGTGATGTGATTCGATACTATTCTCGTGAAGCGGGAGTGCGTGGGTTGGAAAGAGAGGTGTCGAAAGTATGTCGGAAAGTTGTTAAGCAGGTTTTGCTTAAAGAACAAAAAGCGCCGATCACCATTAGCGAAGAGAATCTAGAGCAGTACTTGGGCGTAAGGAAGTTTAGTTTTGGTATTGCTGATGAAGAGGATCGTGTTGGTCAAGTGACTGGGCTGGCTTGGACGCAGGTTGGTGGGGAGTTGCTAACAATTGAATGTAGTACTGTAAAGGGCAAGGGAAAGGTTGTCAGGACAGGTTCATTAGGGGATGTGATGCTTGAATCCATTCAGGCTGCAATGACGGTTGTGCGTAGTCGATCAAATGCTTTGCAAATTGATGATGAATTTCATGAAAAGCATGATATTCATGTTCATGTGCCGGAAGGGGCAACGCCAAAAGATGGTCCTAGCGCCGGAATTGCCATGTGTACTGCAATGGTTTCTTCTTTTTCGGGTATTCCGGTTAGATCGGATGTCGCCATGACAGGGGAGATAACATTAAGGGGACGAGTGTTAGCGATTGGTGGTTTAAAGGAGAAATTACTTGCGGCTCACAGAGGGGGGATAAAAACAGTAATTATTCCTGATGAGAATGAAAAAGATCTGAAAGAAATACCGGAAAATATAAAATCTGATATTGAAATTATTCCTGTAAAATGGATTGATCAGGTGCTTGAGTGTGCTCTTTCGTATTTACCGGAAAATTCACTGATTGATGGAAAATCATTGGAAAAAGGCAAAAAAACTTCATCAAAAGCCTCAGAAGAGGTAGTTGGGCGAATAAATACGCATTAGGTGAAGCGGCCGCTTGACATAGCTTGATTTCAGTTGGTATAAAACGTTCTGAAGTCAGGCGGCAGTAATTTTAAGGGAGCTCCGACCTCTCAATGTTATTTCTAACAAGAAGATAGAAATAAGAAAAAGCGTAAAGGTTTTCAAAAATCTAAACGCATGCCATTAAAAATTATGTATTTAAATACAGCTATTACCTAAGGGGTTTCGTGTGAATAAGTCTGAGCTAATTGATGCAATTGCAGAATCTGCAGATCTTTCAAAAGCAGCAGCGGGTCGTGCAATTGATGCGTTTGTTGAATCAATCACTGGTGCGTTAAAAGATGGCGATCAAGTTACTTTGATCGGTTTTGGTACTTTCTCTGTTAAGGATCGTGCTGCGAGAGTTGGTCGTAACCCTCAAACGGGTGCTGAAATCCAGATTAAGGCTTCTAAAAATCCAAGCTTTAAAGCAGGTAAAGCATTAAAAGACGCAGTAAACTAAGTCTTTTTGAAAATTATGCAGACCCAGCAGGGTTTGCATAAAGAATATTGGCGCTATTAAAAATTTCGTAAGATTAGTGCGAAAAGAAAATAGGCAAACCGATACTTCTTTGAATACAAAAAGGCGCGTTCAAATTGAATGCGCCTTTTTGTATTTATATAAGTTCATTAAACAATAAAGCTAAAAACTAAATTTAGAGGGCTGTATGCTTCAAGATATGCGTAAGAGCGCACAGGGAACTGTTGCAAAAATCGTTGTTGGTTTCATTATCGTGATATTTGCCTTGTTCGGTGTTGAATCAATTGTGGGTAGTATTGGTGGAGAGCCTGAAGTTGCATCTGTGAATGGCGAAGGAATTACAGAGTCTAAATTTACTAGAGCGCTAGAGGGTAAGCGGCGCCAGATTTTGTCTCAAATGGGCGAGCGGGTAGATCCGGACCTAATTGATGAGGGCTTGTTACGTTCATCTGTGTTAGAAGGGATGATTCAAGAAGAAATTCTAAGGCAGGATGCAGAAGATAAAGGTTTATTTGTATCAGGTGATGCTGTCGATAGTTATATCCGGAGCATTGAGCAATTTCAGGTGGATGGTAAATTTAATGGTGAGCGTTTACAGGTAATTCTTAGGAATGCGGGGCTTACATTAAATGGTTACCGTGATTCACTTAGTTCACAATTTGTTTTAAGTCAGTCCAGGTCAGCACTAATTGCTTCGGCATTTGTTCTGGAAAGTGAGCGGAACGAAATTATTGAGTTGGATCGGCAGGAGCGCTCATTTGGTGTTGCAACAGTATTTAAGAAGGATTATTTAGATGCAATAACCATTAGTGATAATGAGATTGAGCTTTATTACGAAGATAACAAACTATCTTATAAAAAGCCTAAAAACGTAGATGTGTCGTTTGTTGAAATCGCGCAGTCAGACATAGCTGAAGGGATTGTCTTGAAGGATGAAGAAGTTAGAGCTTTATATGAAACAGAAAAGGCTGAGTATGAAGGTGAGGAAGAGCGTCAAGCCGCTCATATTTTAATAAAGATTGATGATGAAACGACTGATGAGCAAGCCTTGAAAAAGATTAACGGAATTGAATCTCGTTTAAAAGCAGGTGAAGAGTTTTCAGAGTTGGCAATTGAGCTGTCAGAGGATGAAGGGTCTGCTAAGAGTGGTGGTGATTTAGGGCGGTCGGGTCGTGGTGTTTATGTTTCAGATTTCGAAACTGCATTGTTTGATTTAAAGGAAGGTGAGATGACTTCGCCGGTTAAAACTGAATTTGGTTATCACTTAATCAAATTACTGGCTGTTGAGTCGACAGATATACCTGAGTTTGAAGAAATGGAAGCTTCTTTGGTGCAACGCTTGCGTGATCGAAAAGCGAATCAATTGTATGCTGAAAAGACAGAGCTTCTGGCTGACTTAAGTTATTCTGCTCCTGACTTGAATGAGCCTGCGGATGAATTGGGTGTTGAGATTAAGCAGCTTGCCGGTGTTTCAGCTCAGAGCGCCAATAAAATATTTTCAAACGTAAAAGTACAGCGAATGCTTTTTAGTGATGAGTTGGTGAAAGACCAAAATAATAGTGAAATTATTGAGATTGGAGACGGGCATTCTATTGTCTTTCGAGTGAATGCTTTGCATGAAGAAAGTGTTTTAATGTTAGATGATGTAAAAGGGCTTGTTAAAGACGCGTTACAGGAGAAAAAGACTGCTGAGTTTGCAGAGTCTGTAGGTAAGGCATTTATAGCTAGGGTTGCGGCAGGTGAGGTGCCTGGTGAGGTTTCTGAGGATATGGGGTTAAATTGGCAAGATTATAATGATATTAAACGTGACAATATTTCGGTTGTTCGGGAGGTGGTTACGAAAATATTTACCCTTAAAAAGTCTGAGGATATAAGTAAAAATATTGTTGGATTCAAGGTTATGGCTGGAGATTATTCCGTTGTAATGTTGAAGGGGGTTAAGGATGGTAACCCTGAGAAAACGACTTCTTTGGAGGCGCATTCGATCTCTAATATGTTAGGTGATGGTTTTGGGGCAAGCGATTACCGTAATTATCAGGATGTGATGGTGCGGAAAGCTGAAATAGAGCGGATTTAAAAAAGGGGCTTCAAGCCCCTTTTTTTATGATGGGCTTAACAGATCGTTCTGAACTATGTGGTCTCCGTATAATTTGAGCACTGGTTATCTTTCCCTTTTTAGGAATTAATGTATCTTTGCGTAACTGAGATTAAGCACATTGTGTGAAATGGATTAATTGTGTTCAATGAACATTAGATATCTTAAATATGTAATGTTTTATATGTGGAATGTAAGGCAAACGGAAACATGGTTCTTATAACAGCAGCATCTTTACTACTATTGAATTTGGTGCACCAATTTAAAGAAATTGAGCCGCAGCCAGCTGGGACTGTCCATTATAATATTGAAATGAATAGTGGCGACTTTTTTGTATCTGAAACGGCCATTGTTGAGCCCTTATCAAAAGTACAATACCGAAACATTGTTCGTCAGGCTTTTGATTACAGCTGTGGATCAGCTGCTTTAACGACTGTGTTGCAGCACTACTTAGGGCGGAACTTCCAAGAGCGACAGGTTATGGAAGGCTTGTTACATTACGGTGAAAGTGACCGTATTGTTGATCGACGCGGGTTCTCTATGCTGGACATGAAGCGGCTAGTAACTGCTTTAGGTTTTCCTGCAGGTGGTTTTAAAGCGGAGCTTAAAGATTTGATTGAGCTTGATCATCCGGCCATTGTGCCAATACATTACTCTGGGTTTAAGCATTTTGTTGTAGTGAAAACGGTCAAAGATGGACGTGTATACATTGCGGATCCTTCTAAAGGAAATATTACATTTACATTGGAGCGGTTTAAAGAAAAGTGGGATCAAAACGTATTATTTGTCATCTTCCCTGGTGATACAAAACCTATTGATGGGTTGGAGCTGAGAGAAGAAGATCTACGTTTTATTGATGACCAGACATTATCGCTTCAAGCATTCAGAGTTCTTCCAGATTATCAGGATATGCTTAAATACCGTATTCAGAACGAGTTAGAGCGGCTTAAGGATAATTCACAAGCAGTAATTGATGCAACCGGCGAGAAAGTTAGAAATACTACGAAATCATTACACTTAAGACGAAATTAAATAATAAATTCAACTATAAATATAGTTAATTCACTCATAGAAATGTAAAAAAGGGATATGCAATGAATTCTTGGGTAGTAAGAGTATTGGTGATGACGTTCTCAATGCTTCTCATCTCAAATGCCTATTCGGAAGAAGAAAAAACGAATGTTGATAAGGCAAGGGATGCGTTGGCAAAGCAGTCTGACGATGAAGACTCTACTCGTCAGCTAGAAGAGGTTTTTCAGGCTGCTGAGAAAAACTATTCTTTGTTAAAATCTGGAGGTAAGTCGCTTAGTTACTCTCTCGATTATTCATATACATCTGACTCACGAATTGATTTAGAAGTAGTTAATGGTACGATTCGAAATGCAAATGTAACGCCGTCCGCTTCACACTCATTCACAAATTCATTTAGCTTTGATTATGGTTTGTTAAATAATCTGACGTTAAATGTTCGCGTACCCTTATCTTCCCGTTACGATACTCAGCGATCTTTATCTGTTACTGACTTTGGTGATGTAAGTCTTGGTTTACGATGGCAGCCTTTTGCTTATGTGCCTGGAAAAGCAACGATTTCCGTAAGCTCATCGCTAAGTACTAAGACCGGTGTTAGTCCCTATGAAATTGATACAAGTCGCCAGTTATCTACAGGGAGTGGTACTTACTCTTTTTCAGGTGGTTTAAGTGTTTCTAAAGTGCTTGATCCGGTTGTATTGTTTGGGTCATTAAACTCGAGTTATGCTTTAGAAGAAAATGGTTTAAATCAAATTCGTGGTGGGCGAATACTTAAAACTGTTCAGCAGGGGCAGAGTTTTTCTTTCTCTGGCGGTTTTTCTTACTCCTTGTCTTACGATACCTCTTTAAGTATTTCTACCCAGGTTGGTTACAATACTGAAACCAAACTTATTTTTACTTCTGGAGTTGCATCATCACCAGACTCAGTAAATGGCTCGATGAACTTTTCACTTGGTATTCGTGTTGACCCTAAAACTATTATGAATACGAGTTTTGGTTTTGGTTTAACTGAGGATGCTTCTGATTTATCACTTGGCCTGTCTTACCCTATCAATATTGGCGCATTTAATTGGTAACAATATTCTCAAGCGATTAACTGGTAATGATTGAACTACGGTAAAGGATTCTATTTGTGAAGTTGCTTCCTAGGAAGATAAAAAAATCAATTGTGCTTGTGCTTGTTTGTGTGTGCGTCTTTCCGCCACAAGTGTTAGCGCAGTTAGCGAATGGTGTTACGATTGACTCAAGGGCCTTGTCTTTGGGGAATGCAGTAGTGGCTGACAGGAACCCAAGTTTGGCGGCGGTTTATCAGAACCCAGCACTTTTAACGGAGTTGGAGGGGCGTCAATTTGAGGTTGATAACCTGATACTCGGTCTTGACTTAGATGCTACTTTCATAGCTCCAGAAGAATATGAGCTTTTTGGTTTACAGGGTACCGGTTTTAATACTTATGATCCTAGTGTGCCAAGAGATCCTGTTGTTGGAGGTGATGGTTTAGGTGAAAGCCATACGAATAAGGCTTCAGTTTACCTACCTGGTTGGGGTTTACAGCAAATACCGTGGAATGGTCCAGCACTATTACCTCCTCAGATTGGTTTTTCAGTTAAGCCTCCTGGATCAAAGTTTACGTTTGCGAATAAAAACTACATGGCTTTTGGGGCTGTTCTTTTTAAAGAGGCTGAAGATCCTGGGATTTACTTAGGAAAAGAGGCCGCTATTCAGCGTTATACCTTTTTCTCGCCTGCAGTTGGGTATCAGATTAGTGATGAGTGGTCTGTGGGGGCTGGTGTGCAGCTTTCACATCAAGGCTTTTATATCGCTCAGCATAATAGAGCGCCAAACTTATTGATTGCTGTGACGGAGATTCTTCAGGATGCCTTTGCTTGTGAGTTTGATAAGCCTATCGGGAAGCGTCGTGATCCATTGCAGCCCTTTCTATCTATGTGTCAGGGAAATATAGGTCCTTGGGATGATATTGGGCGTATTGATATGGATATGCAGGAGACCATATCGCCAACCTATAATATGGGGGTGTTATGGAAGCCGACGGATTGGTTCTCATGGGGGGCTACTTACATGAGTGAAGCAGAGATGAATCTCAAAGGGCAGTTCCTGATGGACTATACTGATGAGTGGACTGCATTCTGGCAAGGGTTTAACGCATCTATTATTGGTGCGATTACTGCTGCTATTTTGGGTTTGCCTAGAGGTGTTCCAAGAGAGGCGGGTAATATGACGATGGAACTGACCATGCCGCAGAAATTTTCATCAGGTATTAGCATGCGTTTATCGCCTGATTATACTTTGAACTTGGATGCAACTTGGACTGACTGGAGCCAGTGGGATGAATTTCATTTTAATTTTGATCGCTCACTAGAGATGCTAACAACTGCGCGTTTGTTGTCTGGCTTTGTAACTGCTACCTCTCTTACCTTACCTGTAGGTCTAAGGGATACGTGGCATTATGGTATAGGTCTCACGCGGCATGTTAATTCTAGATTGAATGTGCGCTTTGGCTTGGAGCTTAGAACATCGCCTGTAGGTAAGGATGTTTTTGGGCCTGTTCCATTGGGGGATATGAAAATGTTTGGCACCGGCTTTGGTTATAAGTGGGATAAGTCGACGACTGTGGGTGCGAGCTTATTTTATATGCAATCAACTGATTATATCGGCTCTAATACGAGTTGTAATTTAAACTGTACAAACTTAACAAATGTTATTTATAACCCTTATGCAGGGTTGGATGTAAAGTTTGTTTCTCGTATTTTTGGTTTGGGTGTACAATTTAGACGCACATTCTAGAGGGTTGGTACAATGGGAGGTTTGAAGCGGCTTTTCTTTATTGTGTTTGGTTTTATAGTCTCTTCTGGAGTGTTGGCTGAGCGGTACATGGTAGCGGAGGATAGCTTTGGCGGCTTTTCGGCTGAGCCTGCTGAACCAGCGAAACAGGAAAAAGTACGAACTAGTGACCCTGATGTTACCACTCCTCAAGAAAATATATCTACACAGCCCCTAGTTAAAAAAAATGTTGGAACAATGCCTGATGATCAAGTGGAGAAAGCCGCTGATAGGAAGATTGATAACAAAAAACTAAGTATTTTTGAAAGGACTTACCTTGAATCAGAGCGAAAAGCGAAAGAAGCGGTTCTTGAGAGTATTGCAAAAGAAGGGGCTGCTTCTTCAGGGTATGATGCTACTGAAGTTAATCCTGTTAATTTTGTTGATGGTGATGAATTAGTTAAAACGGGAGGGCGCGAAGAAGATGAAAAGGCCCCCTACTTTATTACCATTGATGCCAGTGGTAATTTACAGAATACCTTTTACGACCCTGTTCTTGTAAGTGAGGCGCTTGAAAAGCAACGAAATACTAAGATTGAATATACGCAGGCGAGAGTCTATGAGCGTACTGATCAACGTGAGGATGAAAATTTAAACTTGCCTGAAAGTGCTGACCCTATTGCGGCACAGTTACTGAATTCAGGAAATAAAGAGCTTGAGCTGTACTTTGATGCATTTTCAAAGCGTTGTTGCTCAATGCTGCCGAATATAATAGTGCCAACAATTGAAATGGGGCGCTCTCAGGCTTTTAAAATAAGTGATGATGATTTGTATTATCGCTTTAGTGAGGGTGATAGTCGTTTCTTGCTTTTTGGTTTGCCATCAGAGATGGGGCAGGATTATCCATTAAGAATCAGAACATTTATTCGTTCATTTAAGAAAAAAAGTATTGAGCATGGTGTTTTCTTCCCTCAAATAATTACATTGGATTCTGAAAAAAGGCCTTTAAGGATTTTAACAGGTCCGCTATTGAAGTATCAGTCCGAGACATGGACAACGCATGGGTATTTGGAGGGGGTGTTTCAAATAAACCGCTCTGAGGAAAAGGATGAACGTTATGTGCTGATTAATACAACTAATGATGTCTTAAGGCAAACTTCTACAATTGAATCAGAAGAGCCTATTGAGATTGCGCATATGTCAGTTGGTTCTTTTGAAATTGAAGCGATAGTAGAAGATTGAATATCTGTTGTAAATTCTAGTCAGAGAGCTTCTATTTGGCTATATAAATCACCGCATTACCGCATTACCGCATTACCGCATTACCGCATTACCGCATTACCGCATTACCGCATTACCGCATTACCGCCCGTATCTTGTTTTAAGTATTTTTTAGAAGTACAAAATAAATTGTTTGAGCTTTTCTTATACTTGTGAATCAAGACTTTTTTGCGGTGGAGAATAATTATATAGAGAGGTGTTGAAAGGGGAGGTAATCGATTTATTAGAATGATTATTGTTGAGTAATGGTACCAGTAGGCGGACTCGAACCGCCACGCTTATTCAGCGGGGGATTTTGAATCCCCTATGTCTACCA
>CAJWBJ010000093.1 GCA_913020495.1 uncultured Oleiphilus sp.
CCAATTTTGTTGTATAACTGCTTAGGGTGAAAGCCTTCTTCATATGTTTCGCCATCACTTTGATGGTACATCTCAGCCATCGCAAAGTGCTCAAGACATAGTGATATCCCATTTTCTTTTACATAGCCACCGAAGGGCATCAGAGATCTATCCGTTATATGGTGGACATCTAAATTTTCAGTTTTTTTGCAAATAACACATTTGTTTCTGTCTCTTTTAAATACAGAATCACGGAATTTCTGACGGACCATCTTCTTTTTGGCACTCATGAAGAACCTCTGCTTTTTATAGGTAACTTGAGATATAGCGCTATATCAAACTTATTTAACTGGCATAAGGGGCACCTAAACGATCAAGTTTACGCAATATCCCTGGCCATGCGAGCATTCCACCTGCTGATTTGGTCACCTGTTCTACTGCTGCCTGCATACCTGCTATGATTTCCGGGTGAACTTGGACTAACTCTCCTCCACCAGATTGAGCAAGTAACTGAATTTCACAAGCTCTCTGTAAGACATACATATAAAGGAAAGCATCAGCGATCGACTCGGCGCAGGTTAACAAGCCATGATTACGTAAAATTATAAAATTATTTGTCCCTAAATCAGCAACTAAACGAGGTTTTTCATCATCACGAAGAGCAACCCCTTCATAGTTATGATAACCAAGGTTAGTTAATGGAAATAAAGACTGCTGAGATAAGGGTAACAACCCAGCTTTTTGAGCAGATACTGCAACCCCTTCATTTGTATGTAAATGAAGCACGCAAAGTGCATTATTCCGAGCAGCATGAATCGCACTGTGAATCGTATAACCCGCAGGATTAATATCATAGTCTGATTCGCTTACCTTATTACCGTCAATATCTACCTTGACTAGGCTTGATGCACTAATTTCGTCAAACATCATGCCATAAGGATTTATCAAGAAGTGATGTTCTGGCCCTGGAATACGCGCGGATATATGGGTGAAAATAAGATCATCCCACCCATAGTGGGCAACTATATTATAGCAAGCAGCAAGATCAACACGCGTTTGCCATTCCTCCTCACTAACACTGAGTTTTATAGCGTCATCTGACATATTTTTCTCCTTGTTATTTTTATCTGTTTACATTTTTTAAACTACTTTATGTGTGGTTTATCTCGATCACTCCTGCCAGACAACTTTGTCTCTCGATTCGATTGAAATCGTTTCTTGGTATTTGTCTTCAAGCTCTGAGCGTTTAATTTTTAAGGTCGGTGTTAACAGTCCATTCTCAATAGACCAAGGTTCTTTAGTAACAATAATTCGATCAAGTTTTTCGTGGCCTTCTAGCCTCTCATTAACGTGAATAAGCGTATCATCCAAACTTTGTTCAATTTCGTTATTGCTTAAACCGGTACTTACTTCCTCAGCCAATACTACAGCAGCAACAGGTTGCGGCAACCCAGACCCCATAACACAAACCTGTTCGATAATAGTGTTTTCGAATAACAGGCTTTCGATCGGTACAGGCACCACGTATTTCCCTTTTCCAGATTTGAAGATATCTTTTACACGACCTGTTATACGTATAAAACCATCGGCATCAATCTCACCTTTGTCGCCGGTATGTAACCAACCATCCCTAAAAGCCTCTGCGGTTTTGTTCGGCTCTTTATAGTATTCTTTAATGACACCATCGCTCTTAACAAGTATTTCACCTTGTTCTGAAATCTTGATTTCGGTACCGTCAACAGGCTTTCCAATAGTCCCGATTTTTGCCTTATTAAATGGAAAATTAACAACGGATACACAGGAAGTTTCGGTCATTCCCCATGCTTCTGAAATATCGATTCCGATTTTCCTGAACCACTCAAGCGTGATGGGTGATATTGGCGCGCTGCCAGTCGCATAGAAACGTACGTTACTGAACCCTAGACTTTTTTTGATTTTGTTTTTAACGATACCGCTGATGATCGGAATTTTAAGTAGTCTGTCTAATTTCTTCTGAGGTATTTTTGCAAGGACGCCCATTTGAAACTTCATCCATAAGCGTGGGACCGTAACGAAACTTGTAGGTTCACAGTTCTGTAAATCCTCAGCAAACGTTTCCAATGATTCCAAAAATGTTACGGTAAAGCCTGCATAAAGGCTTTGGTATTCAACGCTTATCCGCTCCATTATATGAGCGAGTGGCAGATAAGACAGTACTCTGTCATCAGGCGTACTTTCTAATGTATTCGCAAGCACAAGACTGCCGTATGCAATGTTCCGAAACGTCAGTACAGCGCCCTTGGGATTACCCGTTGAACCTGACGTATAAGCAAGGCTGGCGACATCATCTAAAGCTGGGGTCGCCACCTCTTGCAGAGGTTCATTCGCAGCGATCAAACCCTCCATACTGTGATCACAATCAATTGACTCATAGGGCATCGCTATTGTAATGATCGATTTGCCTTTTAGTGCAGCGCTAGTGGGTTCACTGCTATCCAGTTTCCCTACAACAATGGCCTTTGCTTCGCTATGGTCTATTACATAAGCAATCGTTTTTTCGCCTGCAGTTGGATAGATTGGCGCACAAATTAGCCCTGCTAACATCGCCGCAAAATCAGCAATAAACCACTCGGCAACATTCTTAGATAAAATGCAGATTTTGTCGCCGGGCTCAAGCCCCAAATTTCGGTAACCTGAGGCCAATTTTAAACAGCTGTCGTAGGTTTCTTTCCAAGTAAATTCTTTATATACCCGGTTAACAGGTTGCCGCAGGAAGACCTGATTTGGCATAGTTTGAGCGTGTTTTGCGAATAATTGCTGCGGAAGTGGGTAATTATTTTTGTCCATAATTTCATACTCTTGATTATTATTTTTGAATATTGAAAGTTAAATCTACAGCACTTACCTTCAGTGGATCACAAATATTTCAAGGTGTAAATTAATATTTGGTCGAAATTAAATCAAATTAAAATCACCCATATCAACTTACCTTTGAGTTCCAACTAGCCTCCCTGCGACAAGCTATCTTTTCTTCAATGTGACGTATCCGTTTCTTTTTCATTCAGGTCACACATATCAAGTTGATTCAGGTATTGATTAATATGCTTCTCAACGGGTGATGTTTCAGTATTTAGTTTCTTTGGCGTATAGATTTTGCTTTGTTGTTTGATGCATTGAACTTACTGCCATCAATGGCCACAAACTTACTATTAATGAAGTGATATTTTCTAGATTATTTGGTCATAACAATGGATTAGTTATCGCAAAAAATGATCCACAGTTTTCACATAGGCTGGAGCAAAAGCGATCATCATGGAAACTTAGTATAAGGGCTAGAACAGCGCTTAATATATTAATTTTGGATATTGCTCTGCCCCTAAAGCGATACTGTCAACGCCTTGCTAAACGGAGTCCGTTTGAGCGCATTGTCAGCAATTTATTGGCACGGGTATTCATGTTGAATATTGCTCCAGTTTTCAAAAGATACCTGCAACCTTAGTACCGGTTATATATTTCGCACTTGTACGACAACACGTGAAGTTTAGGCTGAAAACTTCACCGGTACTCTGACCTTTCTCACTCTTATTGATTTACTGGTTTTGTTCTAAATATAGTTAAAAAGAAAATAATAGAATTTTCCCTTCATATAAATCCAAGACTAATATACCAATAGAAATGAGTATTAGCCCAACTACTCTTGCAACTGTATCCCGTGATTTAATAGAACGCGATGAAATTTCTTTTGAAGAAGATCCATCACCACCACCAGTATGAACCAAAGAGAAATTCGCCCTAGTTCGAACAAATAATATTAATCCAATTAGAAAGAACACACCGCCAATGAGGGTTGATTCAGTAACGTTCATAATAAATCACCTAATTCACATAACTCCCGAAGTATGGGCCGGAGCAAAAATGGGGGAACCCTCCAGTTTGCAAGGTCCGACCCGAAGGGTAAAATTGCTGCGCTTGTTAAATATTTTTGTAGCATTCAATTCGGTTTACGAATTAGCTCTGCATTTCCATTTGAATACAAGTTTATCATAATTATCTGTGAGCCATGCTTACATTTCATTTGTGTCGATGTTGTGAATTCGTGAATATCATGTGCAGACCTAGGCAAATAAGTTAGTACCCAACCCTTTAGAACTAAATAAGATGATTCTAATTGACTGTAAGTAGTAACTCTTACCTTTGAATTATAAAATTAATTTGGTGTTACGATAGCAGCCTAAAAACCGATACAAACAATGGTAGGAAAAATCAACAGATTGATTTTACTCTCTCGTTTGAAATACTTATTTGTACACTAGGACATGATTCCGACGACTCACTATTACCGCAAATCGTAAACCGACTGACACAGGAAATGCGAGATTCAGACACTGTCGCCCGCATTGGGGGGATGAGATAGCTTGCAACTTCCACATTCCCTGCCCTAATTACCAATTGAAGGAATATTGCTCATTACCACTTTTCTCCAGTTCTAAGAGGCGTTTTTTTACAGGCAGTCCACCGGCATAACCAACAAGCTCCCCATTGCTTCCAATTATGCGATGACAAGGAATTATTAAACTAATGGCATTTGCTCCATTTGCACTAGCGACTGCCCGAACAGCTTTCTTGTTATTTGCATTTTCTGCTAATTGTAAATATGTTGACGTGTATCCATATGGTACTTTGACCAGAGCATTCCAAACACTTTTTTGAAACTCAGTCCCTACCATCAATAAAGGGATATCAAACCTTCTTCTATCGCCGCGGAGAAACTCATCAAGCTGCTCAATCGCTTCGCCTATTAATTCATCGCCATTTTCTACATATTCTGCTTTAAGTCCATTTCTTATCCTATTATCGATAGTTGTTCTCATTTTTCTATATCTCCAATCAAGCATACAAAGTTTGCTATTAAAAGAGCCCAGAATAAATTCTCCTACTTTAGTTTTGTAATACTGAATATTGATTTGATTCATATAGATAAAGATCTTCATTGTTTTGTGTTCATAACAGAGCTGTAATGCCCACTCAAAATGGGCCACAACTTTATTGTTTTCAAGTACTCTTCCCAAAATTTCTTCGGACTTAACCCTCATTGAGGCGATGTAACCAAAATAGTTGTCTAAACTTTCTGCGCTTACAATGACTGCATAAATTAGACTAAAACATTACATCATTTGGTTCCTCTCGACTAATGTATGCCATTGCTAAAGGCTTTGGGGCCTATTCACGGTTCAACTTTTCTTTCGGTACTTTCAACTAAAAAATCAAATTTTACTGTAGTTTTTTCCCCGCCAAAGACGCCCACCTATAGCAGACAACCCAGAGCAATTAGAGCCATCCCTACAAAATGAATGAGCGCCTTAAATGACAGAACTACAACACATAGCGGACATGAGAACTTTATGTATTCATCAATAAAACCTGTCACTCTAGGCTTGCTGTGTCAGCCCTAAATCATTAGCAGCTTTCGAACATTTTACTCTAATGAAATTGCCTAAAATCAACTCGACATGTTAGAAACACTATCAAAAACTCGCTTTTAATAAATTTTTAAAATCTAGTGTCTGGTTAGGTGGGGTAAGTTCAACTGGACAAAGCAGTAATTAAATAGATTTGTCACCGTTATAGGTTTGGCTGTAAACACGTCTATTAACTATATTCTGCATTGCCACCTCTTAAAATACATATATCTACTCATCAAAGAAAAACTGAATATCCAGTTTACAAGCCCCTACATTATGCATATTGCAACCTTCGATTTTTGGAAGAATTTCATACTCAATATTCAAGCTCTTCAGCCAACCTTCAATCCTTTCTATAACTCCACATTGATACTGCTCAATCATGCCCATTTTTTTAATGCCATCATAAGCAAAGCATTGTGCTGCCTGCCAGTGCAATATGTTATGACAGGGATAGCTAATCTGGATTTCCGTAAAGTCCCCGGACACAATAGAAAAAGCGCCGGTAATAAATTTCTGAAGTTTTTCGAAGGTATCTACCTTTGGTAGCCTTAATACCTTTTGAAATCGTTTCACCTCAATAGGTGTCATCAATTGAATTGCCCGGGTATTTAATTTACTTGCTATTTCAGGCCCACATTCTTTATATACAGCCGTCACCCACATAGCATCGTGAGTTAACCAACCTTTACTTAGTAAATCTATTATTGCTTCTGAATTGCTATCTTTCATGTTTTCCAATTCCACACAGAGGAACATAAACTATAAAAGGAAGATCAAACATGATCTAGTCAATTAAAGACATAATCTAAGCTTAAAAGGTCAATTTACAGTATGTCAGCTTATTGAAAAGTGTTGAGAGCCTAGAAGACTATAAAATCCAAAACGATATTAAGGGATTGGTAGTGCAGTTTACCGACAGTCAATTAAGGTAAAAAGGCATGCCCGATAGCATATCTTGCTTTCAATCATACTTTTAACTAGAAGAATTTGATAATAGCGGCAGCCTGACAGACGCTATTACAATGTTATAGCATTCTGGTATTATTTTGGCGCTAGCCCTATACATCAACAATGGTACTATAGCGCTAAAAATAAAAAGCCGAACAGTTTCGTAAGAACATTAAAACATTGAGGTTTATGCCATTGGTATTTGATTTATACTTGGAATATGAATTTTGGTTTGCTGCGACTCAGCTCATACTCGCCATGTTGGGTATGGGTGCGACGCTTACAATCAAAGATTTCGGTGAAATCGCCAAAGAGCCCAAGCCCTTCTCTATCGGAATGGCTATTCAGGTCATGTTGGTACCGGTAGTAACATTTGTCTACCTACAGTTTTTTGGTATGTACCATGAGACGTTAGCTGTCGGTGTCGCTGTCGGTTTAGCACTCTGTGCTGCTATCCCTGGCGGAGCGGTATCCAACATCTTTACACATTTTGCTGGTGGGAATATTGCCTTATCAATTGCGATTACGGCTGTGACAACCATCGCCTGTTTAATGACAACACCAATAATTCTAAACTTTCTTATTACCGAACACATGCCTGCTAATTTTACTATGCCAGCTGGAAAAATAGCCCTAGATATTTTCCTATGTATGCTATTACCTTTAGCTTTAGGTATGGTTTATTTAAAATTGTACCCATCAACTGCGGCTAGACTATCGACGTTTTGCATCAGAGCTTCTTTATTCGTCATCCTACTCATCGTGATCGGCTCTCTCGGCGCTGGTCGACTCGATTTAGCGGCGTTTGGGCTTACCAATATTCTTATCGTACTGTTGTTCATTTGTGTTCTTACCGCTTTTGGTTGGTTAATTCCAAGACTTATGAGGCTCGAACAGAACGATTCTACTGCGATAGGAATGGAAGTAACGGTTCGTAGTACCAACTTAGGCTTATTAATTAAAGCTTCTATTTTTCCAGCTATAGTCGGCCAACCTGATCCCATGGGTGATACGGTGCTGTTTACTTTATTGCTTTATGGCGGTTTGATGCTGATTATTAGTGGTGTGCTGATTAAAATCAATCGCTCACATGAAAGCAATGTATTAGCCCCCTAACCTTCCGCTCTGAACTATGCGACCAAAACATCAGTATTTAAGACGCTTAATAGTTTTTAAATACATGGAAAAAGTCGACCATTTCGTTAATTGGCGGAACTAACGAAATGAACGGAACAGAAAGTGAACATGATGATACAAGTGAGTTATTTTACAAAAGTAGGTATTACTGTTCAGCTAGAGTTATACCTCTACCCACTGAAAGAGATCCTTTTTTAGAGTTAGGATAAAAACGGCTTTAACCCCTTATGATTCTTTATTTGAAATAGCGCCTGTAAATATCACTGTACTGATCAGTCGATTTAAATTTAAGAAGGTTTATCGAAAAATTATTGACATATTCCTGAGAAAACTTCGTTCGATTAAAAAATGGCGTAAAGACCATCTTCTTTGAGGGGGATGTAGGTGAGTGGACTTATGTTTTTCAAGTTCAGTTTTTGTTTAATATGCAAACCATTTCCGTACTCTGCTAGTGCGAGATCATATTTGCCACGACTCAAGTTTCTAAGGTTAGTATCATCATTATAGTTTCCCGCATCATTATGAATACCGTATTTTCTAGCCAACTCCCAAAATTCATTAGTATAGGTGTAACCTTGAACTACGCCGACACGCAATTCTTTCAAATCGTCTAATGTCCTGAATTTGATATTTTCCTCTGAACGCTTCCAAAAATACCATGGGCTTACGACGATTGGTTCTGATGGGTACCTGACGTAACTCCGGCGCGTGTCATTGTAATTTGCGCTAATCAAAATATCGGCTGAACCTGTCTTTATCATTAGTAATGCACGCTTCCAAGGATAAAGCGTGCTACTAGAAATACGATCACCATTTACTGCCAGAACTGCATTGAGGACCTCGTAACTGAAGCCTGAAACCCTATTTTCTTCTGCATCATATTGATATGGAGGGTAAACGTCTCCAGTCACACTAAATTCTTCAGAAAAAGCAATATCAATAAAGCACGAAAAACCTAAAATTATTGCGTTAAACAAGTGTGAGAGTTTCATATAAAAAGCACCAAGATAATTGCATGGTAAGCCTTCTGCTCACATAACAGACGGTTAGATACCTCTAAATTTAGTTCATAGAAATATATAATCAATATGTAAATCAAACTATAAAATTGATCGCTTAACCCACTCATAGCTAGCAGTTTGATGGAATCAAAAATAAAACGTTTTTTACTAAAGTGCTGACTTCATAACCACTAAAGTGATAAATCGGCCAAACTAGCCCTCGAATCAACGTCTTTAAATGGCACCAATTAGTCTCTTCGGTGACTATTGATCTTGCCACTCAAAAGTCGAAGTACCAGACTGAAAAACTTAAAGTTTGACGTCTGCTTAGGTACTTATAGCGGATATGATGGTTCCAGCAAAATATTACACTTTCTTGGTTATTTGCTTATATTATTTCCAAGTAAGTCTGACTCTGATCAAAAATTCTTTTTATTCTTTTTTCTGCTTTGATTTGCCGGGCGCCAACACTAGTCTAGACTAATATTCAAACGGCCAAACTGTAGATGCTGCAGGTTTCCAAACGCAAAACTCACAAAGTTTAACTAGGATATATATATGACAGGGCGCGCAAAGACTCTCCTCAGTGATGCCACGCAGGAAGAACAGGCCGCTTGTATTCGACTGCTAGCATTAAGTGTAGTGCAACACCGGGCGAAATGTGACTTTGTACCGCTCAGGGAATCCGCCGAGTACTTCAAGCCCGGGAGCAATTGCAAAGAGAAAGCAGCGCTATTCATGCAGAGCAGGAACATTGTCGAAGAAGCCTTGGAAGTGGTCCGCGTACTTGCCGCAGAAGCCCAGCCTGAGGCGGCGCCTGAAGAAAAGCTATCTGAAAAGCGCAAGCAACTGCGCATCAGTGTCACTGCACCGGTCAAGCTACTCTGGCCTGGGTTCGATGAACCTACCAATGCCAATCTGCAAAATATTTCTTGGGGCGGCGCCTCCATTACGGTAGGCAATGCTCGAACTCACTCAGGCGACACCTTGCAGATTCTACTACCCGGCATTAACTCCTCCACTATCAACATCGAGGCAAAAGTGCTCAGAACCTGGAAATTGTCATCAAGTCAGGGGGAAGGTATGGCCGTGCGCTTTTCGAGCCTCGCTACCAAAGATCAGGACGAATTCGAAGATGTGCTTAAGCTGCTGGCACAATCAGAGGACAACGTAGGTCTTAGGCAACACGCCAGACTGACTCAACGTCTGGATATACAATTCGACGGACCCGATGAGTTGCACGCCACGCTGGATGATATATCAGCTGGTGGATTGGGCGTTACCGTTCCCGACCCACTGCAAATTGGCCAGTCATTGGAGGCGGTTATCAGTACTCTCGACGAGGGCTGTACCTTAAAGCTGCGTGCACGAGTGGTGCGCCTTGAACCTGTAAAAATGGGTAATTTCGACCTCTATCAAGCAGGTCTGAAGTTTGAACACCCATCGCGAGAATTAAATAATCTCACCCGGGAGTTGATTGTACAGATGGCCGGAAAACAGAAGTAATGCGACCCACACCTGCTCTACAAAAAACCTCGGTATTACCAGTCCTTTACCGTTGTTTATTTGAAGGCTATTCGTTAACTAGAATTTTTGGTAGCGAAAATAGAATACTTTATTTATCGATGGGTCTTGAGTTGAAATCCAAGTATTCAATTCACACATAATTTCTACTAGGACTGGATAGTCATCTACTGTTAGTGGCAACTGCTTTTGAAAAAGAAGTTTATTTGGTCGATACTCAATTCAGTTTTATTTAGGGAAGCGGCTTTGTCCTTCCCTGACAAGGGTTTGTATTCATCCGATTTACCTTGTTCATCTAAGATCAACATAAAAAAACTATTTCACTTTGAGTCCATCCACCAACAGCCAATAATACAGTTAGACTCTCTTCATTTCTTAATAAATGGGCAAGCCCCCAAGCGTTTGTATTTTTTCATCTATCACCGCATGTTTAACCAAACACAGTATCTAATGTTAAATTCTTTCTATCCAAACAGATAAAGAAAACAAATTAACGACATTGCTCACCTGCAGCAATTTGAAAAGTGATTAAGTTCACTGAAAAACACCTTTGTTAAACCACGATTATAAAAAGATACTTTTCCTTACTTCACCTTCTTTATTTTCTTCACTAAGATAAAAGGAACTGTCAAAAGTTGTATCGATGCATTATTTGAACTAATTACAACTATTATAATGTTACTTATCAAACTTCAACATGCGCAATATTACGATTAGTATTACAAAGTTTAAATGTGAAATTTTCATTTTTTGCTGTCTGGATTGAAAGACCAGATTCGCAAAGCTAACGGTCTAAGGGTAAAAGTGTCATCTGTGATGGAGAGGTTGCCAGAACAAGCTATACTCTTTATCTACGCGACCCTGTTTTGTCCTACCAGTTGCTCTTAGTACGTTAAATCAAAACTTTCTTCTCTTTGGAGAGACTGCATGTGTAAGAAACTATTGGATTTTATTAAAGTCAGATCCTCAGCGATTGTCCTCACCCTCATATTTTCGACTTTTTCTTTTGCACTGCACGCAGCAAACCTCAGCGGCGTGATCAAAGACCAACTGGGCAATCCAATAGAAGGCGCTAATGCAAGGCTTTTTCAAGTACTACAAAATGGTAGTTTTCTTCAGGTTGGAGATACCATAAAGGTTGGCGCTGATGGTGCCTATGCATGGACAGTCTCGCCCGGTAGTTTTGTACTTCGTTCTTATTTTAATGCGTCAGATGTTTCTCTAGTAGGCGCGCCGGACCTAACTACCATAACCTCTGAGGATTTTGAGGTTATCACCGACACAGAACGCAACTCCCAGTTTGATTTTGTAGTATTGTCCGGAAAAGTGATTGACAGTAATAACACTCCGGTTGCCAATATCGATATTCAAACCGACATCAACTGGCTTGGCCCCGAGCAAGGCCCTTTACTGGAATTATCACAACAAAGTTTAGGCCATGGTAACGGCAGTGTTCGCACTGATATCGATGGCAACTATGTTATGTTGCTTTTTTCTACAGACACCTGTGTTGCCTCAGGTTATTACCCTGACAGTGCCGATTGTTTGTACGACATTACCTATACACCACCCACTGCGAGCGGATTTGGCACTGCTGTGCGATCAGGTTTTGCTATTAGCAGCGCCCAAAATCTGGAGCAGGAATTAATTCTTGTTGATCAGTTGAGTCCAAAAGTTATTGCGGGACCTTATGTAAAAAACATTACCGACCATTCGGCCGTTATTGAATGGCAAACAGATGAACCTGCGACCAGTTCGACTCAAATAACTGGCGGTGAAATATTTAACAATGGTCTACTGAAAACTCAACACAGCGTAGTAATCACAGGTCTCGACCAAGGCACTAACTACAGCGTTCAGGTTACTACGACTGACGATCAAGATAATAGTTCGACAACGGCCAGCTTTGCCTTTACTACCGCGAACGGCAATACAGATTCTTTAGCTCCGCAGTTTATTCAACCACTAACAATAACCTCCATAGCTGAAACTCAAATCACAATGGCCTTTTGCGCTAATGAACCGGTCAGCGGGAAGTTTGTTGTCGATAATGTTGATTACTTACTCAATGAGCTCTCGAATTGCCATGAACTGACTATTAACGACCTCAATTCTAATCAGTCGTATGCTGTTTCAGCACAGATTACTGACATCACTGGCAACGGCCCAACAGCAAGTCTGGTCTCTAACGTGAAAACATCGGCCGCAGCCGATTTGAATCCACCTCTAATCACTGCGGGCCCTACTATTACCGATATATCTGACGCAACGGGTGTTGTAAGGTGGACCACAAATGAACCGGCTAGCAGCAGCATTTCGTTTAATGACGGTACTAATTATCGAGTACAGACAAATACCACTCTGGAAACCGAGCACTCAGTCCAGATCATGGGTTTAGCTGCTAGTACAACGTATCATTTAACGATTGCATCAAAAGATGCTTCCGGCAATAGTGCAACACAACCCCAAACAACCCAGTTTGTGACTAGATCGGCACCCGATACTGCTGCGCCATTATTGATTGGCCGCGCTTTAGTGGAAGATATCTCAAATACGAGTGCGATGATAAGCTGGCAAACCAATGAATCTTCATCCACCGTTATATTCATCGGCACAGCATCCGATAACCTTGGTCGGGTAGAAACATCTCCCGGTTTCTCAACTTCACACCTCTTAGCCGTCACCAACCTCTTACCATCAACCACCTATTATTTTGCGGTCGAATCTAGCGATCTCGCCGCTAATAAAATAACCGGTAGCATCTCCTCATTCACTACCCGCGCAGAGGGTACGTCTAGCGATCTGGAAATTATTTCACAAGCTGTGATCGAAAGATTGACCGGCAACAGCATCACTTTAAGCTGGAGAACCAACCTGAATGCCGATAGTCGTTTGATCTGTGAGTCGACCAACGGCACCAGTGAAGTCAATAAAACTGAACTCAGCAAAAATCATATTATTACTTTGATCGGTTTAGAGTTTAATACCGGTTATCGTTGTGTGATTTATTCTACGGATATTGAAGGAAAAATCGCCAGTAAAGTGATCGGTGCATTAACCACCGGGGAAGTTGATTCGACCCCTCCGCAGTGTATCGCACCACCAACCGCGGAAGGTTTTGTTAATTTTGCCGAAATCAGCTGGCAAAGTGATGAGTTGACCACCTCAACGGTTAACTACCGCGAAAAAGGGTCTAGTCAGTGGTTGCAAAGTAGTCACTCAACATTAAGCCTGACGGGTTTTACTCAACTAACCGGACTGTCACCCGATACTGATTATGAACATCAAGTCAGCCTGACCGATGCCGTCGGCAATAGTGCCGATTGTGCCTTGGGTGAATTTAATTCCGGCGCACAAGCCATGCCCGCACCGGTATTTTCAATCCAGCCCTTTGTTACCGATATTGGTAATTTTACCGCCACGGTTAATTGGTCAACCGAGCACGCATCCAGCGGGCAGGTTCGTTTTGGTCTGACAAGTAGCACAATGAATGAAGTTGAATCGGACCCTGATTTTAAAGCTTCTCATGCGGTGGTTTTAAATAATCTGCAAGCAGAAACCACTTATTTTTTACAAGTAGACGCATTCAACTCCAAAGGCGTGATAACCAGTAGTAACACCGTTAGTTTCACCACAGACCCATTGCTACCGGCAAAAATTATTTCAGGCCCGTTAGTCAAGAACATAACCGACGTGTCAGCAGTGGTCGAGTGGGAGACCGATAAAGCCTCCAACAGTTCGGTAGTGGTTGCTGGCGGTAGTACGTTTACCCTGGGTCCGTTAACGACATTTCATTCAGTCTTGTTAACCGGGTTAACTGCCGATACCGACTACGCCATCATGGTTTCCTCGACCGGTGACAATGGCTTAACTTCTACGCCCTTACCGGCTAATTTTAGAACCCTTGCGCTACCCGACTCGTCTTTACCTAGCTTTGTCAGCGGGCCAACCATCAGTTCTATTGACAACGACAAATTCACAGTTTCATTTTGCGCCGACGAGCCAGTGAGGAGTGTGATTAGCGTTGAGACCACAGGTACCGGCGATACCACAGATTTCACACTGGATAATGCGGCTGTCTGCCATCAGTTTGTCGTCGCAGGTCTAACGCCGCGTACCCAATACAGCGTGGTTGTCGCAATCACCGATATCGCCAGCAATGGTCCGGTAACCAGCGAGCCAATAATTGTGACCACGCTATTTGATCTGGATATCTTACCACCAGAGATAACTGGACCGATCGTTACCGACATTACCCAATCAACCGCGATTGTGCGTTGGACCACCAATGAAGCGTCGACCAGCGGCGTCTCCTATTCCGATGGTAGCAGCGACAATTCGCTCGAAGACGAAGCGCTAGTGACCACTCACACCATGTACTTAAGCGGGTTGAGCGCCAGTACCACTTACACTTTGACCGCCTCATCTACCGATGCAGCCGGCAATGGCCCGAGTATTTCAGTGCCAGTCGAGTTCACCACTTTGGATCTGCCCGATACCACTGTGCCACA
>CAJWBJ010000094.1 GCA_913020495.1 uncultured Oleiphilus sp.
GTGGATGCCATATGTGCCGTTAATTCTATATTCAACATTAGGAAAAGCACTGCCAGAAAATATGGCTTCAGCCGCTACCTTGTGGGGAGTCACTCAATTTTTCGCCACTAAATATAGCCAACAGGTCGCTAACGCAGGCACAAGCGGTAAAGGATATTCACAAGGCAATGCTTTATTCAAACGTATATTGGATTCTGACAAACCGGTTGCATTAGCTACTTTCGATTACAGCGACACATGGAAGTTAATGAGAACAAAAGATAAAAAGGTCAACCTGTACATTGAAGAAATGGCCAGTGAGTTAAATGCTCTCGCGAATGAAGCTTCTGAGCAGGCGGATAAAGAGTACCCTTTTATCTTAATGGCTGGAGAGCGACGGTCTTACAATGCCAACCAGATTTTCCGTACACCCGATTGGCGAAAAACAGATAAAGAAGGAGCCATGAGAATTCATCCTGATGACCTTAAAGCACTCGGTTTAGAAGATGGCGGAAAAGCAAGTTGCCGATCTTCTGTCAGCCAAATAGAGGTACAACTCATGGAAGATGATGCGGTTCAAAAGGGCATGGTCACACTTCCACATGGTTACGGCATGCTTTACACCAGCAAGACAGGCGAGATGAAACAAAATGGACCTGCGATTAATGAATTAACTGCAGGAAATTATTGTGACCCGATTGCCAAGACGCCTTACCATAAGCATGTACCTGTCGCGATAGAAGCACTCTAACTGCTCATGTATTTAGATTGAGCACCCTAGGTTGGGCGGAATCCATTGTTTTAGTTCTATATTAAGATAGTAAACCGTGGATTCCGGTTAAAAGACTACCGGAATGACAATGTGTTTTTAACCTCTCGCAGCTTTAAATTCACATTATTCAGTCGTTTAAAGAGTCAATAACAAAACGTAACCCATTCCCGCTTACACCTTTTTCAAAGGAATATGTTTACTCATTTTCTTACGATCAGCATAAACATTCAGGTTTTGCTGCTGGCCTTCACTAATACCATATTTCTCGATAATACCAAGTTGCTTATACAGTGTTTTGGCATCACTGATACCCGACAACACATTCATATAGGCCAATACTTTTTCACGTAAAACCGCAGCATCTTCAGTCAATGCCTCTAAACGAAATTGATTGACACCTAAAGCTAAAAGTTTGGGAATCATTGAACCGGCTGATTGTGGCACACCATTAAACATCGTGTTTCGACATTCTTGGTCAGCTAAAACAGGGTGATTTATTTTTTTAGCATCTACAATTCCAACATCATTGTGCACACAGACCATACCGCAGTCTTTGATACTGGAACCATCCGATAGAAAAGATGCAAAGACACAATGCTCCATATGGAAGCTGGGCATATATTGATGGATCGTTACTTCAGCACACTCAGCCAAGCCTTGATGGTGCTCATCATTTTGTTTTCGCTCGCTAAGTAATAGCTCCTCTAACTGTTGAAAATTCAAATCATAAGACGGGCTAAAAACAGCCAGCCCTTTATTCAAAAAATAATCAGCACTCAAATGATTGGTAATGTTAAAGGAAAAGTCGCCCACTAACTCAAAAGGCATTTGGTCATTATATTTTTGTTTAAAATATTCAAACGCACCCGCATTTCTTACCAGCACTACATCCGGTTGTATACGGTGAATAATACCGAGTAGTTTTTCTCTACCAGCTTTAAATATGCGCGTGGTGACAATGCCGGCTTTAAAGCCCAACCCCCTGATTTTATCAACAGATTTTTGGTAACGCTGCCCATATTTATAATCCAGATAAACTGTGCCTATAATGTTATTTGGTAAATTTATTAATGCGTCAATTTGTGCATCATCTCTCACCAGTATATTAAGTTTAGGCGAATGATCTGCCTTACTTTGGGGACCAGTATTAGCCGCTAAAATATTCCCCTGAATAGACGAAATAATGTCAGCGGCATCCATTTCATTACAAGGGATAACGCTTTCTGGTCGTAAGCGGGCTTGCTCAAGCTGAGCCGTAGTCTCCTGACGAAGTTTCTTTATTTGTTTATCCTGAATAAACAGCCCCGGTTCAAGATAAATTTCACACTGGCTTAATTCAAAAATACTGCCACTTAATGCATTGAAGTGTTTTCGAATTTTGGCTTCATCTAAAGGTGCATTTTGCGCCTTACCCAGTAATTGCTCTGTTTCAAGGCTCACGCTGTGGCCTTGATCATCTTTAGCAATAACCCTCAATGGCTCACCTAGCTTTGCATTAACTTCAATCACCAAGGGAATATTTTTGAACTGTTTTTTATCCGTATATGACTGCTGTAATGCTTTGTCTCTCGCGGGGGAACGATTAATGTACATCTGTGATTTGTTGGTTAATTTCGAAAGTTTGGCGCCACTTTCAAAATTAACCATGTAAGTATCATGTCCCGTCTCATTCACATCATAAGCTCTTGCTGCAAAAAGCATTTGCTCATCAGCATCGACAAAAAACAATCCATCGCCCGGATGAATTTTTAACGAAGAAAAGACATTCACGGTCGGGAATTTTTTATCTGTCTTTACAGATATAACCCGGCCTGTTTTTAAACCACGATGCGAACTAAATCGCCCATCAACTAATTCGTTATGATTAACACCATTTAGCCAGCCACTGAAAAAGTCTCTGGAGAAAGATATTTTTAGATCATCGGCATCCACCTTTTCGTATGGCAAAGCTGATAGCTCATTAATTTTTTCAGAATACAGTTTTGATGCCGCAGCGACATATTCTGCAGGTTTATAGCGTCCTTCAATTTTGAAAGAATCAATTTTTAACGCCATCAACGCTTCTATCTGGTCAATACCAAATAAATCTTTTGGCGAGACCAAGTACTTTTTCGCACCTAAGTTTTCAATTTTCCCGTTCACATTTAACTGATAATCCAAACGACATGTTTGCGCGCACTGGCCCCGATTGGCTGACCGTCCGCCCATTGACTCCGACGTTAAACATTGGCCGGAATAAGCGACACATAAGGCACCATGTACGAAAACCTCCAGTTCTTTGTCAGTTTTTGAACGAATATTTTTCATTTCATCGAGCGAATTTTCCCGAGCGAGTACATATCGCTGCATATTCAAGTCACTTAAAAAAGCAATATGCTCAGCGGAAGAAACCGTCATTTGGGTTGAAGCATGAATAACTTGTGTCGGGGCCATTGTTTTGATCAAGCGTACTAAACCGACATCTTGACAAATAATTGCATCGGGCTGTAAGGGTAATAGCTGCTTTAGACCTTCAACGGCAATGGGCAATTCCTTTTCAAAAATCAGAATATTAAAAGCGACATGAACCTGCACCCCATAAAGCCGACAATAACGAATGATATTCGCTAGCTCATCAAAATCATGATCATAACTTCTAGCTCTGGCATTAAAGCCCGGCATGCCAATATAGATTGCGCCCGCGCCGTTATGCACAGCCGCTAAGCACATATCCCAATTACCTACGGGCGCCAAGACTTCTGGTTTATATTGATGAGCGACAGGTTTATTAACCGGTTTTGAGTCGGGAGTCATAAAATACAGTTCACATTCAGTTGAGTACTTTGCACGAACAAAATAAACATTATTCCGATCGTGCTTTGGGCCGGTAATCATTGAATTTTAACATTACCCAAAATAACCGCATAGCCCTCATTTCATGACATATCATTTAACACTATGCAGCTGTTTATGCATTGAGGGTGTCAAACCAAAGTAGCGTTCAAATCGAGTCCTAAATGCGGCTTCTGATTTAAAACCGACCGCGACTGAAACCTGTGATATTTGCAGATTATCTTCGATCAGGTATTTGGCACGGTTTAACTTTACCTCTTCAACATATTTGGAAGGCGTCACCCCCACCTCTGAGGTAAATCGACGGTAGAAGGTTCGCTCAGACATACACATAAAAGACGCCATTTCTTCGACCTTGATTGGCTGGTCAAGCCTAGTATCGAGCCATGCAAAAAGTTCAGCATAGTCGCTATTGGAGCTTGTTTGAAGTTTCAGCAGGTTACTAAACTGTGACTGATTCCCTGGTCGATGAGCATAAACAACCAATTGTTTCGCGACACGATTCATCACTGACTTCCCCAAGTCCCTACGAAGCATTTCAAGCGCCATATCCAAGCCCGTCGTGACGCCAGCAGAAGTCCAAACATGCTCATCAACCACATAAAGTGATTCCGGTTTAACGCATATATCGCTATACATTTGTGCCAATAAGTCACACCCCGCCCAATGTGTTGTGACGGAACGATCTTTAAGCAAGCCCGCGGCAGCCAAAATAAAGGTTCCACTACAAATAGAACCCAAACGTTCTCCTTGGTGCGCATTTTGTGAGAGCCAATCTCTTATGGCGAAACTTATACTTGCATCTCGAATAGCGGGCGCATCACCACCAACAACCAGAATCGTTGTTTCCGAAGTCATGACAACAGAACTCACTGGCTCTGAATTTACCGCGACAAAAGAGCCACTCGTAATGAGTCCACCCGACATTGAAACCGTTTGCAGGTGATAAGGTGAATTTTCCTGAAGCGCATTTGCTGTTGAAAAAACAGAAACTGGGCCAGAAAGGTCCAACAATTCAAAACCGGGATAGATAAGAAAAAGAATATTTCGTGCTTTCATTGGCAGAATATAGTTCTTTTTTGTCATTTATGCCAGCATATAAAACCTCTAAGATCATCATGACAGATGAATAAACCAAATCAACTCAAAGGAACTCACGATGCAAATTGCTATTGTTTTATACCAAGGAATGACCGCGCTTGATGCGATTGGGCCTTATGAAGTATTACGCTCTATGCCTGAAGCTGAAATTCGGTTTGTTAGTCACAAGCCACAACCGATCACAGTTGATAGCGGCGTATTGATATTGGGTGCGACACATTCTTATGATGAAACCCCCAAACCGGATATTGTACTTGTACCCGGTTCATCTGCCGATACCACGACAGCGATGGCAGATAAGCAACTCACCACATGGCTCAAGCAAGTTCATCAAACAAGCCACTTAACCTTGTCTGTTTGTTCCGGCGCCTTAATTTTAGCTGCTGCTGGCATCCTCGACGGCCACCCTGCTACCACTCACTGGTTAGCACAAAGTGCTCTAAAAGCATTCGGCTCAGAGTCACGTAAGAATGAGCGAATCGTTAAGTCAGGGAAAATCATGACCGCCGCGGGTGTCTCGGCTGGTATTGATTTGGCTCTGGAGGTCGTTAAAGATCTTCATGGTCAAGAGAGAGCTGAAGTTATTCAATTATGTATCGAATATGACCCTATCCCGCCTGTTGATTCAGGGCACCCAAGCAAAGCATCTAAAGAAGTGTATAAAATAGCAAAAAAGGAAATGCTCCGTGATGCAAAGAACCCGAAGAACGCTATTTCAGTGCCGCAAATTCTATGGCGCACCGCCATTCAAAAAGTGAGAAAAAGACTTGCTGCTTAGTTTTTTGCATTCCAATATGAGATTAAATGTTGGACAGGTTGAAATTCTCACAGAAATAATCATTGAAACTTGACCCTGCCTTATCTGACAAGCTAGTGTCGCTAGACCTTTAACATTAAGTAAGCAGGCGCTAGCGACATTGGATTTAACCTTAAAATTTATCACCAGTCTCAGCCAAGTAAATGCAACTGAATGGAACTCGGTAACAGGCAAGGACTACCCGTTCACGCGTTATGAGTTTTTACGCGCACTGGAACTCAGTGGTGCCGTCGGAAGTGATGAGAACCAAGATAGTGGCTGGCAACCCCAACATTTATTGGTTCATGCCGGTTCACAGCTTGTTGCCGTGATGCCCGCCTATCTAAAATTACACAGCTATGGCGAATATGTGTTTGACCATGCCTGGGCGAATGCCTACCACCAATATGGACAGGCCTATTACCCAAAACTCGTAACGGCGATTCCTTTCACGCCAGTCAGTGGCCCACGTATCTGCATTGCAGATGGTTATGATCAACAACACATCATCAAAAAAATCAGTGAATACACCATTGACTATTGCGCTCAGAAACACTTTTCTTCGTGGCATTTATTATTTCCCAAAGAAGATATTTCCAAGCAACTAGCGCCGACTTTCATGCAACGCACAGCCGTACACTTCCAATGGTTTAATGAAGGGTTTACCAGCTTTGATGATTTTCTCGCAACTTTTAGTTCACGCAAACGCAAAAATCTGAAAAAAGAGCGCCAGCAGGTGAAGGACCAAAATATTTGTCTGGAAGTTTTTTCGGGGCATGATATTCCAGAAGCAATCTGGGAGCGTTTCTATCATTTTTATCAAATGACCTACGCTAAACGAAGTGGTCATGGCGGTTACTTAAGCAAGGCTTTCTTTCAAACTCTGGCGCAAACAATGCCAGAGTCGATTGTACTCGTGCTCGCTAAACATAATAACGACTACATTGCGGGTGCTTTGAATTTTCGTGATAGCGACACATTATACGGCCGGTATTGGGGATGTGTTCAGGAGTTCAAACACTTGCATTTTGAAACCTGTTATTACCAAGGAATCGACTACTGTATTCGAGCAGGCTTGAAACGTTTTGACCCCGGCGTACAGGGAGAGCATAAAATACAGCGCGGCTTTCGCCCTGTTTATACCTATTCCAACCACTGGATTGTTGAACCTGCATTCAGAGATGCTATTGCAGACTTCTTACATAAAGAATGCTCGTCAGTTGAGTGTTATCTAACAAGCGCATGTGAATATTTACCGTTTAAAACACCGACAAAAGACTAATCAAATTTAGTAGGTGTTTGTGGCTGAGTATTTACATGCAAAGTGAATATGTCGGGTCTTGCATAATGCCCAGCCACATCCAGTGCGCGTTTTGCGCTGGCAGCTTTATCCAAGTCAATATCAAAGAACAACATGCCTTTTTGTTTATTTAACGGACCCGCAACAATTTCACCTCCAGGCGCTATCACGACGGAATCGCCGGGGTTGATCCACGCTTCATCTTCAGCATACAAACGCGCTTTATCAGGAAAGTCACTAGGGAGGTCATCACGATGTATAGCTACACCACAACAAAGAACCCAGCAACCACCTTCTTTCGCAATGTGTTGCAAAGTGCCTATCCAAGCATCACCGCTATCATAAGTAGGCGCAAGATAGACTTCGACACCTTGAGAATATAAAGCATATCGGGCTAGCGGCATGTAATTTTCCCAACAAATCAAACTTCCAACTCTACCCACTGGCGTGTCGATAACGTTTAAACCGCTAGCATCGCCAAACCCCCATGTCATGCGTTCAGGGTTGGTAGGCATAAGTTTACGATGATGGTTGATGATTTCACCCTCGGCGCTAATCGTAATCACTGAGTTATAAATTGTTGTTCGGCTGGTCGTACCATCACGCTCATTGATGCCACAAACAACGGTTACCTTTGCCTCGCTCGCGGCATCGAGCATGGGTTTTATTTCATCGCGACTTAAATCAATCGAGTTCTTAAGTAAACGAGCATGCAACGCCTCACAAAGCCCCCAGTCTCCCCCCGGTTTTAAACGCCAGATCCAAGCTGGATACCCAGGTATGAATGCCTCAGGAAACAGCACCAGCTTGGCCCCTTTCGAAGCAGCTTCATGAATCAAAACGACAGCTTTCGCCACAGTTTTCTCTAAATCAAGAACGACAGGTGATTCTTGAATAATTGCAATTTTGGCCATGATAAAGCTCTCCTTTTGATTCAGGTTAGAAACTCAATCACCCAACAATATTCCTCCACTCCTCTATAAGCAATACCGGTTTATTTTTTAAATCATCCTTTGTAATACATCACTCCCCTTGCTATCCAATAAACGATGCTTCGCGACACCCGCAAGATGTAAACTTAGCAAAACAACAAAAGACCAAGCCGTGATGCTATGAACCTGATGAAAGATATCATTCCAAAATTCACTCTTAGAGGTAATATCCGGCACCGAGAATAAACCAAAGATATCGACACCTTCCACATAGGCATAGGTGCTATTCATGAAATACCCTGACCAAGTCATAGACAGCATTGCAACGTATAAGCCGATATGAACCAAGTGTGATAGACGATGCTCCCATTGCTGTAAGCCTTGAGCAGGAGACGGCACTGGCCCCTTTGCGCGGGCCGGCAAACGCAACATAACTAATAACAGTGCGATCATGCCGAAGGCCTTATGCACTGGGTATAGGTCATATTTATCTGCTGCACTAGGGTCGATATCAGCCATATAAAAACCAACAACCAATAAAGCCATAATAGTCATGGCAGTGACCCAATGTAAGACTCTCAAGGGCTTGGAGTATTTTTCAACGCTATTCATTGTTTGCATATCAGTACCCTTAAAAATTTTAGTTATTAACATGAGTCAGAACTTGCTCAACCATCGCGGAGACTCGATCGGTCATCACTGCATTTCGGAAATTACCCTGTTCATCAAAAGCTTCATAAGCTGCTGGAACGGCAACTTGCGCTGGAACCACTAGACTCCCCACACTGGTCAACACATCACGCAAATGATTCAAACCACGAATACCGCCTAGGCCACCCGGAGAAGCCGCCATAATCCCCACCGACAATGCTGAATAGTTTGGCTGGTAGCTATCATCCTGAGCTGGCCGAGATAACCAGTCCAGAGTGTTTTTTAGTACGGCTGACAAGGAGCCGTTATATTCTGGGCTAGCGATCAATAATCCATCAGCCTCGGAAAATAGTGCGCGTAAATCTCTTAAAGCGGCAGAAGGCGTTTGTTTTTCTATATCTTCATCAAATAACGGCAAGGGATAATCTGCCAAGTTTAAAACGGTAACCCTTGCCCCTAAGGCCTCTGCACTTGCGGCTGCAACATTGACCAGCTGTTTATTCCATGAATCTTTACGTAAAGATCCGGCGAAGGCGATAAGGTGAGTTTGCTTTGACATGAGAGTACTCCTGAATTCTGGTTGGTGTTTATTCGTATTCATATTGACTAATGTGGCTAGTTTGAACTAAATTTATTTGAACAAAAACAGAATAAATGCAAACCTTCTGTGCGTACATACACATAACTTTGATAAACAGGAAGTTCAAAAGATGCCGCATGATTCCAGCTGGGGTAATATTCACACCGCTTATACGGTCGCCAAATTAGGCACATTGTCAGCCGCCGCCAAGCAACTCGACGTGCATCATTCAACAGTATTACGCCATGTGGATGCCTTGGAGTTGGAACTAAATTGCAAATTATTTCATCGCCATGCCCGAGGATATAACGTCACTGAAGCGGGACAATTGTTATTTCAAGAGGCGCAACAAACTCAGGAACGCTTCGACCGCATGTTAGGCAAACTGGCTGGCAAAGATGCTGAGCTTTCAGGCACTTTAGTTGTCACATCAGTCTCAACGTTTTCATCCATCCTGATGCCGATCATTGCCAAATTTCAAAACCAACACCCCAATATTCAAGTAGAACTCGCTACAGATAGTCGCATTTTTAAACTCGAGTACGGCGAAGCGCATGTGAGTGTCCGGCCTGGCGCACAACCTAAAGACCCCGACTACGTCGTGCAAGCACTACAAAAAACGCAATCTACGCTATATGCCAGTAAGAGTTATTTAAACGAGAATGGTGGGATGACTTCATTAAAAGATATCAAGAACCATAAGTTTATTGGCAGCATTGCCCCCTTAAATAATATTCCCATGATGCGCTGGCTTAATAGCCATGTAGATAATTCACAAATCAGCTTTCGTGGTTCAGGTTTTGACTCAATGATGGAGGCAGCCCTCCATGGTTTAGGCATTTCGGCTTTAGGCTGTAATATTGCTGAAACCAAAACCGGATTAATTCCGGTTTTATCGCCACCCAAAGAATGGGATGGTGACTTATGGCTAGTCACCCATCGAGATATTCATCATAGCCCTAAGGTTCAAGCGTTTACCAAATTGCTCAAGAGTATGATGAAACAAGGCTAATTTTTACTCTATATCAAATAAACATTAGCAGTAGTTCGTTCATATTTATGCTCGCACGTTATATGGCCAAAGAAAACTGACGAGATCAGGTGTGTATCTTTGGTGCCTGACCCCGTTAGAACAATCAATAAGGTTTAGTGACGCATACGCTTCATTCTTTTTTCGATGTGCGCCTCCATTTCTTCTTTTTGCTCTGAGGTCAGAATTTTATAAATATCCTGCCTGACCGTTGCCATGAAGATCACTTTTTCTTTTACCTTTGCAGAAATAGTTTCCGCCTGTTGCTCAACGACATTCATGTAATCAACACTATCAGGGCTATTACGAATAATTTTCTGAAACATTTGATGGCGCATCTCACCTAAATTTTCTGTACTTGAACGCGCTTGCTTTAGAATTTCTTCTGCTTGGCTCTCTTGTTCATCACTTAAGTCCAAATGGTCAATCATCCGTTCTATTGGCATCAACATATCACCACCACGGTGATGCATTTTGCCAAAAAAACCTCCGGCATATGCTGTTGAAGTCACTAAGGTGCCAGCAATAATAGCGGTGGTGAAAAGTTTATTAATTTTTTTCATGATATAGCTCCATACGGGTTGTTGAGGGTATGAATCCAGTTTAATGATCTAAACGTAAAGGTGGGTTTGCAAGAAGTAAAGACACTGTAAAGAAGCCGTAAACCTCAACTTTTTGGCCATAACCCTGTGCTAGACTTATGTTCACATCAAGTGCATTAGCACGCCTTTTATTACGTGGAACCTCATGAAAGCCAATTTACTACTTATTGAAGACGATCATGAAATCAGTGAGTTACTGAATGCCCTGCTGAGCAAAGAGGGTTTTAATATCACCTCGGCTTTTGATGGCGAAATAGGCTTATCAATCGCTTTAGAGAAAAATTTCGATGTCATTATTTTAGACATAATGCTGCCACAGAAAGATGGCTTAGAAGTATTAAGGGAACTCAGAGCAAAAAAAACCACTCCCGTATTAATGCTCACTGCAAAAGGAGAAGATATTGACCGTATTATTGGTTTTGAAATGGGCGCAGATGATTACTTACCTAAGCCTTTTAACCCGCGAGAATTAATCGCACGTATTAAAGCTCTGATACGTCGAGTACATTTTGATAACCAAGTGCCTGTAGACATTCCAAACATTGAACTTCAGGGAATTCGACTCGATACAAAGCGGCGGGAAGTACAAATAAATGAGCAACAATTAGAATTGACCACCGCAGAATATAATATTTTATTTGAGCTAATGACAAAGCCTGGTGAAGTCATTTCCAAAGCAAACTTAACCGAAAAAGCGCTAGGTCGAAAATTTAGTTTGTATGACAGAGCCATCGATATGCACTTGAGTAATTTAAGAAAAAAACTCGGTGACGAATGTGCAAGCAAGGCAATTAAAACGATACGCGGTGTGGGTTACTTATTTGCCACGGAGGCTTCACGAGATGAAGCCTAAACTGACGAAACAATCCCCAATAAAGTCAATTTTTACTTTTTTCAAACGTCAATTGTTCTGGAAAATTTTAGCCATTTTCTGGTTTACGGCAACGCTAACGATTGTTGCTAATATTTACATCACCCGTCAGATATCAAATGTTGAACAGCATTACGACAAAATACAAACCAAGCTTCAAAATTTTGCTTCCGATGCAGTGGTTGTTTATGAAAGCTCAGGCCAAGAAACACTTCAACAATGGTACAAAAAACTCTATGCAAGGCACCGTATTCGAGTAATTTTATTGGATAAAAACAATCAAGCCCTAGGCAAAGCGGTTAATCATAAAAATCACACGAGACCCTATCGCAAAGAAAAACAGGAACACGCTTCTGACTTCATGCCACCATTATGGCGGCAGGCTTATGCGTCACTCATTAAACAAACCGTCCAGACTGTTGAAGGAGGAAAGTACACCTTGCAAGTGTTGCCTTCCCCTTTTGTACACCGCGCCATGGCATCACTTCATAATTATAAAAGTACCCGTTTAGTCGTATCATTAATCATCTTGGCACTCGGTTCATTATGGCTAAGTCGACTAGTCGCCAGACCCGTTAAGCGATTAACACAAGCGAGTAATTTAATGGCCGAAGGTGACTTGAGTGTTCGCGTGAGTGATTTAATTGGGGCCAGAAGTGATGAGTTAGGCGAACTCTCAAGTGCTTTTGATCATATGGCCGAGAAAGTGGAAGCATTGGTAGCCAACCAAAAACAGTTGCTCAGAGATATATCCCATGAAATCAGGACTCCCTTAACACGACAACAAATCGCGATTGAGCTTGCTAAAACAGAAAATGGTGATAATCATTTACTCGAAAAAATTGAACGCCAAAACCATCAACTCAATAGCCTGATCGATGGTTTACTCACCTTCTCACGCCTAAGTGATAATTCAACAAACACCACATTCGAAACAATAAATTCTTCTGAATTACTGGAAAGTATTAGTGAAGCGGCCGAACTGGAAGCTCAACACAAAAATATACATCTAAAATTGAATTTAAAAACATGCCCTGAATTTCAGGGGAACGCACTGCTCACCACAAGGGCGATTGATAACCTTTTAGGCAATGCCTTAAAACACAGCCCCGAAAACTCACTGATTTCGATATCTAACGAAGTGCAAGAAAATTATTTAGTCATCAGGATTGAAGACCAAGGCGCTGGGATTGATGAAGCGCACCTCTCACACATTTTTGAACCTTTTTATCGTGCCGATGATTCTAGAAACCAAGCAACAGGGGGTTATGGGTTGGGGCTTGCAATTGTTGAGCAGATCATGAAACAACACCACGGACAAGTAGTACTCAAAAACATACAGCCGACAGGCTTATCCGCCGCTTTATATTTTCCACTACCGACCTCTATTGAGTAAATTGACAATACTTTCTTGCAAAGCCAATCAATTCAAGGTCGTCGGTTTCTAGCATGAATTGATGCTCTTCAAACGCGGCGAGCGGCTCGCCTGACAGGCCGGCACTCGACTGGGCCTTTTCTAAATAACAGTATTGTTCTTGCGGGTGCGATAGATCACTCGGCGCATACGTTTTTCCGGTCACCACATATTCACCAGTTGAAATTAAGGTGCGATGAAACACGGTAAATGACGTATCAATAAAGGTCTGGTCATTAGAGTTAGTAGATTCTTGGGCAGAAATTACTTTTAAAGCATCGGAAGTACTTCGGTCAAATGCAGAGGTATCTGACGGTTTATAAGCCGGATTATTAGCAGGCTGGTATAACCAAAAAATAACCGCGACAGCCACTGCCACGACCGATAAGCTCGTGGCAATATGCATGATCATCAAGGTTCGACGAGAACGTCCTTCGAAATGATACAGCTCCGATATTTCCACGCGCCGATCTACTTCTGTATCAATCGCACGGTTCATTGCTTCATAGTTATGAGTCACATGATCGTGCGGGCGTTGGTCGTTCAGATCATGACTCATTCGATGCCCCGTTTTTATCGTCAAGATTCTTTTCGTCAAGATCTTTGGCATCGAAAGCATTATTCTTCGACAACTTGAGCAAAGATTTATCATCGGTATACAAAGGAATATGTACGATCTCTTTACGAATCACTTCAACTGGGATTTCGACCCTAACAACTTTCTCAACCGGCACTTCTTTGATTACTTCTTTGGCGATTTCTTTTATCACCGGTTGACGCTGAACCCGGCGCCAGTAGATCACCAAGCGTCGAAAGCTATTAAATGATTTCTTGGTCAATGATGACAGATTGTCATGAGGCCCGTTTTTATCCGCGATATAAGGGTCACGAATGACATAGGATGCAAAAGCCAATAAAATACCCGTCACCGCAATTAACATCGCCAAACTACCAAACCAAAGTGAAGCAATCACCATGACATCCTTTCGATCCAAGTCCGCCGCTGACTCCTTGTTAAACCACCATTGAGCCATACGATAAACCTGATTATCGCCGACTTTAATATTCACTAAGTTACGTAGTTCAACCCGTTGATTCTTCTTCCCAAAAATAGTTTCATCTAGACTCGAAACCAGTTCTTCATTTTTAGCTAGCTTAGCAAACTCAGCTTCACGAATGCGCTCATTATCAGACTGTTGATCAGCAAATTTTCGCTCCATTCGCGTCAGTTCTTTCATATGATTTTTGATCACATGCTCAACATCTTTCTCGCGCGCACCAAGACTTTTACCCATGGTAAGTGACAGGTTTTGTATTTCTTTATTGAGCCGGTCAATACGTTTTTGATAACGATCTTTCACGGCTTCAATATCTGAATTATATCGCGTCCGTAAACCTTTCTGTCGATCTGAATCATTAAGCTGGTTCAGCTCCAACCTTAATTTTTCTACTTTTTCTTCTTGCTTAGCAACAATATTATTTTGGCGCTTTCTAACATTTGATTCAGAAAAGAAACCCGCATCTTCAACAAGTTGATCCCTCTTAACTCTTAGCTCTTCCAGATAATTCTGTTCTTTGGCGAGCTGCTGCTGCTGGCTTCGACGCTGGGTATTTAACTCAGATACCGA
>CAJWBJ010000095.1 GCA_913020495.1 uncultured Oleiphilus sp.
TTCAATTTCGCTTAAACGTTGTGGTGAACTGAGTTGTGGCGAACCGGACTGTTGATGTTTTGATAGTGGTGCGTAAATGTTCTCCGGTACATTGAATTCAACCGCATTTGCTGCGCCTGCTAGTGTTGTTAGTACGAAGAATAATCGTATTAGAATTTTCATTGTTGAAGATTAAACCGTATTGTTTTTTTGACTTTTCGAGAGGTCGGCTTACCATCTAATAGCTGCGGCTTGAACTTCCACTTTGAGATAGTATTTTGTGTTACATGGTCAAAAATTCCTGTTGGTTCAGAATTGAGTACCATAATGTCTTTAACTTTGCCGTTCGTATTAATCGTAAAACTCACTTTTACCCAGCCTTCTATGCCTCGCTTTCTTGCTCTTCTTGGGTACATGGGGGGAGGGGTATGAAGCGGAAATAAGTTTTCAGTGAACTGAGGGCTTAATTCATTGAGTAATTCGGTAGTGGGCAGGATTGGTGATGCTTGTTCAATGGTTTGCGTAGGGGTCGCGTCATAAATTAAATCGCGTAGTGAAGTCGGTTGTGAAAATTTAGCCTTCGGTAAACTGATGGCATCCATCTCAAAAATTGGTGTGCTTTGAGGTAATAATAAGGGTTTGGTAATTGGTGCTGTTGGTTGAGGTATTTCTTCTTTTGGTGTGATTTCATTTTTAAGTGGTGCGGACGTTATCTTTTTGGGCGTATTAAGTTGTGGCGCATGCAAAAAGTCTATCGGGATAAGGTTATCGATGGGCGATTTAGCTGTAACGCTGGGTTGAATCAATTGAGCCATTAATAGCAAAACCAACACTAAAAGCAGGGCTGCTAAAGGCGTTGCAATTGCATAGCGAATCAACTTGATCGGCCTTGATTACTTGATACAGCAATGTTTTTAGCTCCGGCGAGTTTGGCCTGATCCAGCACGTTAATCAGCGTACCTGTGGGTGCTGACTGGTCTGCCTGAATCACAACGGTGCTATCAGGGTTTTCTGCTAACAAGCGTTCAATATTTCTTCTAACCGCTCGAGTGTCAATACGGTGCCGGTCTATCCAGATCTGATTGCTGTCAGTGATGGCGACTAAAATAGCATTTTGAGGCAATGTGGCAGAAGATTCTGCCAGAGGCCGGTTGACTTCAACGCCTGTTTCTCGAACGAAGCTTGTGGTGACAATAAAAAATATTAGCATAATGAAAACCACATCTAACATCGGAGTCATGTTAATTTCTGTTTCTTCATCTTCGTTTCGATAAAAGGGGAAGCGATGTCGCATTATGATGCCCCTTCTATTTGTTTCGGTGCGGTTTCAAAATGAAGCTGTTTTGCTAGCCGGCTATGAGTTTTTCTCACCAGTCTAAGTACCTGTTGACGCAGAATTAACCCAATGATAGCGACAATCATACCTGCCATTGTAGGAATTGTTGCCTGAAATATGCCTGCGGCCATCAGTCGCGGATTCCCTGTTCCAGAGTATGAAAGCACGTCAAATACTGAAATCATACCGGTGACGGTTCCGAGTAAACCGAGTAGCGGGCAAACAAGTACGCATGCTTTAATTAGCCATAAGGCATTATTCAATTGTAGGTTGCTATCTGCGAGTATGGACTCTCTGATTTGGTAGGCAAACCAAGAGTGTATGTCGTCCCTTTTTCGCCAGTTCTCGATAATTCTGTTCTGAATTTTTCTGAAGTTAATAGTCACAAAAAGTACACGTTCAAGAGCCAGTAACAAAATCAATAGGGCGACTGCTGAAATTGCCCAAAGCACATTACCGCCCTGATTGAACAGGTTGCTAATCGCGTTGATGATTTCACTTAGCATGAGTTTTTCCAGCAGGGCTTTCTTGATGAGTTTCCATCGCCTGAGCAATGATACCTAAACTTTGCTGACTTAAAAGTACAACAAGTAACCTGACGCGAGATGAGACAAAACTGTGAGAAAAGAGCAATGGTACTGTCATAGTTAAGCCTAGTACGGTGGTCACCAGTGCTTGAGAAATGCCACCTGCCATGAGTTTCGGGTCGGTAGAACCAACCAGAGTGATGGTTTGAAATGTATTTATCATGCCGACCACAGTGCCTAATAAACCTAATAGTGGGGCGACGGCTGCGAGTAATTTAATGGTGCCGAGTCCACGATCAAGCCGAGGCACTTCTTGCAGTACCGCTTCCTGAAGTTTTACTTCCAAGCTATCAATTTGGTCTTTTGGGTTTTCATGGTAAACCGCTAAAATTCGACCTAAGGGGTTGTTGGTGTTTGGTGTTTCTGGTTCTTTTAATTGCTGTTTGATCTTCAAACGTAGCAGTCCGATGTCGAACCAGCGAAAACTGGCCAATAATAGGCCCGCGATGCCAAGTGTGATGATCACATAGCCGATGATCCCTCCTTGCTGTATTCGTCCCAATAAGGTTGGCTCTAAAGCTAAACGCTGAAGTACAACACCTCTCGAAGGGTCTATAACAGACATTAACGAGTCATTTTCTAAGGTGTCCAAATAAGGGCTTTCAGGTTGTCGAGAAGCAACGCGCAGTGACTGGTCTATCGAGTCGTAAACTAAAAACAGGTTATTGGCTGTTGCAGTAAATGGGCCGATGCGTTGAATGTTATTTTCAATGCTTTCTCCATTTAGCTGGGTCACATCGCCTTTGAATTGAATGGATTGACCGGTACCTGTGATATCTTGCTGTAAGGTGTTTTGTAGCGCAAGTAGGTCCGCGGAGCCGGGAAGCTCCTGTTTGTCCAGCATTGAATTAAGTTGTTTGACTTGATTTGTAAATTGTACTGAAAGTAATGAGTTTCGTTGATTTTCCAAGGTTTCTCGGGTGGTTTGTTTCCAGGCAGAAAAGAGATCTTTCAAAGAATGAGTGCGTTCATCGAGCTGAGTTTGTAATTGCTCAACCAATTTAGCGCTACTTGTGACTTGCTGCTGTTGTTGCTTATATGTTTTTTGGGTTGCCACTAAGGTTTTTTTTAGTGCGTCGACCCGTTGTTGCTGGAGTTGTTGTTCCGCTAAGAATTGCTTTTCTCGTGTTTGATTGAGTGCTTGTTGTGTTTGGCGAGATTCCCTGACCATATCAAAAAGTGTGTTTAGCTCACCTTGGCTTGCGATGCTGGCTGTGGGTAATAAGCAACATAGGGCTAGAAGAAGGTTGCGAATAAATGTCATGGTAAAACCTGATTAAATGATTGGGGGCCGAAGTAAGGATAAAGTTCAAATGTTAAGTCACTAGATAGCATTGCACGGTTAAACGTCTTGTCATGCAAAAACTCAATGAATACTATTTAACGACGGGCAATGTTAAAAATGAGTGTGGCCGCTGTTTTTGTGCAATCAACAGGCCTTGTTTTATTTCATCTTCAATGCCCTTTTGGCCTATTTCCCAAGTGTCTTTTTTATGATTCCAAAACCCATTACGCTGGCCATCCTCGCTTTGGTAATAAAGGCCAACTCTACCGACTCTAAGTAAGGTGACGTGTAATGGCTTATTCAATGTTTCAATGGTTTGGGGGTAGGCTTCTATGCTGTAACCGTACTCACTCTCTATTTGGAAGGCTTCGAGTACTCTGCGATAGCGTTCTGGCAGGCTGATTTCGGGGTCAACCATGCTTGATTTAAGGTAATCAATACTTTTCTGGCGTTCTTTAATATGGAAAGGTATATCCTCAGCGATAAAGTTATCGAGCCAATCTATCATTGAAAGTAAATGGGGGGTGATTGATTTTTCTGTCGTTTCAACTTCGCTTAATTGTTTTTGTAGTGAGCTAATTGTCAATGTCTGTTGTGACTGGGTTTGTAATAGATGAGCCTGATTTATTTTTAACTGATCCAGCTCATGGTTGAGTGCCTGAAATTCAGCTAATAATTTATGAGTAGTGTCTTTATTTTTGAGTATGGTTGATTGTGATTTTGCGCCTTGTTGATGCATGAGTGCTGTTTCACTCAGTGTGTTATTTAATGTTTGAGTTTTTGTGTCTGCAGAGAAAGCGGGCTGGATAATCAGTAATTGAGTGATTAGTAAGCAATAAACTGATGTACGAAGTTTCCATTTTGGCATGATGGTTTGTATGTCGAGATAGAGTGATAAGAATTGGTTAGAGTTATTTCAATGTATAGGTAAATAAATACTAGTGTAGTTGAATATACGTTTGGTGCAATTCATTCTGATATGAAAACTAAAGCGGCCTCAAAAGAAGCCGCAGACCCTCAACGGGGAGGGGGTGTTTAAAAAAGTCTTTGCGCCAGCGCTGCTATTGACGTTCGTGAAAGGCTTCTGCTTTTAATGTATGAAATATGCACTTCCCTCCAAATCATCTGATGGGCAGCTGATAGCATCGTTCTCTTGCAAGCCCATTAACTGCATGAATGAACCTTGATTCACGTGAACCAAGTTTCGGTGATCGCCACTTTCAAAATAAATATCATCTAACTGTTGTAGGCTTTTATCCCAAATAACCGGCAGTCCGTAGACCTGACCGAGTGCGGGAATGGCGCCTGGTTGGCAGTCGTCAAACAAGTTATTTAGCTCGTCTTCATGAACAAGGCGATAGTGGCCTTTCATATGTTGGTTCAACCATGAAATAACCAGCTTGTGGTTAGAAGGGATCACACATAAACGGTAGTTATCACCGTCATGGGTCATCACAGCTTTCGCCATTTGAACGCTAGGAATATGTGCAGACCTAGCAGTTTCAATACTACTGTGAGTTTCAGGGTGTTGGACCAAGTCATAATTGACGCCGATTTTTGATAGGTGAGCTTCAACTCTTGGGGCGACAGACATAATACACCTCCCTTTAATATTCCTTAGCATAGGATATAACTGTCTCTTTATGTCGTCCAAGAATGCTTACGACTTAGAGAAATGCCTTATAGGGGAAAAAAGAATAGCATGTGATTTTTACTTTGAATAATAACTGAGGTGAGACCCTGACTAATCTTCCTAAGATGGCATTAGTCTTTACCCATAATCTGCTTCTTCAAAGTTATTTCGATATAAAAGGCAATGAATTCTGGCGAAAGAACGCACTGGAATGACGATGTTGTCTGGTTTAATTGCTGAGGTGCAAAGTTCTTGAGAGCGTAAAAACGTTGTTGGTATCAGCCTGTTTTGAAATTAAGATTTACGGGGGCTACGTAAGTCAGTATAATCGCGCGTTTTATCTCGGCATAAAGGTTGGCTATATGTTGCGGATCGCACAAGACGCACTCACATTTGACGATGTTCTTTTACTACCAGGTTACTCTGACGTTCTTCCTAATCAAGTCACGCTTAAAACGCGCCTGACTCGTAATATTTCCCTGAACACTCCGCTAGTTTCTGCCGCAATGGATACGGTAACAGAAGCACCATTAGCGATTGCAATGGCTCAGGAAGGTGGCATCGGTATTATTCATAAAAATATGACTGCAGAACAGCAGGCATCAACCGTTCGAGCGGTTAAAAAGTTCGAAAGTGGTGTGGTGAAAGACCCTATCACGGTGACGCCAGATACTTCTGTCAGAGAAGTACTTGAATTAACCGCAGCAAATAAAATTTCAGGCTTACCTGTTGTTGCAGGTAAAGACCTTGTTGGTATCGTAACCGGGCGTGATATTCGTTTCGAAAGCCGATTAGATACGAAAGTTTCTCAAATCATGACATCCAAAGATAATTTGGTGACCGTGAAAGAAGGCGCTACGTCTAAAGAAATCAAAGAATTACTGCATAAACACCGAATTGAAAAAGTGTTAGTAGTAAATGATGATTTCGAACTGAAAGGTTTGGTGACAGTTAAAGATATTCAAAAATCCCAAGATTTTCCAAATGCATGTAAAGATGAGTTTGGCCAGTTGCGTGTTGGGGCTGCCGTTGGTACTGGTGCCGGCACCGAAGAGCGAATAGAAGCTTTGGTTAAAGCGGGTGTCGATGTACTTGTTGTTGATACGGCACACGGGCATTCAAAAGGCGTAATCGATCGCGTCCGCTGGGTAAAAACTACTTATCCTGATGTGGAAGTTATTGGTGGAAATATTGCTACCGCAGAGGCGGCCATTGCCTTGGCTGATGCGGGTGCAGATGCCGTAAAAGTTGGTATTGGCCCAGGTTCTATTTGTACTACTCGAATTGTTGCAGGTATTGGTGTTCCTCAAATTTCAGCCGTTGCGAATGTTTCTACTGCATTGAAAGATCGTGGTGTTCCAGTTATTGCTGATGGTGGTATTCGCTTCTCGGGCGATATTGCTAAAGCGATTGCAGCCGGTGCACACAGTATAATGATTGGCAGCTTGTTAGCGGGTACAGATGAAGCCCCTGGAGAAATTGAATTATTCCAGGGACGTAGCTACAAAGCATACCGTGGCATGGGCTCTCTTGGTGCAATGGGACAATCACAAGGTTCTAGTGATCGATATTTCCAAGATATAAAGTCAGGCGTAGATAAGCTTGTTCCTGAAGGTATTGAAGGGCGAGTTGCTTGCAAAGGGCCAATGACAGCGATCATTCATCAGTTAATGGGCGGTTTACGTTCCAGCATGGGGTATACAGGTAGTGCCAATATTGAGGATATGCGTTCCAAGCCTCAGTTTACGCGTATAACTTCCGCGGGTATGAAAGAAAGCCATGTACATGATGTAACGATTACCAAAGAAGCACCTAATTACCGGGTAGGCTAAACTGATGTCACCCTCGCCATTGCTTGGGTGACAAAGTAATTTGATTCTATCATTGAAGATTTCTCCCTACTCTCTAACGCTTTAGGGAAACGTATTTTTCACGGGGCAAACTCATTCGAGTGCCCCGTTTTGTGTTTATAAGAGGTTTAAACGCTTTATGTCTGATAAAACGCCGTCTGACGTTCAAAACATCCATGCTCACCGTATTTTAATTCTTGATTTTGGTTCGCAGTATACGCAACTGATAGCGCGCCGTGTGCGTGAAATTGGCGTGTTCTGTGAAATCCGTGCCTTCGATATGACAGACGAAGAGATTCAGGAATATCAGCCAAAAGCAATTATTTTAGCGGGAAGCCCTGAATCAGTGACCGATGAAGGTAGTCCACGAGCACCTGAGAGTGTCTTTACTTTAGGTATTCCGGTATTAGGTATTTGCTATGGTATGCAAACCATGGCTGAGCAGCTTGGTGGAAAAGTTGAAGGCTCAGATGTACATGAATTTGGCTATGCGCAAGTCAATGCACGTGGTGATTCTGCGTTACTGGAAGATATTAAAGATCATGTTGATGACGACGGCAGTGCGCTGTTGGATGTATGGATGAGTCATGGCGATAAAGTAATCGAAATGCCTGAAGGCTTTGAATTGATGGCTTCAACCGAGTCTTGTCCTATTGCTGGTATGTTCAATGCCGATAAAAACTTTTTCGGAGTGCAGTTTCACCCTGAAGTGACGCACACCCTTCAAGGCGAGCGTATTCTAGAGCACTTTGTTTTAAATATCGCTGAATGCGACGCCTTATGGACGCCCAGTCAAATCGTTGAAGATGCCATTAATACAATACGCAAGCAGGTTGGCACTGACCACGTATTGCTAGGTTTATCGGGGGGGGTTGATTCATCTGTTGTGGCAGCCATGCTTCATAAGGCGATTGGCGATCAACTAACGTGTGTTTTTGTTGATAATGGCCTGTTGCGTCTGAATGAAGGCGACCAAGTTATGAAAATGTTCGCGGATAACATGGGTGTAAAAGTTATTCGTGCCGATAAAGCAGACCTATTTTTATCTCGTTTAGACGGCGTGAGCGATCCTGAGCAAAAGCGTAAAATTATCGGTAACGCATTTATTGAAGTGTTTGATGAAGAGTCTTTAAAAATTGAAAATGTTCAATGGTTAGCGCAAGGCACTATTTATCCTGACGTAATTGAATCAGCGGCTTCAAAAACAGGCAAAGCACATGTTATTAAATCTCACCATAATGTAGGTGGTTTGCCAGATGATATGAAGCTCAAGTTAGTTGAGCCATTGCGTGAATTATTCAAAGATGAAGTGCGTAAAATTGGTTTAGAGTTAGGTTTACCCTACGACATGGTTTATCGTCATCCTTTTCCAGGGCCTGGTTTGGGTGTACGAATTCTAGGTGAAGTGAAAAAAGAATATGCTGATATTCTGCGTGAGGCCGATGCAATATTTATTGAAGAATTATACCGAGCTGACTTGTACCATAAAACCAGTCAGGCTTTTGCGGTGTTTTTGCCCGTTAAGTCGGTTGGCGTAGTAGGTGATGCCCGACGTTATGAATATGTCGTGACACTTCGGGCTGTTGAAACAATTGACTTTATGACTGCACGTTGGGCGCATTTGCCTTATGACTTTCTTGAGTTGGTCTCAGGTCGAATCATCAATGAAATATCAGGTATTTCGCGAGTTGCTTATGATGTCTCTTCTAAGCCGCCAGCAACCATTGAGTGGGAATGATCGAGGTCTTTGACCTTGATTCAACTTACCTTGATACAACAACAGGCGCAAGATGAAAAATGGATGCAGCGCGCACTCGAACTAGCAAAAAGTGCTGCTCAAGAAGGCGAGGTGCCAGTTGGTGCCTTGGTTGTGCGTGACGGCGTGGTGCTCGGAGAAGCCTGGAACCGACCGATTGGAAATTGTGATCCTAGCGCTCATGCCGAAATAAATGCCTTACGTAAAGCCGCAAAAGGTGAAGGTAATTACCGCTTACCCGGTGCGACACTTTATGTCACGATCGAACCCTGCACGATGTGTGTTGGGGCCTTGGTTCATGCTCGCTTAGCCCGAGTGGTCTTCGGTGCAAGAGAGCCTAAAGCCGGCGCTGTTGTCAGTCAAAACAACTTGTTAGAACACCCCTCCATGAATACAAATATAGTCTATGCTGAAGGGGTATTAGCAGAAGAGTGCAGTCAGGTTATGAGTAACTTTTTTGCTTTCAGGCGTGAACAGAAAAAACAGCTTCGAGCCAAACTTAAATAAGGTGTCATGTACATATCACACCTTGCAGTAACGTTATTTTCAATAAAAGACTTTAGTAGAGGGAATCACGAAGAATGAAAGTATTAGTAACAGGTGGAGCAGGGTACATAGGTAGTCATGTCGTAAAGCAGCTAGGTGAAGCGGGGCATGACATTGTTGTCTATGACAACCTTTCAACTGGTTACGAGTGGGCCATTACTTATGGGCAGTTAGTCGTTGGCGATGTCGCTGACACTGAAAAACTGAATCAGGTTTTTGAAGAGCATAACTTTGAGGCGGTCTTACATTTTGCGGCGCATATCGTTGTACCGGAATCAGTTGAAAATCCGCTTAAATATTACCGTAATAATACGCGTAACACTTTGAATCTTCTTGGAATTATTGAAAAGTACAAAACGCCCTATATGGTATTTTCATCAACGGCTGCTGTTTACGGTATGCCGGATGAAAAAGTGCTTACAGAAGATATGCCGCTGCTACCGATTAACCCTTATGGCGCATCTAAAATGATGAGCGAGCAAATGATTCGCGACCTCTCGTTTGCAACTAATTTGAAACATGTCATCTTGCGCTACTTCAATGTCGCAGGTGCAGATCTATCTAGTCGGTTAGGCCAAGCAACTCCAGAAGCGACGCATCTGATTAAAGTTGCATGTGAATGTGTGACGGGTGCCCGCGAAGGTATGAAGGTTTTCGGAACTGATTACGAAACAAGAGATGGCACTTGTATTCGGGATTATATTCATGTCGATGACTTGGCTAAAGCGCACGTTATGGCCTTGGATTACATGTCAAAAGGCGGTGAATCACAAATTCTGAACTGTGGTTATGGCCGTGGCTTCACTGTTCAGGAAGTGATTGATACGGTGAAGAAAAAGTCAGGTAAAGATTTTCCCGCAGAGCAAGTTGATCGAAGAGCGGGTGACCCTGACGCTCTCATGGCTGACAATACCAAAATCAAAAAAGTACTTGGCTGGGAGCCTGATCATGATGACTTGGGTGTGATTGTTCAATCGGCATTGGATTGGGAAGCTAAATGGCAGGCTGAGAAATAACAGCATGTTTAAACTGGATTCACGTTTAGAAAAGGACACCATCAAGCTAGCCTCTTGGCCACTTTGCGACGTTCAGTTAATGAATGATTCACAGTTTCCATGGTTGATATTAGTTCCCCGGGTTGAGGGTGCAACCGAGCTTTATCATTTGGATAAAGGTCAGCGTGAACAACTTGATTCAGAATCTATTTTCTTAAGTGAATCCTTGATGAATGTTTATCAAGGCGATAAGTTGAATACAGCCGCTTTGGGGAATGTCGTCAGTCAGCTTCATATTCATCATGTCGTGCGTTTTCAAGGTGATATTGCATGGCCAGCACCAATATGGGGAAAATTCTCCGCTAAACCCTTTAGTTCAGATGCATTAGTTGAACAAAAAATGAAGTTAGCGCTGGTTATTGAACGAAGCTGGTGAGTTTTGAATCATTCAAATAAAACCATCAACAAATACCTTTCTTCCTATGCTGAACCAGAGATCAAAAACTTCAATGTTGAGCTCCCGCTTGCCTTTGAATCAGTATTGGTTATTCCTGTTTTTGATGAACCCATTGATAACTTAAATCACTTTCTTGAGCTCCCTTCATCGAAGTCAGTTCTGATCATTTGGGTGTTTAACTGTCCTGATAATGTGAAAAGAGATGAGCAGAATCGTACTCAGTTCGTGATGGATTACTTTATCCAACAATTAAATGCGCAAAAGCTGGAGAGCTGCCGAGGTACTTATTTTTCTCAAGTGAACAATAAACTTGGAGTCTATCTTTTAAACCGTTGTTCGAGTGGACAGACAATTCCTGAAAAACAAGGCGTCGGCTTAGCGAGAAAACTGGGCATGGATTTTGGACTGAAGCTAATAGACCTTCAAAACCAGAATCTAGTTAAACAAGTCCGTTTGATTCACAGTAGTGATGCGGATGTGAGGTTGCCACATGGCTACTTCGATGTGCCTGATCTGGAAGAGAATACCTCTGCTGTTATTTACCCCTTTGAGCACAAGGCGGTAAAAGGTTTTGACCAGTCGATGGCCTTATACGAATTTTCATTGCGGTACTATGTCGAACGGTTAGATTGGGTAGGTTCGCCTTATGCTTTTCATACGATTGGATCATTAATCGCAGTGACGCCGCTTGCTTATGCTCAAGTTAGGGGAATGCCAAAAAGATCTGGAGCAGAAGATTTCTACTTGTTAAATAAACTAGCTAAAGTAGGTTCTGTGATCAGCCTTCAAGGTCCGGTCATTGAAATCGCAGGCAGGCCAAGTCATCGAGTACCATTTGGAACCGGTCCAGCGCTGATTAAGTTACAGCAAATGGAAGACCCCTTTGCCGAATATACCTTTTATCATCCTGAAATTTTTCATGCACTAAAGCAGGTATTGAATACCGTTTCATCGCATGGACAGTCCATTGCATCGGTAGAGCTATTATTTCGTCAGCTAAGCGATAGAATGAGCTCTGATATGGCAACATTGGTTATTACAGTACTTCGTTTACTGAAAATAGAAAAACAATTTGAACATCTGAGCCAGAAAAAAAATCGAACGCAGTTTATCGATGGCTTCAATACTTGGTTCGATGCATTTGTGACGCTTCGGTTTATCCATTTAATGCGTGATTTAGCCTATCCAAATATTACCTTGGAAGCATTAAAAAAATATTTTGAAAATGAAGGAGTCAGTCTTGAGTATTATCCAAGGATTACAGCCCTGGGAATTTAAACAACCGGCAGGCTTTACTGTTAGGGGGTATCACTCTGTGCCTAGCGGAAAACCTGTGCTGCACTTTATTCATGGCAATGGCTTTTGCGGACTGACTTTTGAACGTCTCTTAGTTGAATTTCAAGATGACTATGACTTTTTTATCAGTGATGGTCAGGGGCATGGAAACAGTGATGCGGGTGAGGTTTATCCTGGTTGGAATAAAAGTGCACGAAATTTTGAAAGAGTCTGGCAGCACTACTCACACCTTTGGGCTAATGTGCCTAAAATTGCGCTCGGGCATAGTTATGGTGCGGTGATGTCTACCCTTATGATGGCAAAAAACCCTGACTTATTTAACCTCGGTATATTAATGGATCCTGTCTATTGCTCTCCAAGAATGGCTAAAACAATGTCGTTGATGACGAACTTAGGGCTGATGAAGCAAATGCCACTCGCTAAACAAGCGAAAATACGTTCGGTAAAATGGGAGAACAAAGATGAAGCATGGGAATATTTCTATCAGCGAGGCACCTTTAAAGGATGGCAGGATGACTGTTTACAAGCTTATTTAAATCATGCTTTGGAAGCGCATGATGATGGCTCTTTACATTTAAAATGCCCGCCTAGAATTGAAGGTGCAGTTTTTTCAGCTTATGCACATAATCTATGGTCTTCGATCAGATCAATTAATAAACCCATGACCATGCTCTATGGTGAGCGTACTTATGGGTTTGTTTTGAAATCATTGCCAAAAATTCGTAAAGCAAACCCCTATTATGATTTCATCAAAATGCCAGGTGGTCACTGCTTCATGCAAGAACAACCAGAATCAACAGCACAAGAAATAAAACAGAAACTGCGTTTTTTATTAAATAAACCGTGAGAGCAGGGCTGAGAATAATATAAATTTTGGGCTGTTTAAAGAAAACGTGACTTTCATCACGAAAAATATATTCGTTTCGCTTTGTTAGTTATAATAGCGCCACTTAATGTTGAAAAGAGAAGTGCGTATGAGAGATGAAACTGAATTGTTTGCTCAGGTAGATAGCTTTGTGAGCGTGTTAGCTCAATGTCGTGAACTGGGTATTAGTGTGGTTTCAGCTCGTGAGAATGAGTTAATACTAGAGCTACCTTACAATGAAAAAATAATTGGTAACCCTGAAACGGGTGTCATCCATGGCGGTGCAATTACGACTTTAATGGACACGACAGCAGGGGCTGCTGTCTTATGCGCGATGCCTGAGTTTGAATTATGCCCAACGCTGGATCTGCGTGTTGATTACATGCGTTCAGCAAAACCCGGTCAGTCTGTTTTTGCTCGTGCCAGTTGCTATCGAAGTACAAAAAATATCTTATTCATGCGTTGTGAGGCATATCAGGTTGATCGAACCGTCGCACATTGTGTAGCTACTTTTATGCGCATGGGTGAAAAAGGTATTCCTTCTTTAGATGCGATGACGCATGGAATAGGCGTGCATACAGGTAGTGCAGAAGTTCAGGCTTATAATACTATTGATTTTAAACAGGTTGTTGACCTAGTCAGAGCAAACCAAAATTATGCGAATCTGACCAAAATCATTCCTTATGCTGAGATGATTGGTGTGGAGTTTGATCAACAAAGCGAGGGCTTTTCATTCAAATTGCTTAAAAAACCAAGCAATATTGGCAAGCCTAAGGTTGCAATTAGTACCATTAACCATACTACACCTGCAGCAATTCATGGGGGAGTAATAGCGGGTTTCATGGAGCTAGCTGCTGCATTACAACTACTTGTAGAGCTGCCTGTGTTGAAGTTTCCTAAGATAATAGACTTCTCTATCGACTATTTAAGAGGTGGTCGTGACGCTGAAGTATATGCTTACTGTGAGATTACAAGGCAGGGTGGACGAATAGCTAATGTTGAGGTTCATGCCTATCAGGAATCAAAGGATAAGCCTATAGCATTGGCGAGAGCACACTTCCTGTTAGATTAATGGGGTGGTTTACTTAGATGTTTTGGTCTGATTTTAGGTAAACCATTTTTCCTTTATATCCCCTATATTTAATACTCAATTGTTTAGTCAGTATTTTCCTTAAATATTAAAGGGATAGCTGAAATTCTAATCTAAAGTATTTATATCAATACCTATATGTAGTGCCCTCATTTTGCCACTTCTATCTACTATATAAAGGTTATATCTTAAAGCTGTATGGTTTCTTCTTCGTGAGTATCTAAGTTGATGAATAATATGTTATCTTTTTTATGAGGCTGGCTGGACTTTTAGGCTAACCTTCGAAATTAGAGACCAGCACTCTAGTGGGGGAGCCGTTACGTCTATGTGTCTGAATTAAATAACAATGGATAATAAATCTAAATGAAGAAAATATTAGGGGTCATCGCGCTAACATTAACATTACTTGCGTGCGATGCGTTTGATCCGACTCAGCAGTACGCTCAAGAATGTGCCGAAGACTATATAAACAAATTAGCAATTAAGCTAAACGCAGATGTAATATCAGTTAAAGTATCAAATATTCGTAAAATACCAGAAAGAGATATACTTATTCACGATATAGAATCAGAGGTCTTCAGTAATTCTTCTAACAGTGTCATCAAGCTACCAAAAAAAGACTTTCAGTGTTATACGTCTCAAGAAGAATTCCAAAAATATCAACAACGAATTAAAAATGAAGAAATAGCACGTAAATTAGAAAGCCAAAAAAGAGAAAAAGCTAAACAAACTCGTTTGCGCTTAGCAGC
>CAJWBJ010000096.1 GCA_913020495.1 uncultured Oleiphilus sp.
AGTGCGATGTCTTGGTTTTGGGTCTTATGCAGTGCAGTCATCGCAACCAGCTTACGTTTTGCACTACAAACCAAAGCATTGATACATCTTAATCCGAGTCATGCAACCATGATTTTTATGCTGGAGCCTGTGTGGGTTGGGATACTGGGTGCACTATTTTTGGCTGAACGCATGACAGAAAACCAAGTGTTAGGTTGTGTATTGATTTTCTCGGCTTTAGTTGTCTATCGAGCGCCTGCATTTTTGACTTTCTGGCGGCGAAAAAGTGCGGTTTTTTGATTTACTCACCCTATTTACTAAGGCGAATGTCGGGCTGAGGCCCGAGTAAAAACTATCGATCTACTCATTCCTACTGACATCAAGTAAACGTTATAGTAGATTCTGTACTTATAACACTAATAATAAAAAACCTTATCAATAGACTTAGTTGTTAATAATTAATTTATAAGGCTTAAATTCACGGACTGGAAAGATCACTTTATGAACGATAATAACTTTGAAGAAATTTTTGCTTGGGGTAAAGAACGCGGCATGAAACTCCACACGAGTGTGTCACGTTTATGTGTTGATGGTGTGTATGGCATGTATGCCACAAAGGATATTCCAAAATTTACAGTGATCGCTCAATATCCTAAAAAAAACTTACTCCCTCTATTGGATAACGTCAAATACCCCGAAGAAACACCTTACATTATAAAATACGCCCATGCTGCCGTTAAAGAATTTAGTGATCCAGACTCTTCATGGGCATGCTTCAGGGAAGGTCTTTATAGTGATACTTTTTTTAAGAATACTAATGTGTATTATTTCACTGAGGACGAAGTGAATTTCTTAGAAACAGTGAATCGCACCTTGTCTGACTATATTCGCGCATATCGTAGAGAAACGGAAACGCAAATTAATAGTTTATGTAGTTTCGATAAAGGCTTAGACAGGGAGTTCATTGAAAAAATATTATTTAATGTCCGTATATGGACTCCTCCTAGTTTGTATATGGACTCCTCCTAGTTTGCAAATAATCTGCTAAACGGCAGCTGGCTCGACTGCATACGTATATCCGGCCTCTTAAGGTGGCATACATTGATGCCGGGCCATAATGGTTTATTCGCGCGTAAATTCCCTATTGCTATTACGTGCTATCACGCACTCGGACATCATCGGGTTTTATTTACGCCGGTTCGACCTGTTTGCCATTACACAGCTTATTTCGCAATCGTAAATTGAATCTTGTCTTCTAACCTTTTTCTATCAGTTAACTGATGCTGAACAAAAGTTCGGGTCATAATCAACATCTTTGGTCATCATCACCCATGCCATTCTTGCCATCTTATTTGCCATGGCGACTACAACAACATTGTTATGCCTTCTAATTTGTAGGCTAACTATCCAGCGACTTAAGCGGTCGTCCTTATTTTTTGCTGCTTGAACGGCAGATCGGGCACCGTGAATTATCAAACATCTTAAATAGGAATCGCCTCGTTTACTGATCCCCAGTAGTTTATCTTTTCCGCCAGAACTATGTTGTTTTGGTGTTAGTCCAAGGGCAGCAGCCATATCTCTGCCTTTACGATATTGTTTACCGTCACCCAAGGTCGCAACCATAGCCGTAGCTATTAAGGGGCCAATACCTCGCAACTGCTGTAAACGTTTTGCTGTCGGGTTCTGAGTTGCAATCACCATGATTTGCTTATCAAGTATTTTCATACGTTTATCTAAGGTGGTCAGATCCTCCCATAACCCTTGAAGCAACTGTTTGAAAAGCGAGGTTAGACCATTGGATGTATCCTCAAGCCAAACAGGGATAGCTTGGCGCAGGGAGGTTAATTGCACTGGAGCAACTATTCCATATTCGGCTACCAGTCCTCTTATCTGATTACCCTTGGCTACTCGATGATTCTTTATTTCTTCTCTGATACGATGGACTGCCTGCATATCTTGTTGCTCAACACTTTTCACCTTAACAGGGTGCATATTGGGACGAGCCATAGCCTCTGTAATAGCTTCTGCGTCATTAGCATCATTCTTATTACCTTTGACAAAAGGTGTGACGAATTGTGGCGGTATCATTTTAACTTTATAGCCTCTGGCAATTAGCTCTCTAGACCAATGATGTGACCCGGCACATGCTTCCATACCGATTTCAGTTCCAGGTTCAATTGTCTCGGATATCACGCTTAGCCACTTATTCCGTGGTAATTGCCTTTTCCAAACCCTTTTTCCTGCTTTATTTACACCATGTAGTTGAAACACACTCTTTGCTAGATCTACACCAACCCGACTAATATCCATAGTGTTCTCCTCGCTCTCATCATTAACTGAAACGTCAATCTAAGTTTGGCACATTGATGCCGATAGGGAAGGAGGAGTCCATACCATTGCTATAGGTCCTGGCATGACTTTGGTTTTGTACCGGTTTTAGATATGTTTAATCATTCCAATTTGAACGGGATTCAATTGCATGACGATAAAGATCGTGTCTTTTTAGTTGCCACGGTTGACTATAAAGAGGGCGATCAAATATGGATAAATTATGGCCAGAAAGATCTCTACCTGCATGCGATTGATTACGGTTATTTTGATCCCGATGGAAACCATTTTATAGATCTCGGTCTTCGCTTATCTCAAGCTGCTAATAATGACTTTCAGAGAAAAATATTTGATTATGTGGCGACTAAATATCCTATTCTGCATGACAATTCAAATGATGGCTTGATTCGCTATAAGTTATCGAAAGGGATTGCGTTCTTATTGGATCATGCTCCAAATATGAGAGCAATTGATTTTGTGAGGGATATTAGTTACGGGACGGAACAAGAGTTATTATATAAACAGTGCCCCCTTCCCAGATTTAAGAATAGAATGCTTCAATACATTAACGTGTTAAGTGCAGCCAATAATATTGACGACTTTAGCATCGAAGGGTTTCCTGAGAAACTAAGGTACTTCTATCATATGCTTGAAAAAGAAAAGTCCATGTTATACAGAAATAAGGAATGGGTGTTGATGGCAAATGGCGAACCTGGAATTATTCCTCCTCAATTGTTAATCGAAGAGAACTAAGCACTCAAAAGTAAGTTGTGGAATTGTATACCGGGGGGATATTTGAACAAAATATTTAGCCCCCCTCATGTTTCCTAAAAAAGCTGAACTTGAAAAGCGACAAGTTTTCAACTCGGCATATTTTTATGTAGTTACTTACTCAAGCTGACAGGCGTAACACGTAACACTTCATCAATGGTCGTTTGTCCGTTGGCAATTTTATTTGCACCGCTTAAGCGTAAAGAATGCATGCCTTCTTTGATGGCTTGTTTGCGAATGTCATTTGATTGGCCGTGTTCGTGAATGTTTTCTTTGATTGATTCAGATAAGGGCATTATTTCATAGACTCCGGCGCGGCCGCGGTAGCCTGTGTTTCGGCATTCCAGACAACCTTCTGGTTGTTGAGCATTAGTTGGTAAAGGTGTTTTCCATGGTTTCGTTAGCATCGTCCAGTCTTCTTCTTCTAGTTGCTGAGGTTTTTTGCAAGTAGGGCACAGGGTACGTACTAATCTTTGGGCCATGACACCGATAACGGTCGCGCGAATTAAATAGGGGGGGATGCCTAGTTCCATCAAACGAGTTACCGCACTCGGAGCATCATTGGTATGAAGGGTGGATAAGACTAAATGGCCGGTCAGGGCTGCTTGGGTTGCCATTTCAGCCGTTTCTAAATCGCGTATTTCACCAATCATAATGATGTCAGGGTCTTGCCGCATTAAGGCTTTAATGCCGGTTGCGAAGTCTAAATCAATCGAATTTTGAATTTGCATTTGATTGAAGGCCGGCTCAATCATTTCAATCGGGTCTTCAATGGTGCTGACATTTACTTCAGCGGTCGCCAGATCACGCAAGGTAGAATAAAGTGTGGTGGTTTTACCTGATCCTGTTGGGCCTGTGACTAAAATGATGCCATTGGGTTGACGGGTCATGTCATTCCAGCGGCGTAAGTCTTCAGTAGAAAAACCTAAATCAGCAAAGGTGCACTGAAGCACTTCAGGGTCAAAGATCCGCATGACCAGCTTTTCACCAAATGCGGTGGGTAGCGTAGATAGCCGTAGCTCGATTTCTTTTTCTGATTTATTACGTGTTTTAATACGGCCATCTTGAGGCTTGCGTTTTTCTGCAACATTCAGTCGGCCGAGTATTTTTAAGCGACTGGTAACGGCAAGTCCAACCTTCGCCGGGAATTCGTAAACATTATGCAGTACGCCATCAATTCGAAAACGTACTTGAGCAATCTCTCTTCGAGGTTCAATGTGAATATCACTGGCGCGCTGATCAAAGGCATACTGTAAAAGCCAGTCAACAATATTAACGATATGCTGATCATTCGCATCAGGGTTACTTTGGCTACCTAATTCAAGCATTTGCTCAAAATTTTGCGTGTAACCTTTGTCGTCAGTTTGCGCGCCGGCTTTGTTGACTGAGTGAGCTAGTTCATAAAATTCGACAGTGTATTTACGTAAGTCATCCGGATTAATAACGACACGATGAATCTCTTTCTTTAATACATGTTGTAAATCAGATTCCCAATGATCCAGAAAAGGTTGATCGCTGGCAATAACGACATGAGATTCATGAATCTCAAGGGCTAGAATCTGGTGTCTTTGGGCAAAAGCAAAAGACATTACGTCAGATATCTTTTGCGAATCAATTTTTAAGGGGTCAATCTGATAAAAAGGCTGGCCGCTCCAATTAGCCAGCCAAGCCACTAAAACTTCAATGGTCAATGATAGGCCATTACTTTGTTTCAGCTTGGCATCAGCGATGATTTCCAAAGGATGTTGCTTAGCCTGCTTTTGGCCTTTTGGGGTTTTGATCAAGGCGTCTGCATCACTTTCAGAAATGATTTTATCATGCAGAAGTTGTTTCACAATTTGCGCTAGATTTAGCGGAATTGAATTGGACGGCACCTGAATCATGTTTTTATCTCTATAAATCAAAAAAGGTATTGGGTGGCTAGATACCGCGGCCGAGTGATCTTGCCCACTTAATATAAAACATAGCAGACAAAAACTGGGTGACAGTCAAAAATGTAATGAAATAGTCAATATTTGCGCCTTTTGAGAGAAAAGTCTCGACAACCGATTGGGTGAAATAAAATAAAACGATAAAGCATAGCCAGATAAAGGCTCTTAGATGACCCAGTAGTAAACCTGGCATGATAATAAGTAAAGGAAATAGCTTTATCGTTAGTGCAACCCAGGGAGAAGCGCCTTCAGGGAGCATGCTTGGTAGGCTGGTGATAATCATCATTAGAATTAATAAAACATAACAGGTTAAAGTTATTTTTCTGGCAATGATGCTTTTAGTATTGGTATTTGATGGCATTATAAATCTCAAAGTACAGACTGATTAAGATGGAAGTAAAGATAAGGCAAAGTTGGCCAAGCGTTTTCCTTGAGCCTGGCATAAGCTTATTTCATGGTCCGATAATGTTATATTGCCTTCTTCGGCAAAATGACTGGCCCCATAAGGTGTGCCGCCTGTGCGCGTTTCACTTAATGCTGGTTCAGTATAAGGTATGCCGCAAACCAGCATGCCATGATGCAGTAACGGTAGCATCATGGAGGTTAAGGTTGTTTCCTGTCCACCATGCATACTGCCTGTTGACGTAAAAACACAGGCGGGCTTGCCTGAAAGAGCACCAGACATCCAGAGTGGGCTGGTGCTATCCAGAAAGTATTTCATTGGTGCTGCCATATTTCCGAAACGGGTCGGGCTTCCTAGTGCAAGCCCTGAGCAGTTCTCAAGTTCTTCTAGAGAGCAAAATACAGCACCGCTATCGGGAATCGTTGGCTCACTTGCGTGTGTGTTGGGTGAGACGGCTGGGACAGAACGAACGCGTGCCTCAATACCGCTGACTTGCTCTATGCCCCGTGAAATTTGCATGGCTAATTCACGAGTTGAACCCAAACGACTGTAATAAAGCACCAATATATAAGGTGCTTGGGGGGAAGAAATGACTGACGACATTAAAGTAGGCTCAATACGTTTTCTGGAGGGCGACCTAGAACAGCTTGCTGACCTTTGATCACAATTGGGCGTTCAATCAGCTTAGGGAATTGAGTCATTTTTTCGATCAAATCATCTTCGCTTAACTCGGTATTATTTAAGTTATTGTCTTTATAGTCCTGCTCACCTTTACGCATTAATTTGCGAGCAGAGATGCCAAGTTTTGAAAGAATATTTTTTAGCTCATTTGCGGTAGGCGTGTCATTCAAATATAAAATTATTTCTGGCTGAATGCCTTTCTCTTCGATGATAGCTAATGTTTGTCGGGATTTTGAGCAACGAGGGTTGTGATAAATTTGAATGGTGTTCGTCATATTTATTCTACTTTCTGATGTGTGGTATGTATTTTTTATGCATTCTAACCGAAACCCAGACTAAGAGGTAAAAAACAGAAAATGATCTGCAAATAAATTTGTGTGTACTTTTAAGCTGAATGAATCTCATCAATATCGTTATCTTGCACAATAGGGATATTTAGCTGGTGAGCCATTTCATTCAGGATGTGTTGGTGTAATTCATAGATAGGGCTTGCTGAACTAATGCCTGATTCTAAATTTAAGCAATACATTGTATTGTCATGATCATTTTCACTATTGCTGGCTTGCTCAAATAAAAGCCCATGTACCCTAAGTTTCTTAAATGAGATTTCAGGGAGTTCTACGAATATGTAATCATGGAAAAGTAGTCTTGCTAAAGAAATTGACGCGAGGTAAAGCCCCAATAAAATCTGGGGTATCTGGTTTAGATCGGTTTCTTCAGGATGAAAAGCCGGAGCGATATTTATTCGGGATAGTTCGCTAAATGATCGCCTCGATAGATCTTTGATCGCGATGCGAGAGGCCCAAATATTGTCTCTGTGATTTTCTTCAAACGGGAGTAATTTGTCCGGGTTCTTTGCTGGTGGCTCGATAATACGAGCGCAAGCCGCATAGGTATTTGTTGTTTTATGCTTAAGAAGGATGTGATGAGAGTGTGTATCGTACTGATCAATATCCATTATGTTCTCATGAGATTTTGATCGAAGTATGTAGGCCTGATGCTTTAATTGGTCGGTGTTGGCGTAGATAAAATCATAGTCTTGTGCAAAATCTTCAATTAGATATAACGCGCTCATAAAATTACCTCTCACTATGACTTGAATGCAACTCTAGCTAGTATGTCCGACTTAAGTTGGTGTCGTGATTGTTTCAGGTGAACACTAGTTAGTATCTATAAATACAAAAAAGTAGAAATATGTTTCCGATAAACGGTGCCTTTTTGAGGGTGAGCTGCAATAAGCTGTTAGATATTGTGATGTTGGTCAAATAAATAGCTGTGCTGAATGTTAATTATGAAGTTTAAAAGCTTGTGTGCTTTTTAGCTTTAAATGCCTGTAATACTGGGCGTTATGGCGCTTTTTTTCTAAGTCAAAACAGAGCTATACCATGTTTTTTTTATGCGTATTAAATCTAATTAAAGTAGTTTTGCTAGCTATTATTTTTTTATTGGATCGAAAAATATACCGATATGATAAAGGGAAATTGTTATGGGAAGTATGGAATTTAATCACTGTGTAAAAGAAGTATTTCAGGGGGCATGTGTTGAATTATTTAATAGTTTAGATTGTTCGGTTGCATGCGCGGAGCGAAATGATTGCGGTTTATATGATGCCCCTGTCGCCTGTGTTGATGCTGGTTCAAAAGAGGTAGAACTTGTTCTTGGTCTACAAATGCCGATTTCTCTCTTGGCATTAACCTGTCCCGTCAATGCCTGTATTGTTGCGGTGGGAGAAGAGTACTTAGAAGATTGGATTTCAGAGCTTTCAAACCAGCTGATAGGTAGGGTGAAATCGAAACTGAGCTCAAATGAAAGTGACTTGCAGCTCGGTTTGCCAGTTACCTATTATGGTGCTGATGATAGCGAACTGATGCAGCAAGATGAGAAAATCACTTTATATTTTGAGTTGGATGGAGAAGTATGCGCTTGCTACCTTTCAGTAGAGTTATTGGTAAAAGCTGAAGAGCTAAATTCTTCAAATTATTTCCAAGAAGGAGCGGATGATTCTATTCGAGGTGAGTTGGAGCTTTTCTAACTGAAATCTGTGTCTTTTACTTGATGTCGGGTGAGCCATACTCAGCAAATCATGCTACTATCTGCAGCCATTAAATTTCACATCAAGATCAAAAATGCCAGCTAAATTTGTTCATCTAAGAGTCCATACTGAATTTTCTTTAAGCAAGGGTTTAGTCAGAATAAAACCGTTGCTTAAAAAATTAATTGCAGATCAAGTGCCAGCGATAGCAATTACTGATCAGTCCAATTTATGTGCAGCGGTAAAATTTTATAAGTCAATGCGTGGTGGTGGGATCAAGCCATTGATTGGTGTGGATGTTTGGCTGGAAAACGAAGACGAGCCTGAGAAACCCAGTTGTTTAACTTTGTTAGCTATGAATGACAAAGGCTATCTGAATATCACTGAACTGGTTTCAAAGAGTTTTACGGCAGGTCAGTATTCAGGGAAGGCGATTGTTCAGCGAGAATGGTTGGTTGCTGCAGCGGAAGGTTTAATTGTTTTATCTGGTGCAAAAGATGGCGAGATTGGTCGAGCATTATTAGCCGGTCGAAAAGAGCAAGCTGTTGAGCGAACTAAATTCTGGATGGGTGTATTTCCGAATAGTTTTTATCTGGAGCTACATCGAACGAATCGGCAAGATGATGAAGAAGTACTCCACCTCAGTGTCGAGTTGGCACGCGAAATCAATTGTCCTGTTGTGGCTACGAATGATGTGCAGTTTTTGTATGCAGAAGATTTTGAGGCGCATGAATCACGAGTTTGTATTTCTGAAGGCGAAATACTCGATAACCCCAATAGAGAAAAGCTCTATAGTGAAGATCAGAGTCTCAAGTCAGTTGATGAAATGGTTGAGTTATTTCAGGATATACCTGAAGCCATTGAAAATACCGTCGAAATTGCTAAGCGCTGTAATGTAGATATTCGTTTGGGTGAGTGCTTTTTGCCCCAATACCCCGTTCCTGATGGTATGTCGATGGACGAGTTCTTTCGGGAACTTTGTCGTGAAAGTCTGGAAGAGCGTTTAGCTATTATTCATGCAAACTGTCCTGCGGACAAACTTGAAGAAAATCGCGAACCCTATTTTGATCGCCTAAAGTTCGAGCTGGATATTATTCTTCAAATGGGTTTTCCCGGCTACTTTCTGATCGTAATGGACTTTATCCAGTGGGCGAAAAATCATGATATTCCTGTTGGTCCGGGTCGAGGTTCTGGTGCTGGGTCATTAGTTGCCTATGTTCTTAAAATTACCGATCTAGACCCCCTGCAATATGACCTGCTTTTTGAGCGATTTCTTAACCCTGAGCGGGTATCGATGCCGGATTTTGATATCGATTTCTGTATGGATGGCCGTGACCGGGTCATTGCTTATGTTTCTGAACATTATGGTAAAGAGGCCGTCTCACAGATCATCACCTTCGGTACTATGGCGGCGAAAGCGGTTGTACGAGATGTTGCGCGAGTACAAGGTAAGGCTTATGGCTTGGCTGATCGCTTATCGAAAATGATCCCGTTTGAGATTGGCATGACTTTATCCAAGGCGATAGAGCAAGAGCCAACCTTAAAAGAATTTATTGAGGAAGATGAGGGCGCGCAAGAGATTTGGGAAATGGCTGTTCAGCTTGAAGGCATTACCCGAAACGTAGGTAAACATGCGGGTGGGGTGGTAATAGCGCCTTCTAAATTAACAGATTTCTCTGCCTTGTACTGTGATGAAGAAGGTGGTGGCCTCGTCACCCAATTCGATAAAAATGATGTAGAAGATGCGGGGCTGGTTAAGTTTGACTTTCTTGGTTTAAGAACGCTTACAATCATTGATTGGGCGCTTAAAATGGTCAACCCTCGCCTCTTGAAGGAAGGCAAAGAGCCCGTCGATATCGACCATATCCCATTAGACGACGCTGCATCGTTTACTTTGTTGAAAGCAGCTAAAACAACAGCAGTTTTTCAGCTGGAATCACGTGGTATGAAAGACCTGGTTCGTCGGCTACAGCCTGATGATCTGGAAGATATGATTGCACTGGTGGCATTGTTTCGGCCAGGTCCTTTGGAATCAGGCATGGTTGATGACTTTATCAACCGTAAACATGGTAGAGCTGAGGTTGCCTATCCACATCCTGATTTTCAGCATGACACTTTGGAACCGGTGCTAAAACCTACCTACGGGGTTATTGTTTACCAAGAACAGGTTATGCAGATTGCTCAGGTCTTAGCAGGTTATACGCTTGGTGGGGCAGATATGTTACGTCGAGCAATGGGAAAGAAAAAACCTGAAGAAATGGCTAAGCAGCGTGACACCTTCCGTGAGGGGGCTATTTCTATTGGAGTTGACCCTGAGCTGGCTATGAAGATCTTCGATCTGGTAGAAAAGTTTGCGGGCTATGGTTTTAACAAATCCCACTCGGCTGCCTATGCCTTGGTTTCATATCAAACCTTATGGCTAAAAACACATTTTCCGTCTGAATTTATGGCTGCGGTAATGTCTGCAGATATGCAGAATACCGACAAAATTGTCACTTTGGTGGAAGAGTGTCGCCATATGGATTTGTCTCTGGTGCTGCCTGATATCAATGTGAGTAAGTATTCATTTACCGTCGATGATGATTTACAGGTGGTTTATGGCTTAGGTGCTATTAAGGGCTTGGGTGAAGGGCCTGTAGAAAGTTTGCTTGATGCAAGAGAAGAAGGCGGGCCGTTTAAAAATCTGTTTGATTTCTGTGACCGTGTCGACCTGAAGAAAGTAAATAAACGTGCTTTGGAGTCTTTGGTTCGTGGTGGTGCCATGGATAAAATCGGACCAAGTCGTGCGCGTATGATGGCGACTATTGAGGAGGCCGTTAGGCGAGCAGGTCAGAATGCCCGTAATCAAGATGCCGGTATGATGGACCTATTTGGTGAAGTGGTGCCTGAAGACTCTGAGGATGTCTACGAAGGAAGTGCCAATATTCGGGAGTGGAGTGAAAAAGAACGGCTCACTCTAGAAAAAGACACTTTGGGTTTGTATTTGACTGGTCACCCCTTCGATCAATATGAAAAAGAAGTGCGTCAGTTTTCACCTAATTCGATTGTAAATCTGAAATCAAGCCGGAGTAAAACGACGATTGTCGGGTTGATTGTCGATATTCGCGTCATGAAAAATAAACGAGGGCAAACCATGTGCTTCGTTACTCTCGATGATCGAAGTGGGCGAATTGAAGGGATGCTTTTTGCGGATACTTATGATGAATGTCGTGAAATGATAGTCAAAGATACGATTGTGGCGGTTGAGGGAGTGGCAAAAATTGACGATTACTCCGGTTCAATGAAGTTACGTGTCAGTCATATACGCAGCCTGATTGCAGCAAGAGAAGATTTTGCGGATCGTCTGGAAGTATCACTAGAGCAAAACCAGTTTGGAAATGGTTTTATCGATTCACTAAAAGGGGTTATTGAGCCGTATAAAAATGGCGCATGTAAAGTCGCTTTGCATTACCAGCGACCAGAAGCTGAAACGCTCATTGAGCTAGGTGATGGCTGGGGGGTTAAACCTACGGATGAATTAATGGATGATTTAAAATACTTGCTGGGAGACAAAAAAGTTAGATTGGTTTATTGATTTAGTACATTAATCTAAACTTCTCGTACAATTTTTTGAACATAATATTGCTTGAGTTACATTTCTATCTGACTGAAAATAGCATTCACTCTCAGCACGCCTCTTAACTACACTGATGACTAAAGACTATGAATTTATATTATTTGGATTTCGAACAACCTATTGCTGAACTCGAAGAAAAAATCGAAGAGTTGCGCTTGGTAGGGAGTGATCAAGAGCTGAATATTCAGGAAATAATTGAACGTCTTGAGCATGAGTGCACCGTAAAAACTATAGATATTTTTGCTAACCTGAATTCTTGGGATGTGGCTCGTTTAGCTCGTCACCCAAAACGGCCATACACCCAAAACTATATTGATTTGATCTTTACTGATTTTGACGAACTTCATGGCGACCGTATGTATGCCGATGATGAGTCTATAATTGGTGGTATCGCGCGTCTTGATGATCGGCCAGTAATGTTAATTGGTCATCAAAAAGGTCGAGAAGTAAAAGAAAAGGTTAGGCGGAATTTTGGTATGCCAAAACCAGAAGGCTACCGTAAAGCATGTCGTTTGATGGAGCTGGCAGAGCGTTTTTCAATTCCTATTATTACTTTTATTGATACGCCGGGAGCCTACCCTGGTATTGGGGCAGAGGAGCGGGGGCAAAGTGAAGCTATAGCGCATAATCTGGCTGTCATGTCTCGGTTAAAAGTTCCGATTATATCTACCGTTATTGGCGAGGGGGGCTCAGGTGGTGCCTTGGCTATTGGTGTGTGTGATCATTTGAATATGTTGCAGTACTCAACGTATGCCGTGATTTCCCCGGAGGGTTGTGCGTCTATCTTATGGAAAAGTGCAGAATTTGCTGCAGATGCTGCGGAAGCAATGGGGGTTACTGCTGAGCGACTAAAAGAACTGAGTCTGGTTGATAGTGTTATCGAAGAGCCTTTGGGCGGGGCGCATCGTAATATTGAAGAAGTGGCGCAAAGAGTGAAGGCAGAGTTGATAAAGAATCTTGATCATTTAACCGCGCTAGATCCAGATGAATTGGTTGAGCAGAGATACAAGCGGCTCACGGCTTATGTTAAAGATTAATTCCCCTGAATTAGACTTGTTTCATCCTTTAATTCAAAGTGCTGTACGGGCAATTCCTGAAAGTGATCATTACTTGATAGCTTTAAGTGGAGGTCTTGATTCTATGGCGCTTTTGAAGTTCGCGCTTCCTTATCTACTAAAATTTCAAAAAACAAAAATTCAAGTGATCCATATTCATCATGGCTTAAGTCCCTATGCTGATGATTGGGCTATTCATTGTCAGTCGGTATGTAGAGATTTAAATGTTGAGTGTCATGTAGAGCGTGTATCTGTTGTTTCTGAAGGGCAAGGGCTTGAGGCAGCCGCAAGAAAGGCGCGGTATAGTGTATTTGAATCTTACCTCGCTGGAGGAGGGGTCTTGTTGCAAGGACACCATCAAAATGATCAGGCAGAAACAGTTTTAATGCGATTGTTGCGTGGTGCAGGACCTGAAGGTTTGTCAGGGATTCCTCAGCAGCGCGCTTTGTCAAACGGTCAGTTATTTCGTCCTTGGTTGAATCTTCCTCGAGATATGTTGGAGCAAGAAATAAACAAATATCCAATTAAATGGGTCGAGGATGAAAGTAATACTGACCTTCAGTTTGATCGTAATTTCTTACGCCACAAAATTCTGCCTTTGCTTGAAGCGCGTTGGCCGGATGTTTTAAATAGTTTTAGTCGAACTGCTGAGCGCTCTGAACAAACTATTCAATACCTCTTATCATGGTGTGATGAGCAGAAGCAAAGTATCTTTAGTGACGACTATTCTGAAGATCAGGCTTTGGATTTGACTGGTTTGTCTGGTTTTTCTGATCAACAGCAACGTTTGTTAGTTCGATATTGGTTAGATTGTTTACAGGTTGAACATCCATCTGAAAAAATACTTGAGCGCCTGTGGACTGAGCTGATTCCTGCTGAAAAAGACGCTATGCCTGCTCTACGTTGGGGTGATAATCATTTGCGTCGCTTTGATGGTTGTTTGTTTTATCTGACTTCTCAACAGGTAGATGAGTGTCCATATGAATATAAGGTTGTTCGTAAGGCTGATTTATTATCTTGTTCTCACCTTATCGGTGGGCGTGACTTGAAAATAATGCTTGAGCCCAAAAAGAAGCTTTTGGAGCATGCGCTGAGCATTAGGGCTCCCAGAGATAATGAAGTGGTGACTGTTCGTTCCCGTCAGGGGGGCGAGTCGATTATTTTATCTGGTTCGACACAGCACAAATCGCTTAAAAAAATTCTTCAAGCTAAAAAAGTTGCGCCATGGATGCGATCTTACATACCACTTATATATTATGGTGATGTTTTAGCCTTGGTGATGCTGGGTTCAAATGAGGGTGGTTTGATCGCTGATGGTTTTCAAGCAAATGAAGGCGAGGTAGTGGTTACTGTTTGTTGGAGGTAGTTTCAGATATACGTTAAAACCCCGAAAACCCTTGCATCTCGCAGGGTTTGCCTCTAAAATTCGTCGCTCTAAAATCTGCAAGAAGTCTCTATTAGCCATTTTGGTTGATAGCTGGAGTTTTTGTGTAACTGTAACTCCTTGCTTTTAAAGTTATTTTTTTGAAAATACATAAAAGCTATAACCCATAGGGAGAGTATATGCGTCATTACGAAATTATATTCTTGGTACACCCTGATCAAAGCGAAC
>CAJWBJ010000097.1 GCA_913020495.1 uncultured Oleiphilus sp.
ACTTGAGTCAACCGGCAATGAGCAATACTTTGAGCCGTTTGCGTGATTTGCTGGATGACCCTGTCCTTGTAAGAACCCGTCAGGGGATGCAACCAACACCAAAAGCGAAGAGTCTGGAAAAATCAATACGTGCGGCCTTGCAAACAATCGATTACAGCTTAAGCGCCGAGCCAGATTTTGATCCCAAAACAAATGCACAGGTTTTCCATATTGCGACCACAGATTATGCCGAATTGCTGCTTATACCTAAATTATTGAATCATTTGGCTCAAGTTGCGCCGGGGATTAGATTGGAAATACATTCATTGGGGCCTGACATACCAGAATCTGAACTCGAAGAAGGTGTATTTGATTTTGCCCTGGGTCGATTCACAGAGGTCCCCAAGCGTTTACGCTCTGAATTCTGGCTTAGTGAGAAGCTGGTTTGTCTAGTGCGAAAGAATCATAGCTTTTTGGAGGACGCGATCAGCCTAGAACAATTTTTGACTGTACCTCAGGTTTGGGTATCGGGTGGTCAACGCACAGGGGTGGTCTATCAATGGTTAAAAGAAAACAATCTAAAACGAAACGTCACCCATTCAACCCCCAGCTTCTTAATCGCACCAAGCGTTGTCGCTCAGACCGATATGCTTGTGGTTACGCCCTTATCTGTTGCCGAGCATTTCACTGACAAACTGCCCGTTAAAATACTGCCCTTACCAATGAAGCTTGCTCCGTTTGATCTACACACGCTTTGGCATCCTTTTCACGCTGGAACGCCTGCCCACACTTGGTTTCGGGAGCAGTTATTGTTAATGCGTTGATACCAGCGCCTACATTAGCAACCTCTATGAGTGCGCGGAGATAGAAGAAATCATGACAGCTTTTGTGAGCGGTAGATTTAAGTTTAGTTTGGCCCATTAATTTGTTAAAAAATGTACTAGGCGAACACGATAGTAGTATCCGCTTTATATTTTTGACCGCCAAATTTATTCAACGACCTTCTCGACGAATTGCGGTAGGCGTGTAATCTCTTTTTTTCGCCTTAATGCCAAAATCAATCGACTTCCTTTCTTCATTACTCATACCGAGAACAACATAGCGTTTGGATTGAAGGTCATAGGTGGCCTCAGAAGCATACAAGGGTATTTTCTCTTGATAGAAATAAAGTGCGTAGGCTTCGCCCATTCGCCATAGTTGATTATGTCCATCAAAATAGTCTATAACTGAAATCTGCCAAGTATCTTCGTCAATATAGAATACCCGTTTACCATAGATATGCCGTGCATTTTTCTTAAGGTTTGCTTCAATTACCCATACACGATGTTTTTCAAAGCGCACATATTTAGGGTCAATATGACCTGCTTGCAACAGGTCTTTGTAGCGGTTTTTCTTAGAATAAAGATAATAGTTGTTGTAGGGGATCAGCAGTTCTTTTTTACCTAGCAGCTTCCAGTCATAACGATCTGGCGCGCCGTTAAACATATCGACCTGATCTGCCACGACAAATCCGTTGGTAAAAGGCACCGCGCTGTCGTAGGCAAAGTCAGGCGCGCGACGAACACGGCGCTGGCCAGCACTGTAAACCCATGCTTTTCGTGACTCCTTTAGTTGGTCGAAGGTTTCATGGACCAGCAATACGTCACCTGCCATTCGAGAGGGCTCGACTATACGAGATTTGATGTAAAATAAGGTATTGTCATCGGCACCTTTTAAGCTGTGACTAAAGCTCACCTGCCCTTCATTTTTAATCAACGTATACCGGCCATCTTCTTGTACCGTGGCACTAGCAACTTTGCGCCGAACACTACTTCCTCGATAACGGGTAATGTGATTCCAAATAACTTCGAGTGCTGATTTTGGGTGCTTAAATGGCACACCATTTTGGTAATTTTTTAATCCGCTTCCTCCTTTATTCAAACTAATATTACCAACATTGTCGGCAGTCGCTTGATATATAGAATCAGGATAACCAGCACTTCTGTGCGTTGGGTAAACATTAATAACATAGCTATCTGGATTGTCCACTAACAGCGCGGCATGGCCATCACTGAGTAGGTGCTGATAAGTCTGCAAGTTTTTGTGATTAATTTGGTAACTTGGCTGCTCACCAGCAAAAGGGTTTGGTAGAACGTCAGGCTTCTTTCTATTGTATCCCTTAGGTATATCGACTAGACCACTAGTCCAGTCAGGAATAGAACCATCCATATTACCTTGTTTTTCCGCGCCTATTGGTGTCAATTCGTCTTCTGCTTTAAGAGCTGACGCTAGGGTTACCAGAACAATTAAGTGAATAAGAAAGGGGAACTTCACGGGCAATACCTTATGTTTTCATTGCGTTAAATTATACTGTTCAAATCTGATCTAGCTGATTTTAAAGCAAGCGTGATTTAAGAGTCAGCTTAGACCTTAATACGGGTAAACGTTTATAGAAACAAGAAATAAATCAATAGCTGATGATTCGCCGACTGGCTTACCGCGAGAACGGAATATTCCTATGGGGTAAGACAATCGTGCTATTAGCAGACCTATGGATATTAAATTTGAGCCGCATTAAAGGTCGAACTCTAAGCTTTATAAAGCTTAAAATTAAACGTCTGTTTAGGTATTTATAGCGAGCAAGATAAATACAACGAAATAGTACTTTTGTTCTGCTTCTTTACTTATGTCGCTTTCAAGCGAGTCTGACCCCGTTGGTTTGCCCCGTTGGTTTGGTTTCTGGGTATTCCCAGTCACCTTGCTCAAATAGTCAGCCCCTCCCTTTTATTCGCACAAAGTGCTACATTATGTATGTATTCTTGCACAAGGTAGAGCTATGACCCTTCTTTTTATTTATCTGACTGTCGCTATTGGTGTTTCTTTTATTTGTTCCATACTTGAGGCCGTTTTGCTTTCCATTACCCCTAGCTATGTCGCGCAGTTAGAGCAAGAAAACCCTAAACGTGGCGCCATTCTAAAAAAAGTGAAGGGGCACCTTGATGAGTCAATATCCAGCATTCTTATTTTAAACACCTTTGCGCATACCATGGGGGCAGCAGGCGTAGGCTCACAAGCCTTACAAGTATTTGGTCAGGAATGGGAAACATTGATCGCAGTTTTACTCACCTTGATGATTCTGTATTTTTCCGAAATTATCCCCAAAACACTTGGCGCAACTTTCTGGCGCCAATTAGCCGTTCCGTCGGCATATACCATTAGCTGGGTCATCAAACTGGTTTATCCACTTGTTTGGATATCTGCACATCTAACAAAGCTCATCAGTAAGAAATCTGAGAATGAAATTACCCGCGAAGAAATCATCGCCCTTGCCTCTTTAGGCCATAAAGACGGCAATCTATTTACCCAAGAAAACGAATATCTTTCGAATCTGTTGCGTTTGCGTGAAATTCAGACTGAGCAGATTCTAACGCCTCGATCAGTGGTTCACATGCTATCGAAAGATATCACGATCAGCGAAGCACTCGACGACCCCCAGACTCGACAATTTTCGCGCGTACCCATATTTGGTGAAGACGCCGATGATGTACTGGGCGTCGTCATTCGAGCTGAACTATTCGAGGCCGAACGTTTACACAAGGGCGATCAGCGCATACACGAATGCTCTCAACCTATCGGACGCGTTTCTGAGAAATTGCCCGTTCAGAATCTTCTGGACCTGTTTATCAAACAAAAGGCCCACTTATTTTTAGTAGAAGACGAGTTTGGACAAACATCGGGGGTCGTTACGCTGGAGGATGCAATTGAAACACTTCTCGGCCGTGAGATCGTCGATGAAACAGATGAAGTTGAAGACATGCAAGCACTCGCTAAGTCGAAATACCGTTCGCGACTGCGCGAAGAAAAGACAAGAGTACAACCCTAAGCTTAGTAAAGCTTCAGTGTCATAAGAATATTGTAATTCAAACTTTTCATTCCCTATCGAATTGGGCGTTGGCTTCAGTACAAGTACGATGAAAAAGATTGCAAGATAAAGGGCTTATCCCTTTTTACTCTTGTGTTGTCAATAGGAGACAACATGAAATTATATTTCTGACATTTTAAAGACAGCTTAGCGAACTAAATTGGCTTAAAAATAGCTTCTTGTTAGCTACTAATGACAGACAATATTTTAACAGAGGAAAAATAGAAAAGGACTTTGCCTATTTTAACTTATTAGTTGCTTTTAGGTTGCTAAGGCGCTGCTCTATTTTCTTTACTAAAAAATCGATAAATACACGCAGAACTGGGCGTAAGTGTTTATTACCGCAATAAACGGCATACACTTCACCGCTGGAATCTTGATGCAATGAGGGCTCCCAGTCAGGTAAACATACTCTGAGTTTATTTGCATTGATAAGGTCGAGCATCATCCATTGTGACATCAGAACAATGCCTCCTCCGTTGACTGCCGCTTCCAGAAGAGGTGTTCCACCTTTTGAACAAAGGTTTCCCTGAACGGGTACTTTGATTTGCTTTTTGTCTTTTTTGAAGTACCAGTAAGTTCTTTGTCTATCTTGACTAAGTATCAAACAATTATGATTTGCTAGGTCTTCAGGTCTAATCGGGGACGGCCTTTGAGCTAAATAATCTGGTGATGCACAAAGCCATGTGTGGTTAGTGAGCAACTTTCTTGCTCGCAATGAAGAATCAGCAGGACGACCAATTCGTATACCTAAATCTATGTTCTCGCGATTTAAATCAACCAATTGATTATCTAGGTTAATTTCAATTTTGATCTTGGGGTATTGTTGTAAAAATTCAGGAAGAAGAGGAGAGACAATTTGTCTACCAAAGCTTTCAAATACCGAAATTCTAAGTACGCCTTCGGGTTCCTGATTTACCTGATTCATAGAAGCTTTAAGCTGATCCGCCTCGGTTAATAATTTTTCAGCGCCTTCTAGAAATTGAGAGCCATCTTCCGTTAAGACAAGTCTTCGGGTACTACGTTTAATTAACGCCACCCCTAACTCGCGCTCCAGGTTATCGACATTTCTAGCAACAGATGAAGGAGCCATATTTAAAATAGTCCCTGCTTTTGAGAAACTTCCAAGCTCTATTACTTTAATGAAAACTCGAATTAGATTTAGCACTTTCTACCTTTGATAACTTGTTAGAGTTGTTGCGATTTCACACTTGTATTTACTATTGTGTGCGGTTATTACTTTTGCAGTATATGCAAAGATGATATGCATTCATCTTATATTCTATTAATTTATAGTTGAGCCTACAATACAAGTCAATTCGCTCAACTATTGAAAATAACCAAAGGGTAAACTGTATATGCACACAAGAATTAACATCAGCCAATTAGAACCTCAATCTTTTAAAGCAATGATGGGCTTAGAGATTTACCTTAAAGAAACTGACGTAGACCCTAAGCTTCGTCAGTTAATAAAAATACGGGCATCGATACTAAATAACTGCGCGTACTGCATTCAAATGCATACAGAAGAGTCCAAAAGTTTAGGGGAATCAGAACAACGACTGTATGCCCTTTCCGCGTGGAAAGAGTCGCCATTGTTTTCAGAAAAAGAACGTGCAGTTCTTGAATTGACTGATGAGGTGACGTTAATCACCTTGCAAGGTGTATCAGAAGCAATTTATAACAAGTGCTTGGAACAGCTTGGTGAACAAGCCCTAGCCCAGTGCATTATGCAGATCGTGACCATAAATATGTGGAATAGAATTGCAGTAGCAACCAAGATGACTCATGAAGCAGACTAACGATTTATTACTTGAGTTCAATTGCGTAACTCTTGCGTAAGATGCGTATTAGTCTAAACATTTGATTACTGGTAAGTCCCCAGTAATCAAGATAATCTCAGAGGTCTAAAAGACTGATTTCAAACCCTAATAACGACTGACTGCCAATTGCAGACAATACCGATAAAAATAACTACGTCATTTTTTTGTGGTGATTGGGATGGCAGCTTTCGTTTTGAAATAAGACATATATTTGATCTGTCACATTTTTCTAGCTCCCACTTCTGATCAAAAACATTCGATACGACCCCTTTGATTACAGAACTCAAGCTTATACAGAGACTATAGAACGACACGCACTAAGTATTCGTATATTTATCCAAGTATGTTTTAATACCAGCTTCCAAAAACTGTTTAAATCACCTAACCTATTTATCAATTAATACGCCCCATTAAAAAGAAGAATTATGCTTAGAGCTATTGCCATTTCACTCCTCACAATTATTGTAATCATTGGTATTTCAACATCTGTAGTTGACGCAATATATGGCGGCGGAGACGTTTTTCCAGACAGATCAACAGCACCGACTCTGCCAGCGAGCGCATTAGAAAAAGTAGCCGATTTAGATTTCCCTCCTGGGAATATTGCAGTCAGCAATACGGGACGAATTTTCTTTACGTTTCACCCTGAAGGTTTTCCAAGTTTCAATATTGCAGAGTTTATTAACGGTGAAGCCGTAAAAATTGAGCCCAATGCAGATTCTGGTGTAACACTACAGTCAGTTCTGTCTATGCGGATTGACCAACACAACCGACTCTGGTTGCTTGACTACGCGAATCATGGACAACAATCACCTCAACTTGTTGCCTTAGATATCGATACCATGCGCGTAGTACATCATTTTAAATTCCCTTCAGAAGTTGCAGGGCTTGGATCTCACCTTAATGACTTCCAAGTGAGTCAAGATGGCACGCGTGTCTATATCGCCAATGCCAGTATCATAGGTAAGTCTCCGTCACTTATTGTATACAATGTTGCACAACAACAAGCACGCATAGCGGTGATAGATCATGATTCTGTTGACCCTGATTACTACGTACCGTATGTCGAAGGCGAAAAAATGTTGATGTTTGGTGTCTTTGCGATACGCCCGGGTGTTGACTCTATAGCGTTGGATCGGGAAGAAAAGTGGCTATATTTCGCACCAGTAACCGATGAAAAAATACATCGTATTCGCGTCAGTGATTTAAATAACGACTTACTCTCAACAGAACAAATGGCTAAAAAAGTGGAAGCATTTGGCGATAAAACAATGAGCGATGGCATTACGACAGATAACGCTGGCAACATTTATCTAAGTGATTTAGAACACTCTGCCATTGTAAGAATGAAGCCTGACCGTTCTTTGGAAACACTTATTAAAGACCCTAAACTCCGCTGGCCTGACGGTTTCAGCTTTGGCCCCGAAGGCTGGCTTTATGTCACGGCAAGTTCGCTTCAATCGGTCATTGCAAAATCAGACCAATATATCGCTGAAAAAGGTCCGTACCAAATATTTAGAGTAAAAACAGACTCAAGCGCTACCGCCGGCCACTAAGTTGTATCGGCTCAAAACAGGGCTAACAGTTTTCAATACAACGGGTTAGGGCTTGGCTTGCATGTTATAGTCTTAGTTGCTGTGCCATGAGCGGACATGATGCTGCAATTTTTATAGGCAATTTAGACCAGCTTTGCGAACTAAACGAGTCTAACAAAGCCGTCTGCTCTGATCTTTGTAGCAGACATCAGGCACAGTTAATTTTTTGTAGTATTTCTTTAAAAAGCTTTGACCCATTTAATCCTTAATTCTCCCCCTTGGTATTGATGCTTTCCCTTGTCGATTACTCATAGTGTGAATAAACTTCAATACCGTCTTTGCTGATTGCTAGAACATCATATTTTGCATTACCCTGCGTTGTTTCCATTCCTGGTACGTTATCGCCTGCAGGCATACCTGGAGCAGATAAACCTTGTATATCCGATTTTTCAGATATAAGTTTTTTGATATCGGAAGCTGGGACGTGTCCCTCAATAAACTTGCCATTTATTACAGCGGTATGACAAGACGCAAGCTCGCTAATGATCCCAAAACGAGCTTTGATCTCTCCCATATTGTCGGTTGCATGCTCAATGACCGTGAAACCATTTTCTTCAAGATGGGAAACCCAATGTTTACAGCATCCACAATAGGGTGATTTATACACGTCGATAACGGGCTGTTCAGCCAAAGCGGGAAGAGCTGTAAGCACCATAGTTATGGCTAGAAGTATGTTATTAAATGTTTTCATTTAATTTATCCCTGAACTTAATATTTAAAGTTTCAATGCCAATATATTATGACAAATACACTCTGCACGCATGTCTATTATTGAAAGATGAGATAGCTTACATACCCTATCTCACTACTAGAATAGATAACTCTCGCTAAACGCGAAATAACGAAATCAAATTCAGGCCTCATATCCCCATAGATTCACTCTAGTACGACGGGTTTAACCTCTCCTAAATGGCGCTGCTCCTGATCGCCAGTGCTTGCATGCATGTGTGGCAATACCGCCATTACTTCGGTCTCGCATAATAAGTCAGGCCGACACACCTCAGCCTTAACGAATACATTGGGAAAGCCCTCAAAACCAGCCTGTTTAAACTTTTCTTTGAGACGCTTTTCATTGGCAGGATCTTTCAGGTAGCTGATTGCAGAAACGATATCACCAAAATTAGCCCCTTGATTTTCTAACAAGGCCGAGATATTTAATATCATTCGATCGACCTGAGCCTCAAAGTCGTCGACATGAGCCGTCCGTCCTGCCTCATCGATACTTGCCGTACCCGATACATGCAATGCGACTTTATTGGTTTCCACCATTTTCATACCACGAACAAAATCTGCGCCATACTCACCGGCTTCATTTAGGGTCGGCGACGTCATCACCGTCCTTAAAGGAGGTTCGCCCGCCTTAACAGCATAAATACCCAGACAAAGATCATGTTGATCACTGACCATTCCGGCTTCAATTCCTGTACTGGCCGGCACGGGTTTAATGCCGCGAGACTCAAAGAACTCACGTCTCGCCAAATTTAAGTGCCCGTAGTCACGCTCCATTTCTCTTAGGTAGATCCACGTTCGTACGACGTCGCTAAACTCCATACCGGCCTCATGCAGTAATTTTTCTGCCAGTTCGAACATACTGTGGGTCTGCTCGGACGCATCTTTTCCAGAACCACATAGCCCGCCAGCCAATAAACGCGCCTCCCCTTTGATTTGTATACGAATTCCTTGAGCATCCGTACATTCACAACAGGAGCAGCCGGGTTTCGCGTGAACCTGTTGCTTTTGTATCGCCGACACGCCTGGGAGAATAGCCTGCACCGCTATTTCTAAGCTCGCAGATTCGTCAAGCGGAGGTTGTTCTATTTCTGTCAATGCAGACTCAACAGAACGATCATCGCTAGCAGCTATAACGTTCTGCCTTACTCTTCGCACAGCATCGATATCATTTTCAATGTCACGCATAAAGATGGTCTCAGAGACGATGGATTCGACACCACCACCCTCCAACACTAGAAGATCGCGTATTGCGCAATACATCGCCTCAGCCTGTTTGCCAGCATCCAAAGGCAATCCGACAGGCTGGCAGCTAAAAAACAATTCCGTCGCCTTAGGCCCCTCAACGCGGCGCAAAGTGATTAAGAATTCGTTTCCCTTGATTTCTTCGGTCAGTGGTCGTCCAGACGTCAGCGGTTTTGATTTTATTAGATTATATGCAGACATAATGACTCTCTTAGTGGTTTCAGGTATTAGGGTTCCCGAGCCATATACGGCCCGGGAGTTCAACGATTAAATGAGAAAAACTAACAACCGTCAGTCGGCAGTTGTCCATCCGGTTCTGAGGAAAACACAGCCAATTCCGTGTCCGAACCATTGTCGCGGTAGCAATTGCCCGAAGAATTTTCACCAAAGTACGCCATCTCAGGAATACTGAAGTAAGAGAGGTCAGCCGCCACGAACGCTAGCGGAGTTGCTCCTGGGTCAGTACCATTTCCGTTGAGCCAGTTTAGTGAAATCAGGTTGTTATTAGCCGATGGATCGCCTCTTAACGTTACACCCGTCTCACATCCATTAGGAGAACCGTAATTAGCGGTACACCAGCCCATAGTAATTATACCGACCAAGTTGTTGTCTTCTACTCTGTTCTCTCGCACCACATGATCACTCACGCCAAGCAATAGCACGCCAGCTCCGGGAGGTAAGCCCGCCTGCATCGTACCTGGTACTGCCATATTCTCACGGTTATTATTGTAAATTTCGTTGCCTTCAATAATCCAGTCTTCCATAACAGGTATCGGTGGGTTACCCGCGCCATTAGGGTGGAATAAACCCACGCCGACGGTATTGTCGTGAATTTCATTATGTTTCACGACAACATTGTTGGACACTGTGATCTCGAAACCAATGACACTACCGAAAAGTTCATTGCCGATAACACGTACGTTTTCTGAGCCTGCGACCCACATTGCCGTATCAAGAGAACCGTAAGAACTGTTATTACGAACCAAGCCGTTTGCTGACAGCGTAGGATAGAGACCATTATTTAAGTTATTAACGGATTCATTACGCACAATCTTGAAACCATCCACAAAGCGAGTTTGAATACCATTCACACCAAAACCTTCTACAGTGAAACCACGTATAAAAAAGTCCTTCAGGTCAGGTGCATTACACTCAGACGCGTTGTATTCACAGCCGGCTGGTGCCGCATATACACCCGTCCCCCCTTCTATCTGAACTTCACCTGACGCAATAAGACGGACCTTGCCACTTTCGCCTTTACGATGATTGGACTTGCCGATTAATCGGATATTGTCTTTGGTAATGTGAAGCCCATAAATGCTTCCGACATTTTCCTCGTAGGTTCCCGGCGAAACCAGGACGGTATCACCAGATGAGGCGGCATCAAGCGCGGCCTGGATGGATTCACCAGGTTCAACTTTGTGAATCGCTGCTTCGGCAGCACCAACGGTCACAAGGGTTGTGGCCGCAAGAAAAGAACATAAATTTCGCTTGTTAAATTTCATTATTTTACTCCTAGCTACAATTAGCTAATTAATATCACACATCGTTATTTTTGTTTTATCCCGCCTTTGACGGTACTGCTGATACTTCTACTACTCGCCCTGTATAATTGAACAATATTCGCGTGGGGAGTGCACAAAGTTCCAATTTATAGTTTTTGTGAACAGCTTCACAGCGTGAATAAGTATAATTTGTTTTAGATTGACCCTAGCCGCGTAGAGTTGATATTAATAATTATTAGAACAAAAAAAGCTCTTTCGACATCAAGGAAAATTCGCATTTTGATATCGAAGCTATACCAATAAAAATAAATGAAGATAGGTGTGAAAGTGATGGATAAGCAATCCCCATCTGGCCGTCGAGCCACCCCAACAAAAATACTGTTAAACTTTATCTGCGTACTTACGGCCGTTAGCTTCTTGACTGCGTGCAAATCGAATTCCAGCGACACAGTGGCGTTATCAACTGCTCCCGCAGTGCCCCTCGGTCAACTCGAAATTGAGTACCCATTAAACGAAACTTTATTTCCACCAGAGATCGTTGCACCAAACTTCGTTTGGAAAGACGATACTGCCGAAGTCAGCCAATGGAAGATTCTATTGCGTTTCAGCGACCAAAGCGAAGAACTTTCCTTCACGTCGGAACAACCTAACTGGCAACCCACAGAAGCAGACTGGTCTAACATCAAACGTCAATCTACTGAACGTGATGCACAAGTCACCGTGATCGGAATGAACAAAAATGGCACTGTACTGTCTTCCAACGAAATCCATATTCAAACCTCTAATGACCCTGTTGGCGATTCAATTTTTTATCGCGAAGTCCCCTTACCTTTTATAGAAGCCGTTCAGGATCCCTCGCGTATCAAATGGCGACTTGGGTCGGTTGATTCAATCGAACGACCACACGCAGTACTTGAAGACTTACCGGTGTGCGGAAATTGCCATTCCTTCTCTGCTGATGGCCAAACGTTAGGCTTGGACGTGGATTACGGTAATGACAAAGGGGGCTACGCAGTTTTGGATGTCGAAAAAGACATGATACTCAATGATGAAAAGATCATTACTTGGAGCGATTACAAGCGTGATGATAAAGAAGCTACCTTTGGACTGTTATCTCAGGTGTCACCTGACGGTCGCTATGTGGTAAGTACAGTCAAAGACCGAGCTGTATTCGTCGCCACTCCCGGCATCGAGTACTCTCAATTATTCTTCCCAATAAAAGGTATTCTCGTCGTTTACGACAGAGAGGAAGAAACCTATCGTGAATTACCAGGCGCTGATGATCCTGAGTATGTTCAGAGCGACCCGACATGGAGTCCAGACGGGAAACACATTGTGTTTGCGCGTTCGAAAGCATATGTAAAACCATCTATCGCAAATTCGACAAGTGTACTTTTGGGCGACAAGGAAGTACCAGAATTCACTGAAGACAAAGCCCCCTACAAGTACGATCTTTACCGTGTGCCCTTTAATAAAGGTAAAGGCGGAAAAGCAGAAGCCGTTGCCGGTGCATCTCACAATGGGAAAAGTAATTTCTTTGCAAAATTCTCACCTGATGGTAAATGGATCGTATTCACCCAAGCTGATAATTACATGCTACTAATGCCGGATAGTGAACTATTTATCATACCAGCCGAAGGTGGTGAGCCCAGACGCTTACGTGCTAATACCCCCAACATGAACTCTTGGCACAGTTTTTCTTCTAATAGCCGTTGGCTGGTATTTTCATCAAAAGCTAATGGTCCCTATACGCAACTGTTTCTTACGCATATTGATGTAAATGGAAACTCGACGCCGCCCGTGGTTCTTGATCGTTTTACCGATCACGACCGTGCCGCCAACATTCCTGAGTTTGTCCCTATTCCGGCAGATGCTATTACAAAGATCGATGAACAGTTCATCGATGCCTACTCGTTCCTTCGAGCCGGCATGGCTAACGAACGTTCCGGTAACTATGTGGATGCTGTCATAGCTTATAAGAAGGGTTTAGAGGTCGAACCGAATAACGTTGAATTGTTAAACTCAATGGGCTTTGCCTTATTCCAGCAAGGTAAGAGTGATGAAGCCATTGCAGCGCTGGAAAAAGCACTCAAGGTCGACCCAAAGCATTTCAAATCACACAACAACATGGCACTGGCCTCTATTGATATTGGCGAACTTGAACTGGCGGAGGCTCATTACAGAGAATCGCTTGCTATCAAACCCCAGCCATCCATATACAACGACCTAGGTTATGTGCTCGAACGCCAAGGAATGTCAGAAGATGCCATTGAAGCATACCGAGATGCACTTAAACTTGACCCTGAATCTGCAACATCGCATTTCAACTTAGCCACGCACCTCGCACGAAACAAGGAGTACTCAGAAGCAGAAAGCCACCTGTTATCAGCACTCAAGACGCAGCCAAACGCTAAGGTTTACACAGGACTTGGCGCTGTTCTTTGGCAACAAGGTCGCGCCGAAGAGGCCATCACGAACCTGAAAACGGCCATACAGGTAGACCCAAAGAATACAGGAGCCTCAAATACCTTGGGCAAGATCTTTGTTGAACAAGGAAAACTGGAAGAAGCCGCTTCAACCTATCGACTGCTTGCACAGAATCAACCTAGTACATTGGCTCATCAAGGCCTCGCTAAGGTTCTGAAGCGCATGGGGCGAGAGGAAGAGGCCCGTCAAGAGCTGGCTAAAGCAATGGCCTTGGAACAAAACTAAACCTGGTTACGTACTACTGAATATTGGTGTACATGAACCTTCGCTTTCTTCCTTTCTCCCCTTGCGAGCCCGATTGCATTCAATCAATCACCTCAATGGGGAGCCAGGGAGGCACGGCGTCAACCCCACGTCTTTATGCTTACGTTAAGTCTTGAGCACAAATATTAAAGATATCGCTTTTGTAGGTGGTTTCAACTGGTCACTCTAATATAAGCCAACCAATTGCCGACAAACCAGGTGATTGCATTGCATTGCATTGCAAGTCTTTGTGGTTCTGAACAACCGCCATCAATGTCAAAATAATTAATTTAAGTTTGTACATTTTAGACTACTAATTCAGGTTTCAAATAAATAGAATTATACAATCCCCAGAAACAACAAAACCCCGCTAGTGCGAGGTTTTATGTATAAGTTGATGAACTAGCGATCAGACGATTGTGCCGGAACAGCTTCTTCCATTTCTTCCGGCCCGAAACTATTGGCTACGACCCAACTCGCTTGTGGCAAACCGGCATCCTTACGCTGCTTCATTTCATGCACTTGTTGATCGAAGATCTCTTGATAGTCTTCGCCCATTTGCGCGCATTCTTTCTCGTATGTACTGAGGCCGGACTCTATTCGAAGCACCGCTTCTTTGACTTCTTTGAGCCCGTCGATCGCGAGGCGTCCGCTTCCAATCCATTCAGCATTACACCAGGCGCTTTTCGCTTCGTAAAAACCCTTGACTGCACGAGGAAGCTTGATGTGACCGCGATCGATTTTCTCCTCAAGCCAAAGGCTAAACACCATTGAAGCATAACGAGACGCAATGATCTTGCGACGCCCCATGAAGTACCGCCAACCTTCCAGCATTGATGCCCTTGCAGAGCTATACGACG
>CAJWBJ010000098.1 GCA_913020495.1 uncultured Oleiphilus sp.
CTACGTTGGGTTGATATAGATTTCGAGAGAGGTTTGGCTTTGTTACATGATACTAAAAATGGTACGACACGCCACACACCTATACCTGAAGTTATTATGGGAGAAGTAAGAAATTACCGTGAAATTGGTACTGGCTTATTATTTCCATCGATTGTGAATCCTGAAAAACCATTTGATTATGCAAAGCAGTGGGCTAAATGTCTTAAGTCGGCAAATATCCAAGATTTCAGATGGCATGATATGCGTCACGATACAGCAAGTACCTTGGCGCGTGACGGAAAAACCTTAAAAGAAATAGCTGAAGTGCTAGGGCATAAATCCCTTGCAAGCACCGATCGCTATACTCACCTATGCACAGAACATAAAAGCCAATTGCTGAATGATACGATGAATAAGGCGATTAGTTTGTAATTCCACTTTTGAAGCTAGCGGCAACTGGTAAGGGCTCGCTTTCTTTGCTGGTTGTTTATTTATTAATATTGACATATCTAAATGGAGTTTTATATGACATCTTCAGATGACTTGTTCTCATACGTAAAAGAGAAATTACTTAGTATTGAACCAACTGATATTAGCAACTCATGCTTTTTAGTTATAAACGGCATACTAGAATACAATGTTATTTCTGAAGGAAAAAAAATCGAGGACTGCAAAGAATCTTTGTTATTTCAGATCAGTGACCTATATAAGAAAGAAAATGAAGTAATAAAAAATATTTACGATTCTCTTGTAAATATAGTTTGTGATTACATTTTAACAGATGAGATAGTACCTAAAGTCAGCATAAATACATTTTTTGGAAAAATAAACCCTAAAGGCACAATCCTAGAAACTAAAGATTTTATTAATGGCCTAAAACCAAAACACTTTAGCAGTTTTTCAATCGATATTACTATGTTAAAGCTTGGTTGGTTGCCAATGCCGATAAAACCAAATATTTTCCGCTCTAAAAAAGAATTTGAAACTTCCAGGTACTATTCACGAAATAAGAATAAAGCAATTTTAATTAAAATATTAAGAAGTGATGGTCCGATTAGTTATGAAATGCGAGAGCTTATAGCTAGCGAGTTAGAAGGTAAGCGTAAAGGGAGAAAACGTGACGTAGATAGGGATTTTTCCATAGCTCTTGATGTTCATCGGCACCTAAAAACACACCCGCATCTGCGAGAAAATAAAAAAAAGCAGGGCGCTGCAACTATAGTCGCTGAAAAATACAATCTTAGTGAGGATGCCATTATTAAAATTTACAGTCAGAAAAATGAAGATTTAGACTTAGATGAATCATTAGAAAGAGGAGCCATTTGTTTTAAATAATCGTGGAAACAAATACCCCCCCCTAATGTTTCCATGAACAATACCGTCATACTCATTAAAATTAAGCCTTAACATTTTCAAGCAACCGTTAAGGCTTTTTTATGAACACTACAGCAATACCCACAAACCAAAACACCCCATCACTTAGCGAATATATCCCCAAAAATAAATTCGCTTTATCTTCTGATTGCCCAGTTACTGATTCTGAATTTAATTGGCTCTTCAAGCAACGAGAACAAAATGGTTTTGCGTCAGCTTTCGTTAAAGTTAGTGCAAGAAGTTTTCTTGTGCATATTCCTTCATTTATTGAATGTCTAAACGCTAAACGAGGTCTATAAAACTGCTCATTATCCGCGTCATGCAAACGGCTACCAATTAGGATAATTGGGCACAGATAGGCGTTATCGCATGTCGTATGCGGATAGTTACCAGAGTTTATAAGGCTTCCCGACAAAAACTACAGTGATTTTACTTGTTGAGGAAATATGAACAGACAAAAAGAAGCCCGCACAGAAACGGGCAACCGAAATATAACGCATTTATTTTACCATTCTAAAAGTACGGAAGGTAACTATGAATGATGTATTTAATAGGGTAGTCGCAGCTATTGAGGCGGCTAATACCAAGCCGGCACAAAAATCAGGGGAAGGCGTACGTATTCAGTGCCCCGCTCATGGCGGTAATGACCGTAATCTTTATATTGCGGATGGTACCAGCCGTTTAATAATGGTCTGTTATTCACACCAATGTGACCCTAAAGATATTTTAGAGGCTGTAGGATTATCGATTAAAGATATTTACTACAAACCATTAACGCAGCAAGAAAAAACACAACATAAAATACTTGTTAATGATCGGCAATTAAAAAGTGACTTGGAAATTGAGTTGCTTATTTTATTGCAATGGCTCAGTGCGTTTTATGAATCAATGTTTCCTATTGATAATGATGCAGATCGCAGCAGAGTTCTATTGGCTATGAAGCGCATACAGAAAGTAACAGAGTATTATTTAAAGAGAGGCGTGTAATGAACGCGCTTAACCGACCTAACTCCATAGATGCTTTACCTGAAGCTAAAACACAGACTGTTGCTAATCTTGCTAAACCCGCTAATCAGGAAAAAGTTAAATCAGTAATAGCCCTTGCTAAATACGCTAATCCTGCTAATTTGGAAATAGAACCTTTACGACGTAAACCACCGGAAGCAGAACCTTATCCGTTAGATGCATTAGGTGAAATATTAGGTGCTGCGGCAAAAAGTATTGAGCGCGTTATACAGGCGCCGTCAGCATTATGCGGGCAATCTGTTTTAGCAGGTGCAGCTGTTTGTGTTCAAGGACTTACTAATGTAAAGCTGTATGGTGGAATATCGCCACTCTCTGATTTTTTTATTAGTATTGCCGAGTCAGGTGAACGTAAAAGTGCGGTAGATCGCTGGGCAATGGCAGGACATAAGGAATTTCAGAAACAATTATATGAGCGCTATCAACAAGATTTACAGTCTTATGACATTGATTTAGAAGTTTATGAAAAAAACCGCAAAGATCAATCTAAGAAAGGCTCAAGCGAAGCACTAAAAGCATCTCTGCATGAATTAATAGCGCCAGAAACCCCTGTACAGCCAATTATCTTTCCTGGTGATCCAACCTTTGAAGGCTTAGTTAAAATGCTGGCTGTCGGTCAACCGAGTGCTGGTATTTTTTCCGATGAAGGCGGTGGTATGTTAGGTGGATCGGCTATGAATGAACAAAACCGCTTAAAGACAGTGGCAAGTTTATCGCGGATTTGGGATGGCACGCCTATTGATCGTGTACGCGCCGGTGATGGTGCTTCTATATTGTATGATCGCCGTTGTTCTGCACATTTAATGATGCAGCCGCGTGTTGCTGATTCTTTTCTTAATGATGCCATTAGTTCAGACCAGGGTATTTTATCTCGATTCTTATGTGTACGGCCTGAATCAACTAAAGGCACTCGTATGTATGTCGACGAAGATTTATCGAATAACGCTGCCGTATCACGCTACAAGCAGCGCAGTCTTGAGTTAATGCAGAGCTGGGCGATTGACTCTGAAACTGGAGGCGTTGCTTTTAACAAACCATTGGAAATGACTCAAGAGGCTAAAGCTATTTGGGTTGCCTTTGGAAATTATGTCGAATCCGAGCAAGCAGAAGAGGGTGCTTATCGGCAAATCAGTGGCTTGGCTAGCAAAGCATCAGAGCATGCGGCACGTTTAGCGAGCATTATTCAGGTCTTTGAAAATCCGACAGCGACTTATATTGATATTGAATATATGACGCTGGGTATAAAGTTAATGAATTTTTATCTTACGGAAGCCATTCGTATCAAACAAGCGGCATTAGATAGTGATGAACTAATGGAAGCGGAGAAATTACTGGAATGGTTCAAAGAAGAAAAAATACAGCTTATATATCCGGCAAAAATTTATCAATTTGGACCTGCATCGTTACGAAGTAAAAAGAAAACCAGCGATATTATTGCTGTGCTAGTAGATCATGGTTATCTAGTGACTGAAGAAAATCCAATAAAAGTAGATGACAAAGTCAGAAAAAAACTATGGCGCGTTAAAGCCTATTCAGTTGATGAGGTGCTTTAATGAAAGCCTCAGCAAAATTTGATATTAGCCATTACTTTGCTACACATTCAACGCAAGAAACAACGGAGATTAGCAATTTAGCAGGATTAGCAGTAGGGTTTAAAGAAAATAAACTAGATGAAATTAGCAGGTTAGCAGGTTTAGCAAGCGGCAATGATGCAAGTCAAAAATTATCTGATCAAGAAGTTATTCAGCTCTTGAGGCAAGCTACGCATAAAACTGGTTTATCAGCACAGCAGTTTTGGCGCTTCTGCGATGCGGATGATATTACTGACATTTACGCTGATCGGTATTCGTTAGAACAGTTAAGTGCCTATGCTAAATCATGGGCGCGTTACCCGGAAACCATTCCAGAAGGAAATACTCAGACTTTCCCTACACTTGGTCCTAAATCAGTACCCTGTAAAAAATGTCAGCATTTCACTCCTGACCAAGTAGGCGATGGAAGGGGAATTGGAGAATGCACGATCAATGCCCCGGTTAGTACAAAGCACCCACTATGGCTTAATACTGAAGTCATTTGTAATCAATATCAACCCGTATCATAAGAGATAACAATGAATAATTCGTCTGCTCAAATCAATGCAAATCAAAATAACGCTCTAAAATCTACGGGGCCGGTAACAGAAGAAGGCAAGCAAGCCGTAGCCAATAATGCCCTAAAACATGGTTTATTTTCCAAGCAACTCATTTTAAAAACAGAAAGTGATGCTGAATACCAATTATTGCTTGATGGCTTACGACGCGAGTTGAAGCCAGTTGGTACATTAGAGCAATCATTAGTCGAACGTATCTCAGTCAGCTTATGGAGGCAAAGGCGATTAATGAGAGCAGAAACAGCTCAGATCAATCTTAATCAAAAAGACTCTAGCCTTATCAATATGATCAACAATGAACTAAATTTAAACCACACGGGTAATGAGATAAAAGTCGACGATTTAATTGAGTACGATCAAGAGCAACTAATAAAATATAAAGCCATTGCAGAGGAATATTATCAGTTAGATGATGATATGGAGCTAAATGATTTAACGCTAATACAGGCGTGTGCCCCGCTTATTTACCAAGAATTGATAGAAGAAGCAAAAACTGAAGGGGAAAGTGTCGAGGAGTATATTAAAAACTTTGAAAGTTTAAGCGAATGGGTTGAATACTTAATAAATTTCTATCATTCACAAATAAAAATAGCAGAGCAACGACCTTTAGTGCTTGAAATTGTGCGGTCGGTTCAAGATAAGCAATCAATTTTACAAGGTAAGTTGCGTGACTCATTAGCGAAATACCAAGTGATGCTAGATAACGAACTCTATAAAGCCATTAAAACGCTTAGAGAAACTCAATCCTGGCGCTTAGAAACACTGGAATCGGTGACCGATGAAAATGGCTTTGTTTTGGAAAATAAGCCATAAGCAAGCTTGCATAATAAAATTTCATTAATGATTTCGGTAAAAATGACAAGGTAAATACATGGGCGGGTATGGAAGTGGTAGAAAAACAGACTTACAAACAACTGAAGACGCTTTATCAATTGATATTCGGAATTGGCAGCGAGATGGTTTGTTAGCTAATGAGACAAGCTTTACTTGTAGGTGGTCAAAGCGAGGCAAAGTGATAAAAAGGGTTAAAGTAACAATAGAACCTGAACTAGCAAGAATAAGTTACGACAATGCTATAAAAGAAAAGCAAACTTACTCGATTAAATTGCAAACAACCAATTGCCATTATGGAGGGAAACGCTACTGGTTTTCTTGCCCTGCCAGTGACTGCAATAAACGTACCGCACTATTATATTTACACAATCATTACTTTGCTTGCCGGGAATGCCATAAACTCAGCTACCCTAGCCAAAGGGAGCCTGATTGGGATAGAGCTGCCAGGCAAGTAGATAAAATCAGAGAAAAGCTAAACTGGGAACCGGGATTTCTTAATGGAAATGGCTGTAAACCTAAAGGCATGCACTGGAAAACTTTTAAGAGATTACAAAGCGCGCATGATACTTATGCTGGCACCTCTATTGCTGCAATATCGAACTATATAAACTAAGACTTATGAACCTGTTGTAGGTAAAAATGGCTTTGTTCTGGAAAATAGAGTTAAAGAATGAATTTAAAAATGACTGTCATAGCTAATATAAAGCTTTTGTTTGTTAATGACAGTCTTACACGCACAATAAACGGTTATAATAAAACGACTTCATACAATGTTTAATAAGGCTCTCACTATGGATAGCAAAGAGAAAAAGCAACTTAGCGAAACGGATATATGCGACTTATTCATTACCCCTGCCATTAAAAAATCCGGCTGGGAGCCATTAAAACAAATCCGCCGTGAAGTCACCTTAACGCCTGGTCCTATTGTGGTTAGAGGGAATATATCTTCACGTAACAAGAAAAAGAAAAAATTTGCCGATTATGTTTTATCCTGGGAACCTGGCGTACCCATTGCCATCGTCGAAGCTAAAGACAATAATCACACCGTCAGTCATGGCATGCAGCAGGCTTTAGGCTATGCTGAAATACTCAATTTACCTTTAGCCTTCAGCTCTAATGGTGATGCCTTCGCCGCCCATAACAAAACAGCAGGCAAAGATGAATCCATAGAAACTGAAATCGCCTTAGATCAGTTTCCAGACCCTAATACCCTATGGCAGCATTATAAAACTTATCGTGGCATCGCCGATAAAGATCAGGATTTGGTTGTCGAACCGTATTACACTGATGGTTCCGGCAAAGAACCCCGTTACTATCAAGTAGAAGCCATTAACCAGAGTATAGAAGCCGTTGCCAAAGGCAATAAACGCATCTTACTGGTCATGGCAACGGGGACAGGGAAAACCTACACTACCTTTCAAATTATCTGGCGTTTATGGAAAGCCAAAGCCGTAAAGCGTATCTTATTTCTGGTTGACCGTAATATCCTAGCCGACCAAACATTAGTCAATGACTTCAAACCGTTTGGCTCAGTCATGGCAAAAATCAAGAACCGCAAAATTGATCCGGCTTATGAAATTCATTTAGGGCTTTATCAAGCCATTACCGGCACGGATGAAGAAGACAAAATTTTTAAAAATGTCTCGCCTGATTTTTTCGACCTAATTGTCATTGATGAGTGCCATCGTGGCAGCGCAGCCGATGATTCAGCCTGGCGGGAAATACTCGATTACTTTTCCAATGCCATACAACTCGGTTTAACCGCCACACCTAAAGAAACCAAATATGTTTCCAGTATTACTTATTTTGGTGAACCCGTTTACACCTATAGCTTAAAACAAGGCATAGAAGACGGCTTTCTTGCCCCCTATAAAGTAATCCGTATCGATATAGATAAAGACCTTGACGGCTGGAAACCACCTGCAGGCATGAAAGATGATTTAGGCAATGAAATTGAAAACCGTACCTATAATCAGAAAGATATGGATCGCATACTGATATTAAACCAGCGCACCAAACTGGTGGCTAAACGGGTGATGAAATTTCTTAATGCTACAGACCCTTTTGCTAGAACCATTATCTTTTGCGAAGACATCGATCACGCCGAACGCATGCGTAAAGCCATCGTCAATGCAGCAGGCCAACTGGCAAAGGACAATCCTAAATACGTGATGCGGATTACCGGCGACAGCGTAGAAGGAAAAGCCGAACTGGATAATTTTATCGACTCAGAACAAACCTTTCCCGTTATTGCCACCACATCAGAATTATTAAGCACAGGTATTGATGCCAAAACCTGCAAGCTAATTGTGTTGGATAAAACCATCAGCTCCATGACCAACTTTAAACAGATTATCGGTCGTGGCACGCGGATTGATGAAGAATACAATAAATACTTTTTCACCATTATGGACTTTAAAAAAGCCACGTTACTTTTTAGAGACCCTGATTTTGATGGCGAACCAGTCGTGATTTATGAACCGAGTGACGATGATGACCCCGTGCCACCCGATCCGCCAGAAGGGGGAGATGATGACGATATTATTGAAGATCCAGATCCTGAAGGTGTTAGGAAATTTCACGTTAATGGCGTGCCCGTTAAAATTATCGCCGAACGCGTCGAATACATTGGCCCCGATGGCACGCTGATGACAGAATCGTATAAAGACTTCAGCCGTAAGCAAATCCAGTCTGAGTTTGCCTCACTGGATGAATTCTTAAAACATTGGCATGACAGCAGCAAAAAACAAATCATCATCGACTTGCTGGAAGAACACGGCATATTGTTTGATAACCTTGCCGAAGAAATAGGCAAAGACTATGGCGTATTCGATCTGATTTGCCATATTGCTTACGATCAGCCGCCACTCACCCGTAAAGAACGTGCTGAAAACGTCAAGAAACGCAATTATTTCACACAATACGGCGAACAGGCGCGTGCCGTGCTCAATGCTTTGCTAGATACTTATGCCGATGAAGGCATTAGCAGTATAGAAAACAACAAAATCCTAAAACTTAAACCGTTTAGCGATATAGGTACGCCGGTCGAAATTATCAACCAAGTGTTTGGTGGTAAAAACCACTATCAAAACGCCCTACAAGAATTAGAACAAGCCATCTTTAAACAGGAACACAGTGCATGAGTAATATTTCCGGTATCATCAAATCCATTCAAGACATCATGCGTAAAGATGTCGGTGTTGATGGAGATGCCCAACGTATCAGCCAATTAGTTTGGCTATTTTTCCTCAAAATATTTGACGACCGCGAAGCCGAACTGGAATTACTGGAAGACGACTATCAATCGCCACTGCCAGAAAACTTGCGCTGGTGTAACTGGGCGGCAGACCCTGAAGGCATAACCGGCGATGAATTGTCAGACTTTGTTAATCTGCAACTGTTTCCCGTACTGAAAGAACAATTATCCACACACGACCCACGCGCACAAGTGGTGCATCATGTGTTTGAAGATGCCTACAACTACATGAAGTCCGGCACGCTGTTGCGTCAGGTGATCAACAAAATCTGTGAAATCAACTTTAACAATACCGCAGACAAGCATACTTTCGGCAGTATTTATGAGCAACTGCTTAAAGACCTGCAAAGCGCAGGCAATGCAGGCGAATTTTATACTCCGCGTGCCGTCACCCGCTTTATCGTCAATCGGGTTGATCCAAAATTGCAGGAAAGCGTTTTAGACCCGGCTTGCGGTACGGGTGGTTTTTTAAGCTGTACGATTGAGCATAAACGCGAACACTATGTCAGCTCACCCGAAGATGAAGCAAACCTGCAAGCCTCAATGAACGGTGTCGAGAAAAAAGCCCTGCCGCACATGCTCTGCGTCACCAATATGATTTTGCATGGTATCGACACACCGACCAACATCCGCCACGACAATACATTAAGCCGCCCCTATAAAGATTACAGTAATAAAGACCGCGTGGACGTGATTATCACCAATCCGCCGTTTGGCGGCATGGAAGAAGATGGCATCGAAAACAACTTTCCCGCCAACCTGCGTACCCGTGAAACCGCTGATTTATTTATGGCGTTAATCATTAAACTGCTTAAAGATAAAGGCCGTGCCGCCGTGGTGTTGCCGGATGGTTTCTTATTTGGCGAAGGCATGAAAATCCGCCTGAAAGAAACCCTGCTGGAACAATGCAACCTGCACACCTTGGTACGTTTGCCCAATGGTGTGTTTAATCCCTATACCGGCATTAAAACCAATCTGCTGTTTTTTACCAAAGGAACGCCCACCGAACATATCTGGTATTACGAACATCCGTACCCTGAAGGCGTTAAAAACTACAACAAAACCAAGCCCATGCGTTTTGAAGAATTTCAAATCGAAATGGACTGGTGGGGCAATGAAGCCGATGGTTTTGCCAGCAGAAAGCAAAACGAACAAGCCTGGCGCGTGTCCATCGACGAAATCAAACAACGCAACTACAATCTGGATATTAAAAACCCGCATATCGGCGAACAAATCAGCCATGACCCGCAAGAACTGCTACAGCAATATGCCCAGCAGCAACAGAAAATAAGCGATATACGAAAGCAGATTAAAAACGTATTGCAACAGGCATTGGCTTAAAGGGAACTAACATGAGTGATGTGATTACCGATAATCTAGCGGTCTGGACGGCGGCAATAGAAAAAAAATCCGCAGCTGGCAGAGGCAGCAATAATAAACAAACCGCTTATGGCATTAAAAAACTGCGCGAATTGATTTTAGAGTTAGCGGTGCGAGGGAAGCTAGTACCGCAAGATCCGAATGACGAACCTGCGGGTGTGTTGTTGGAAAAGATTGCTGAGGAAAAGGCAAGGTTAATTAAAGAAGGTAAGATTAAAAAGCAGAAGGCATTGCCAGAAATTGGTGAGGATGAAAAGCTTTTTGAACTACAGGATGGCTGGGTGTGGACAAAGCTAGGAAATATTTCTGAAATCAATCCTAGAAATGTAGCTGAAGATGAAATTGATGCTTCTTTTATTCCCATGTCCTTTATTTCAAATTCTCACTCAGGAAGTCATGATCAAGAAATTAGGACGTGGGGGTTAATAAAAAAAGGCTATACCCATTTCGCGGATAGCGATATTGGTTTGGCAAAAATCACCCCATGTTTTGAAAATGGTAAAGCAGCAGTGTTTTCTAATCTTAAAAATGGAATAGGTGCAGGAACTACAGAACTTCATATTGCTAGACCTTTTGGTAACACATTAAATCCTAGATATATCCTGATTTTTCTGAAAGCACCTCAGTTTTTGTTAACTGGTGAAAAAATAATGACAGGGACAGCGGGTCAAAAACGTGTTCCAAAAGATTTCTTTGCTGGTAATCCTTTGCCTTTACCTCCATTAAGTGAGCAACACCGTATCGTCGCCAAAGTCGATGAACTGATGGTACTCTGCGACCAACTGGAACAGCAACAAACCGACAGTATCGTCGCACATCAAACACTGGTCGCCACCCTCCTGCAAACCCTAACCGACAGCGAAAACGCCGAGCAACTAGCACAAAACTGGACGATCCTGTCCGACCACTTCGGCACCCTGTTCACCACCGAGCCTAGCATAGACCAACTCAAACAAACCCTGCTGCAACTCGCCGTCATGGGCAAACTCGCCCCCCAAGACCCCAACGATGAGCCTGCCGGCGTGTTGTTGGAAAAGATAGCTGAGGAAAAGGCGAGATTGATTCAAGAAGGCAAGCTTAAAAAGCAGAAAGCATTGCCGGGAATTGAGGAAGATGAAAAACCATTTGAGCTGCCTGATGGCTGGGCTTGGGGGCGTCTAGGAAATGTGACTAATTATGGAGTTTCAGATAAAGTTGAGCCCAATAGTGTAACTGATAGCACATGGGTTTTAGAGTTAGAGGATGTGGAAAAAGTAACATCAAAAATATTAAAGAAAGTTAGATATTCCGAAAGAAACTTTAAAAGCTCAAAAAATTGTTTCAGAAAAAACGACGTAATTTATGGGAAATTGAGACCTTATCTAGACAAAGTACTCGTGGCTGATGAAGATGGTGTTTGTACAACTGAGATGATTCCACTTAGAGGTTTCGCCAAGATAAACCCGTTTTATTTAAGACTTGTCATGAAATCCCCATTTTTTATTAGATACGCGAATGACTCCACTCATGGGATGAACCTTCCTAGGATGGGTACAGATAAGGCAAGAATGGCTTTATTTCCGATAACATCAGAATCAGAACAACACCGCATAGTCGCCAAAGTCGATGAACTGATGGCGCTCTGCGATCAACTTAAAGCCAAAATCAGCCAAGCCCAAGCTACCCAAATCCTTTTGGCTGATGCCATTGTCGAACAAGCAATAGCCTAGCGAGGATTAGCATGGAAGCGCAAAAAAAAATATGGTGTGATAAAGATGAACATAGCCACTATGAATTATTCGCTGATTTTAACAAATGGCTGGAAGGTGAAGAAGGAGAGCTGCTACGTAATCAATATGGTTTAGATGAGTTTTCTCAGCCCAGCAAAGCATTCTATGCAGGTGATAAGGAGGCTTATGATCAGGCTTTTGGTGTATACCGGAAAGAACGCCGTCATGAAGCGCTGAGCGAGACCTTTCTTAAAGAACAATGTGGTGATAATCATTGGTTTGATCGCAATTCTGATCGCTTTGGTCAACTACTCCAATGTATGCTGGATGGCACGGTGGTTCCTTTTATTGGCGCTGGTATTTCAGTGTCCGGTGGCTTTCCAAGCTGGGAAAAGCATTTACGCGAACAAGGAAGAACTGCGAATATCTCCACCGAACATATTGATACGTTATTAGCGAATGGTCAGTATGAAAAAATCATTGAAGAAATAGAGCACGGCCTAGGTCAAGACGTCTTTATTCAGGAAATTCGTGATGTATTTTCTCGTACTGGATCTATCTCCGATGTTATTTGGCGAGTTTCAGAGTTATTTACCAATACCCTGATTACCACCAACTACGACCGCTTGATTGAGCAAGCTTTTGAGAATGGTGCAGAAGATCCTTATCAAATCATCAATGGTTTACAGGCAATGCAAAAGCCCGATGAAAACAAGGTGACAATAATTAAATTGCACGGAGATATTAAGAACCCGAAGCAATGCATTTTAAGCAAAAACCAATATGATCAGGCTTATGGATGTAATGCGCTGGATATGACTCGGCCTATCCCTAAGTTGCTGAGTTACTATTATCAAAACAGCAGTTTGTTATTTCTGGGCTGTAGTTTGAACAATGACAGAACATTGCAGGTTTTTCAAGAGGTGAAAAACGAATTAGGAGACAGGGAATTACCGCAGCATTTTTCTATTGAGCAAGCGCCGGAAGAAGAGGCGGAGTTAGCTGAGCGTAATGCCTATTTGGCAAAACTGGGCATAACGGCTATCTGGTTTGAAAAAGAACGCTTTGATTTTGTAGAAAATATTCTCAGAGTGGCAAAGAATGAATTACGTTATCGAGGTATTGCTTTAAAACCTAAACAGGATGAATTAGAGCGGCCTGCAACAGAAAATAATATAAAACTGGATTTAGACCTAAGTCACTTTTTAAAGGATTTTGTAGATTTAATGCCGATAATGTATTGGTTGCACCGGCGTGTACCCAAAGCTGAAACGGGCAAATATCTGCATGCTATGCAGGTGGTTTTTCATGCTCATTCGATTTTCACTGAACAGACCCATGCACATTTGCTACACGGACTCGATCATGTACTAAGAGCCATCTCAAATAATGCAAAATTCGATGGCTATTCGCATGGAAAACTATCAGTAGCGTTTCATTCTTTCCAGCAGTATCTATTTGAAGCCGATGAACGTAACTATCTGGACAAAAACTTCGATTGGAATTTTCAAGAATTACTAAAAATACCTAAAGCTCAATTTGAAGAGCTGATTACAGCAAAAAATGATAATAACCCAGATTATCACGCAATCCGGTTGATTGTTGCTTTGTTAAAACAGGGTTTATCGCAATTAGATTCTCCAGACGGTTTTTGCGAATTATCGGAGGCGGTTAATACTGAGTTTTCTGATTACTTGAATATAGCGATGTTATCGAAATTGGGCCTGATTACTCCAGACCGGTTGGATGATCTTTATACAGGTGACATCAATGATTTGTGCAAAGATGCTTGGGATCATTTTGATCAACCTATGAGAATTGGGTTTATACAGCATGTTAAATATCAACTACTAAGATTGAAGGCGGCCTAATAAGCCATTAAATGAAACATTTCATTCAATATCACAATACCGAAAAAATGGGATACTCGGCGTCAGCAATGCCTGATCCACGTATGTTTACCGACAAAAGTGTTAGATATGTACCGTCACAAGCCGTTTGGCTTATTAGTGGAGAAGGTGTCAAATCACCTAAAACTTTTTATTTAGCAGCGGTTTTCAAACCGAATAGAACGACAACAGAGATGTATGATCATCCAAAATTTAAAAATGCGGCCTATGGTAATGGTTATATATTTGGTGAGTCGATAACGCTAAATGGGTTACCTTGGTTTGAAAAGTTAAAAACGGAGCAGCAGAATTTTAGGGGCGGACTTTTTGAGATTAAGGATTCTAAAGTAATTGATGAATTGAGAAATTTTGCAGGCGTTCATGCCTTGTAAGATTAATTTCAATGGTAAATAAATTTGAGTGTAATTAAAGCTAATTAAGGAAAATAGATGGCATTTAATATAGAGCAAACTCAAGAAGTTACTTTCAATTGTATAGATGGAATGATGACTTATATTGAGCAGGAAAAGCAGAATACGAGCCGTATTGCCATTGGTGGTTTATTGCGTGAAGGTGCTATAGGGAACCTCGAAAAACCTCATCCGAAAAATGATAAAATAAAGCACTTCTAACTCCCCTAATTGAGTCCCTCTAAA
>CAJWBJ010000099.1 GCA_913020495.1 uncultured Oleiphilus sp.
GGATATTGCGATAGCCTTAGAATGCTTTTCAATCTCACCTCACAACGTTATGGCGAAACATACACAAATTCAATTTACGCTACATTAGACGAATCAACGCATGTACGATTGATTTTTGAAACGTCGGTCAATACGGAAAAGTACCCGATCTTTACTATTGACTTTATAATGGTTTACGTCGTGAAATTTTTCAGCAATTTATTAGATGACCCATTAGCCACACCGATTGTCGTTAAGCTAAAAAGACAAGAACCCCGTAATTTAGCCGCATTCAAAAAATATTTCTGCTGCCCTCTCGAGTTCAATGCCGTTCAAAATGAAATTTGCTTCGATAAACGTATCTATAATTTAAAGAACCCGCTGTCGAACAAAACACTAGCCAGTGCAACTAAATCAATTATGGAAGACGAATTAAAAAGCGTTACTCAAATTCCGCTGTCAAAACGCACAATTTCTTATATTAATAGCCAGCTACCTGAGTTTTTTCCTAAACAAGAAGAATGGGCTAAACGCTTGAACATGAATACTCGAAACTTGCAGCACCAGCTCAAAGAAGAAAACACCAGCTTTAATGAAATATTAAAAGGTGAACGGGTTAAAATGGCAAAGGCTCTACTGAAAAATCAAATTTATAGCATTGCTGAAATTAGTAGCCAGCTTCACTTCAGTGATAGTAGTCACTTTATCAAAGTATTTAAGCATGAAACCGGCATCACCCCAAAAGCCTATCAGTCCCAAAACTCCTCTGAACTTCGTAACCATAAAACTACTCTAGAGAATATTTACAATCGCCGACATGAGAATTAGTAGTCCACCATTGCCTTTATTGTTGCCATAGTTGGCTGTCTTTATCTCTCGTTTGTGATCCTAAATGGTATATCCGTGATAAATCCAACCCTAAAAACCATAAATATTCTATTCGTATAAAAAGTACTGAATTATTCTAGGGAAGTGAAAACTATACGCAGCCACCGAACGAGCATTCAATTTCAGTGGCTTTGATTTTAGAGTTTGATAACCGTGGTGTTTATAGAAATCCATTAGATAGCTGTTATTGACACTGCAGATTCAATTAGGAGACAACATGAGTACAAAAATAAAAATACATTATGTACCGCTATTATGTTTAATGGCGTTTACATTGTCAGCGACCGCTGATGAAGGCACCTACTGGATGAATAGCTGGGACGAGGATTGCTATGAATACGGTGTAAATACCTGTCGTGATGGTTGGTATAAGACACCACAAGGTTCACATTTAATAATGTGGGAAGTGTTTAAAACGATAGAAGAGGCTGATTCTCAAGATTTGTTTTCTGAGCGTAACTCCTTGTCTGAGTACGGTTTTTTATTCCCAGAATTAAATGCTTATACACCCGAAGAAGGTGGATATAATGGTTCTTATGAAGAGCGAGTCGAGCGCGGTTTGTCACAAGACGGCCTTCCCTTGGGTTTTGTAAAAGACAAAAGCCAGCTTGATAACCGTAACTACCTCGGCCTTACCTGTGCTGGCTGTCATACAGCAAGTATTACTTACGGTACAAATAACTACTTCGTTGAAGGCGGACAGGCCAATGCCGATGTAGCCTTATTCCTTAACGAGTTAGCCGATGCACTTGAAGCCAATAGAAATAACTATTGGAAAATGAGGCGCTTTAGAGATCGCTTTAAAAGCTACGTGAGATCAAATCGAGACTACAGTGCAAAACTCATCAGTACGCTATTTATAACGCAATATTTAGACGAAGCAATCGATTACGTTAGAGGGTTTTCAAATCGTAATCATCAACAAGTTGTCAATGGCCCTGCACGGCTAGATGCTATCGGGTCGATATTAAATCAGTTGCATGTATCCCACGCGAATGAAAGTGAAAGTCTTGCAAAGCCGTTAACGGCACCGGTTAGCTTCCCCTATATTTGGAACGTTGCTGAACTAGAGTGCGTACAGACTAACTGTATTTCAAATAACCCTCTCGCGCGTAATGTTGGGGAAGTATTGGGAGTATTTGGTTATGTTAATGTTGATGAAAATAAGTATATCGATGACACCGTTGAAGTAATTAGCCAACAACTAGGTTTAAATAGCTTATTTAATACGACTGCTAAAGTGGACAACATGTACGCACTGGAGCGAACATTGGATAAAATGAACCCACCTAAATGGCCAAGTAGTTTTCCAGCACTCGATCAACAACTTGTTTCAGATGGTAAAGCGATCTATACAGAAAATTGCACTAGCTGCCATGTTAATACCTCTGATGGCATAGATGCCAGTGAATTGACTCCTCCGAATTCCATTGGGAAGCAGTTCATTAAAGTTGCACGCCAACACTATACCGAAGTCGGTACTGACCCAGCTTTTGCCGAAGACTACGGTACACGCAAAGAGAAAAGCGGCATTATGGGTGCTGTGATTTCACTGGTTGCCCCGGATTCCGTAGACCCTGAAACCGGCATTCCATTTGGAGAGACCTTCCCTGATACCTTTAATGGCCTTGTTCTACTGGGCGCAGCGACAGATGTTATTATCAATGACCACTCAAAAACACTTGGTTTCAAATCTAAAGCTAAAGAGGTTTTTCCAGAATTATCAACAGCGGATGCCGTTGAAGCGTTAATGGCTGAATATTCTTCGGGCCAGGTAGACCGCAATACCTTAACCCCGACATCTTATAGAGCAAAACCATTGGATGGCATTGCATTTACAGGCCCATTTTTACACAACGGTTCAGTCAGAACCCTAGAAGATCTGTTGAAAAAGCCTGAGGATCGCCCTGTCACATTTTACACTGGCACCACCGAATATGATGTCGCTGGAGGTGGTTATGTAAGTGGCGGTCGCTTCTTACTAGATACGACGATTCGTGGTAACGGTAAAGAAGGGCACGTATACGGCACAACGTTATCAGACGCTGATAAAACGGCATTACTTGAATACTTGAAGTCAATTTAGCGGGATACGCATCTCGGGAGCATGCTCCCAAGATGCGTCATCGTTTAACATAACAAGACTGTGATCAATCTATAGGCCTGCCCTATTCAGGCTAGGCTTCATCAGACAATCGGGTTTAAGTCTATACACTTAATACTATTGGCCGCCCCCTTTCGCCTCTTCTGAGGGCGCACTAGGTACCTCCCAGTATTCTTCATATATATTTTCGTACTCCACACCATACTCCCCAATTTCATCATAAGGAGCTTCGCCTATTGCTGCTTTTGAAGGCTGACCAGCGGATGTAGGCCCATATATATCAAGGAGTTCGTCGATATTAAATCGCTCCCAACTATCACCTATTTCTTCATAACGATCATCTAGGTCTTGAGCACTTTTCCCAACATCCTCAACCATTGTCTTTCCACTTGTCGCTGGAACAATGAGCAAAAAGAAGAAAGATACAATGACAATTAACCAATTTCGTTTTTTAGTCATAATAATCACCCATATCCTTAGGCAACTCATAGAGAACGAAACAATCAGTAGCCTTAAGGGCTTTTAAAGGCATTATACCAAAGATTTATTCACGCTATTAAGATGCATTTGAAACAAAAATTATGTGGTATATAGCTTATAAGCCCTAGTATTTCTGAGTAATAAATAGTGCATTCAGATAGAGAGTCAGATCTAATAATAATGATAGCAAGTGAATTTTTTTACACAGAAGCGAATTGAAGTTCAAGAAAAAAACTTGGATAAAATCTGTGTTTATTTCACTAGAACGTAGCCTAACTGTATTAAAAGTAGAGAATACAATTTGCGCTTAAAAACTTTGGTCGTTTCTAGTCTTGTCAAAGGAAGAAGCATTCATAATGCACTATGATCTGATAGATAAAGATATTTCATGCCCATACTGTGGCGAAATAATAAGTGTACAAATTGATTGTTCAGTCCCCCAGCAATCTTATATTGAAGATTGCCAAGTTTGTTGTCGTCCAATCAATTTTGATGTCACTATTGACGAACAGGGTGAGCCACTAGTATTTGTCACCAATGAAAACGAATGACTTTCCTTTAGTTTGAACTCAATTCCAAAAATTTCAAAAACGCAGTTTGGATGGCTGGATCATTGAGCCCTGCAATATGTCCTCCCTGAGTTTCTAACCATTGAGCATGCCCTTGGGTCTTTTCAAATAATTGCTGACCATGATGATAGCCAACAACAGGGTCTTGCTTACTGTGCATCAATAATATCGGCACAGAAGAAATCTCCACAATATGATCCTCAGCATCATATTGGCCGGGCATTAGTAATACCGGAATTTGAAGCAGCCAAGTAATCCAACTTTTGCTCATCGCTTCTCTAGCGATTTGTGGCCAACTGGCTGGAGCCGATTCGGTAATCAGCGCCTCAATTTTTTCAAGTTCATGATTATAATTGGCAGTATAGGTAACGGCTAAGCCGCCTCCCAGACTTTGCCCGAACACAAATAAAGGGCGTTTATCCTGAAGTGTACTCAGCCATCGATGTGCATCTTCGATATCTGATAATGCGCTTGGTAGAGTCGATACGCCTGTTGATCGGCCATACCCTCGATAATCTAATAAGAAGACATCATAGCCATGTTGAGGTAGCCATGCGACGCTATTGATATGCGTGCTAATATTTTCACCATTTCCATGTAGAAACAGGATAACGCCTTTGGATTCAATCGAACTTTTTACGAACCAATTAGCTAATATTTCACCATCTTTAGTTGTGATATTAACGCGCTCTGCATTTAACCCCAGTTGTTCCGGAGACTGATAATAATGTTTACTTGGGTAGAACAAAAAAGCACTTAAACTAGAACATCCGCTCATTATCAGGACGATTGAGAATACAATCACCACTTTAAAAAAACGTGGTATTGAATTTTGCTGAATTAGTCTTTTTTGATTCATTATTTTAACTCTAATCACTATTCCAATTTCGGTATAGACTAAAACTTACAAGGTCTATTCAGCAAGCGCTATTGAGATTAAACACTGGTCATTAACTTGTGAAGAACATTTAATGACGGCAATTTGGCAGAATGAGAGGGAACAGAGCAAAGCGCTCAATTGGGTATTAACAAATAGGATATTCAAAATTGAAGCGCCTTTTTCTTACAAAGAACTACACTGAATATGTAGCATCTACTTCTTAGGGACAAATAAAAATGAGCAAACCTGTACGAGCTTCCGACACACCTTACGCAATAGAAACAGAATCTGGGAAAACCTACTTTTGGTGTGCATGCGGACAAAGCCAGAAACAGCCGTTTTGTGATGGCTCCCATAAGAACACAGAGTTCACCCCGGTAAAATATAAAGCAACTGAATCAAAGAAGGTATTCTTTTGTGGCTGTAAACTAACAGCCTCTCAACCCTTATGTGATGGCAGTCATAAATAATCACACTGTTTTCAGCGGCTGTTAAACAAATAAATCTCACTTTGTTCCATATATGAAACAATTATTTTTAGTATATTTTTTAAACAATCCTTCCATTCCAAGACGACCGGTCATATTATAACAACCATGCCTAGACCAAGACGAAGTGAACAAACCCGAGAAGCCCTGATTACTGCCGGTATCGATCAGATATCCATGCATGGTTATCATGGCACCGGCATTAAGCAAATCCTAGATATAGTCAATGTCCCCAAGGGTTCTTTTTATAACTTCTTTAGTAGCAAAGAAGCCTTTGTCGCTGAGCTGATAAAAGAATATAGCCGTACCGTTCAAACGCAGCTAAATGACTACCAGCTAAACCAAGGGGCCACATTAAGTCCGGTTGAACAATTAAGAGACATTTATAAATTTGGTGTACAAGAGTTTGCCAATAGTCAGTTCCAAAAGTCTTGTTTAATCGGTGCATTAGCGGCCGATATTGGTGCCGAAAGTGCCTTGTGTCAGCAGGCGTTAAAGAAAGCCATGACCGAATGGCAGGATGTATTCACCAAGCTCTTCGAGCAGGCACAACAGGCTGGAGAACTACGTACCGATGTTAGCGCTCTACAACTGTCATCCGTTTATTGGTCAACTTGGGAAGGCTCATTATTAAAAATGAAAGTCACTGGCGATGCACAAGCTGCCTCTGACACCATGGAAATGATGCTGTCGATCTTTTTTAAAGCAGCATAAAACGTACTGAATAGATTTGTTTAAAACAACATAAGCCCCCGGGCTTTTTATTTATATATTTAAAAGACGACCGGTCTACTATTGGTTGTTTTACTTAACGGAGCAATATCAATGCAATCAGCAGCAAAGACCCAAGAAATTTCAAATGAACTAGGTTCATCGTTCACTTTAAAAAATGGTCAAGTGATCAAAAACCGCCTATTCAAGTCAGCTATGAGCGAACAATTGGGAACACCAGAACACAACCCAACGTCCGGTTTAGCCACACTTTATAGCCGCTGGGCACAAGGTGGAATCGGCTTGGCCATTACCGGTAATATCATGATCGATCGTACGGCATTAGGTGAACCAAAAAATGTTGTATTGGATGAACATTCTGACTTGGAACCCTTTAAAAAGTGGGCAAAAGCAGGGCTGCAAAACAACTCTCAGATATGGCCTCAGCTTAACCATCCGGGCAAGCAGGTTCCAAATTTTATCTGTAAAGAGCCTGTGTCCCCTTCTGCTATTAGCTTAAGTGGGGGCCTGGAAAAAGGTTTCAACACACCTCGCGCTTTGATTGAGCCTGAAATTCTTGAAATTATTCAAAAGTTCGCACTCAGTGCTAAGTTGTCAAAAGAAGCCGGCTTTAGCGGTGTACAAATTCATGGCGCGCATGGATACCTCGTGAGTCAGTTTTTATCGCCACGCCATAATCAGCGTAAAGATCAGTGGGGCGGCTCTTTAGAAAACCGTATGCGCTTTGTACTCGCTGTTTACCACGCCATTCGCGAAGAAGTAGGAAATAACTTTCCAATTGGTATCAAACTAAACTCAGCAGATTTCATGAAAGGTGGTTTCACTGAAGCTGACTCGATGGAAGTGGTAAAGGCATTATCCAATGCAGGCATCGATTTAATTGAGATATCAGGCGGCACTTACGAAAGTCCATCGATGGTTGGGCATAAGGTGAAAGAATCAACACTCAAGCGTGAAGCTTATTTCTTGGACTATATTGAAAAAGTACGTGAGCTAGTAGACACGCCCCTAGTATTAACCGGCGGATTCCGCTCTTCTGCGGCAATGCAATCTGCATTGGACGGTGGTGCGACCGATTTGATTGGTTTAGCTAGAACCACTGCTGTAGACCCGGACTTTCCAAACAAACTCATCGACGATGCTTCTCATAAACAGGATTTACGCATACTGACCACAGGTGTTAAAGGCGTTGATAAAATGGCGATGCTCGATATCGTTTGGTATGAATTCCAACTAGCCAGAATGGCAAAAGGCCGACTACCTAAGCCTAATTTAAGTGAATGGGGCGTATTCTTCAAAACCTTGGCATCTGCCGGAACCTATGCGTTCAGAAAACGTCGAGCTTAGTCTAATTTGGAGCTTTTCACGACAGCAGTTTAGCTAAACAACTCATTCCGGTGCACTTTTCAACCGGAATGACAGAGGTCTGAATCGTGAAAATCTTTCTAACCCCCTTACGCCTTAAGGTTTTCGACTTTCCACTTTCAAGTGATCAGTCATCCAGCCATCGAGATAACCTGGAATATATAGTTTATTTTTAGCACGTGAAATTCCCGTATAAATTCCATTTACTATTCTCGCGTTGTCTTCCCCTGAAGCGGCACCGACTTCAAGCGTATCAGCCATTAAAACAACCTCATTAAACTCCATATTTTTTGCGTCTTCAACCCGCCCTAAAACATAGGTATCTTCAGAAAAAACAGATTCAGCTTTAGATAGGGCATTGTCAAAATCCGAGCTTTTATACCCTTTACAAAATAGTTCATGAATTTGCTTAATTATTTTATCGTCCTGTTTGACGATAAAAGACTCCCACGATTTGAAACCTCTCAATAAGGGGTGCGTGCATATCCCCCTCCCCTGAAAAAGTTCAATTGCCTCACCAATCAACTTTATTAAATCCAGTTTGGTTCGTTCTAAAATATAAAATCTGGCCCCTGAAGTTGATAGTTTCTGCATCAACGACAAAACATACCAACTATTTTTTGATAACAAGGCACAGTGATGTTCAGGGATTTCAAAGGCCTCATAATGGCTGATTTCTGTGGACTTGGTTTTCGCACCTTTAAAGGGTTCTATCGGTGACACAGGGTGAAACTGCAAAATTGAATTGTAAAGCGCGTCGGCACTTTCTCCCGCTCGATACGAATTAGACATTTCTCGTCTTCGAATTGATTTCGCTCTGCGGTGCTGAAGGCTTCCACCGTGAAATGACTGATAGCCATCGCCAAAAGTAATCACTGACTGAGGACTTCTATCGAGAATTTGTAATAAAGGCTGTGGTAAATCATGAGCCTCATCAATCACAATGAATTGGTACTGTTCCGGAATCATTTCATCCAGCAATGAAAACTGTTTAATCGCATGATATTGCCTAAATGGCAGAGGTCTCAAATCACTAGGATTAGGCTTAACCGTCTCTACCCACAATTCATCGGCTAGATTTCTTATTATGCTTTTATCATGGCCAGATAACACACACAGGCTGTCTTTAACATGTTTAAGCATAATTTCACGGTCGGCTGAATAACAAAATGCCCTAACCGTATTCATGACATGCCATGTCACCCACTCAGCATTTAAGTTACCCAATGCCTGATAAGCCATTTTTTGGGCAACTTCACTGTTTGGCATAAAATAGTTATATTTCGTTCTCGGCCCTACATAGTTCTTCTGGTCAAATAGATTTGTCTTCAACACATCAAACGCAATTTGACCAAATGTTTTAGCTTTTACATCACTCCCTACTTTTCGTTTTAAAGCCCAAAGTTGTTGTACTGTCATGGCAGAAATCAATAGTCCACCCTTGGGTAAAGCCTCAACAATATTGGCAATTGTTCTGGTTTTTCCAGTTCCTGCATAACCTTGAATATCCATCGATTCTTCAGGGTTAGCTAAGAATATTTGTAAGATTCTGCCTTGCTCACTGGTGAACTTTTTCCACCCCTCAAAATGCTTCTCCAAACTTGGAAGTTCATCCAAATCAGGCTCTCGTTCACTTGGCTTCCAACACCAATCCCAATTACCCTGTCGATCCAAATAGCTTTGTTTCTCAACCTCTTCGGCTGACATCGTTTTGAAATCATTTTCCAAGGCAGTGTGAAGACCTAATTCAAGCTTTGTTTGACTGAAATTTTTATGAAGAGAATTGTTAATGCGTGTTCGATCAGAGGTGTTAGCAACGTTGATAAAATCTGCTAATGAGTGCTTGGCTTTTAATTCAACATCCCCCTTTAAATCCGGAAGCTTGAGAAATAGAAAAATACTGGCTAATTCAGGAATGGAAAGTGATGAAATAATCAACCGGGTATACGCATCATCGTTGGTATGACTAAACTTGCTTAGCGTTTCATCAGAAACAGGTATTAACAACATGGATTGAGAACTCATAAGGAGGAATGATCTTACTCAGTCGAAATCATACAACTAATTAAGGTAAATTGCGTGTAGGAGCAGTCTACCTTTAGGGTTTATATTTATAATGACTCAAAAGCCGTGTCGTCAATCGATGAACGTAAAATATTAATGCTCTGTTCCCGCATAAACCCACATAGACTCGGTTTTACCTGCACGCTCAAAACCCAATGCTTTATAGAAGTCTATCGCCTCACCATCTGCTGTGAGCATTTGCTGATGAAAATCACCATAAACAGTCAGCATTGCTTCCATCATTTTTCGACCAACACCGTTCCCATGGTATTCAGGATGAACAAGCATGTGCGGATAATAAACAACTAGATGGCCATCAGATATGGCATTACCAAGGCCAACTAGCTTCCCTGAACAGCGTGCTGTCACTAGCGTATGCGAGTTGCGCAAAGCCATCATAAGCAAATCTGGTTTTTCAGCCGAAGACCATTCGTTTGCTCGATATAAGTCTATCGTTTCAGGTTCTTCAATTTGTCCGTTGATTTCAACTTCAATATTCATATTTTATATCTATTCAAATGTTGTATAAGGTATTCCTGCTTGAGTAACACAAAGCTAAACAGATTCATGTTAGCAACTAACATAATATCCCATTCTGATTTCATCCGTTCGACTATGCAGAGACTTGAAGCTAGCATCACACACTTTGACTACGCCAAAACCTTCCTGCCCATTTGCCACAGAAGCTGAGCTGGTTTAATCCTCCCGAACGCACTCCCGCATAACGTTAAAACTTACTTGCGACAAAAAACATCATATTAACCAGCAATCTAGATAGAAAAGTCTTTCTAAAGTACACTACACCAATAAAAATATACAATATAGGAATTCGAACATGTACAGAATACTCTTTCTCATCGTTCTGTTTGCTTCAACAGCACAAGCAGCTACGACACAGGAAGCTAAAAATGAAGCCGTGAATGCAAGCTATAAAAAAGAAGTGTGCACCTTAGTATTAAAAAAGCTGAAGTCCTCTTTTGAAAACTTAAGGACCGGAAATATTACCGACAAAAAGACAACAAAAGTAGTCAACTTACTTCAATCCTACAGGCTGCTAAATTGTGAAGATGAAAAACAACTTATTGATGTACTAGCCTGTACAAATGCCCAAATAATGTTCTTTGATGACTGTAGGCAAATCAATGGAAAGTAAATGATGTTTCAAGATTTGAATGACTCTTACTTAAGGTAAAAAGCAATAATTCAAGGCGCACTTCTATTTAGTGATAGCTTTGCACGACAATTGTTTGACTAAACAAGGTCTAGGTACAGGTTAAAAGATTACCAGAATGGCATAGGAGGGAAAGTTGTGCAAAGCACAACTTATTAGAATATTTGGACACACAAACTCTTTCAACCCCGCAATTACCATCACTGAGCATCATTAACCTGTTTGCCACACTTAATTCAAACCTAAATAACAGGTTCGAAAAAATCAGCTAGTTTTTTTAATATGTGCTTCGGTTTCATTGTGTGTTTCAAACTTTTCAGCAACATAAAACAAGGCTATGCTGACAACAAAAACCATACCCCAGAGTACAGCACTTTCAACAAGCATCATCATATAACTACCCTCTCTCGCACGTTTAAAACATGTTTAACAGTTTGGCATTGGAAAATAGTTAATAAACCAATACCTACTTTAACTATACAACTTTGTTTGTAATTTGAACGTTTTTTTTCAGGGTAATTTTGTGTTTTTATTTTTACTTGATGTTTATCAAGTGAAGGGTAGAAAATACTGGCGAGTAAAATTATCAACGATAAAAGCCAAAATGGCCTAACATTCAATAGATAATTTCACTCTACAATCACTACTTACTAATGATCGATAGAAGTAAATATTTTCAAACCGGAATCAGACTTAACTAAGTTATAAGATTCGCGCCAAGTTGATACTACTTTGCTTTCTTCAGCCATCATGGTCCATGTAACCGTTGCGAAAAAACAGTTTTCTCCAATTGGCGTAAATTCAAGGTCTTCATACTTACAGCAAACCACCCCTTGAGATTGATGTTTATCGAGCAAGCTTTGAAAATATTCAATAATTTCAGACCGTTCACTACACTGCCAAATGTCTCCGCTAGAAGATACAGCAACATATGGAGAAAGGTATCGACTTGCGATAAGTTCACCATCGAATAACGAAAAATCATCAACAAAGCGATCAAAAAAGGTTTTTATATTATCAATCATCATTTCAGCTCTTAGTTAGTCTTACCCATAAAAGTAGGCACTTAATTTATATATTAGTTCATCAATACTCTAATTAGAAATATAGTCAAATTAGAGCTTTACACTCTTAATATTGAAACATTTATTTATAAAACAATTAAAGAATTCAACTTATTTAAAGATACCGGATTTTACTTTTTTTGATAATAGATATCTCCTTCTTTTACGAATTATGTTTACCTATTCTGATTACAGATTGAAATCTACAAGTAAAATCTCTCACAAAATCTTGATATAACTTTAGCCCTTACTAATAAAGCTAGTACGGTAAATCTCTTGAACAAACGTTAACGAACATCCTGATAAAACAATCATCTGCACTTTTATTGCACATTTCAATCTCAATTCCTTCACATTGTCTACTTAATCTTGTCATTCTAATAAATCATTAAATGTGAGGTGTATTGTGGATTGGCGATTAATAAGAAGCTCCCAGTCAAAAGATAAATCTTTTAAAACCCGTTCTTCAACCAGTTTTGTCGCGAGAGGTAATTATAAGCAAACGTTACTCTCTATCATTATCGTGTCTTTAATTTCAACGGGTTGTTCAGAAAGCAATAACGACAGTGATACAAGTACAGGTGACGCAGCTAATGATGTCGCAACTTTTGATCAAATTGTCAGCTCCTTCCCTGATTTGGTGGTAAATGAAATTGTTGCCAAGAACGCTGATGGCAGTGAAAATGGTTATGATTGGATCGAACTATACGTCTCGGGCGATGAAAGTGTGTATCTGGGTGACTATTCTCTCAAAGATGGCGATAGTGATGAAACTTCTTCATTACCAAATATCACCTTAGCGCCTGGTGAGTTCTATACGCTATATGCGACAGATGAGACGCTTGATTCAGGTGAGTCCGTTGCATTCAAACTTGGCTCAAGTGACAGCGTCAGTCTTTTCAAAGATGATGATCTGATTGACTTCATTGAGTGGAATAAAGGCGATGCACTGTATGGGTTTAGTTATGGCCGATACCAAAATGGCAGCGGTGCACAACAAACATTAACACCAACTCCAAATGCCGCCAACCAAACAGCAACACGCGCGCCCCTCGTTATTAATGAAATTGTCTCTAAAGATGTCACAGACGGTGATGATTGGTTTGAAGTATATAACAACAGTAGCGAATCAATTTTACTAAGTGATTATTCCGTTATCGATGAAAGCGACGATATTGACCCTGTTTCTCTACCAAACATCTCACTGGCTCCCGGTGAATATTTAACCATTTACGCAACAGATGAAGACCCAGGCACACACTATGTTCCTTTCAAACTAGGTTCAAACGATGAGCTTAATCTGATTCTAAATGACGAAACCGTGGACTATTTGGAATGGGATGAAAGCGACGCACCTCAAGGTTTCAGTTTTGGTTCTTACCCAGACGGTTCATGGACAGTTAGAACACTATCTCCGACGTCTGAAGCAACAAATTCAGATGCACTGACATTTGATACAAGCAATATTGAAAATTTCTACGTTGAAATAAGCTCTGAAAATTGGTCTGACATGATGACGAATCCCCTGGATGAAGAAAATCATACAGCCTCAATCAGCTATAAAAACGTGAGTTTAGAAAATATTGCCATTCGTACAAAAGGTAACTCATCACTCAGTTCGGTCGCAAACACAGACAGTGAACGATTTAGCTTTAAAATTGATATGAATGAGTACGTTGACGGACAAAAATTACTTAATCTGAAAAAGCTCAATCTAAATAATAATTTCAAAGACCCTACTTATATGCGTGAGTATATTTCTTACGAAGTATTACGAGATGCTGGCCTGCCCGCACCGCGCAGCGCTTACGTTAATTTATACATCAATGGTGAATTACATGGTTTATATAGCATGGTTGAACAAGTTGATGGTGAATTTCTTGAGCAGCACTTTGATAGCCCTGAAGGAGACTTATACAAGCCTGATGCTACAGGCGGTGCAGGCACAGGTAATACACTAGCATGGGTAGATGATTTATATGAAAGCTACACCGCTATTGAACTGAAAACAAACGAAGAAACCACCGATAATACAGCACTCATCTCATTTCTTGATGTGCTAAATAACGGCAGTGACTATCAGAGCGTCATGGATATCGATTCAATGCTTCGATATTTTGCAGCAACGACCGCAATGGCAAGCCTTGATAGCTATCAAGGGCAACCTGCTCATAATTATTACCTGTATGAGAACAACAATGTATTTTCAATTATCCCATGGGATTTCAACCAGTCATTTGGAAGTTTCGCAATGGGCTG
>CAJWBJ010000100.1 GCA_913020495.1 uncultured Oleiphilus sp.
TACTTTAGATTTGTTAGTGATGGAGCATCCAAACTCCACACTAATGACCGAAGTACAATTTCGACGGGGTGAATTACTCTTTACCCAAAGTGACTACGAAGGTGCAAAAGAGGCTTTCAATGCTGTGATTTCTAAAGGGAAAAGCTCATTTTTGGTGAATGCCTATTACATGCTAGGTTGGAGTCAATTTAAATTAAATCAGCACACGCCTGCGCTTATTTCGTTTACCTCTGTTTTGGATATTGTTTTACCAAATGATTATCTGGTTGAACTTGCAGATAATAAACATCACACGATGCTTGAAGATCTGTTGCATGTAATGGGCCTTTCGCTATCTTATCTAGATAAGGCAAATAGCCTTGAACAGCTTTTTGCAACCATTGGGTCAAAGCCTTACGAGATTTTAGTTTATGACCGATACAGTGATTTACTCATAAAAAAAGAACAATACACCGACGCAGTGAATGTTTACCGTCGATTTATTCATGTTCACCCTAATAGCGTTTGGTCACCCAAATACCAAATTAATATTATTGATACCTTAAAAACTGCCGGCTTCAATCGCGATATTTATGCTGAAAAAGTTAGGTTTGTTGATACTTACGGTAAAGGGCATGATTTCTGGGTTAGGCATTCGCCCGAAGAACTAGAATACACACGAATCCAGCTGGAGAAACTATTACCTGAATTAGCTAACTACCATTATGTAAAGGCTCAAAAAGCTGTAAATAAACATAAAAATAAGGCATCGAACGATAACTTCAAACTAGCGGCACAATTTTATTCAGAATTTGTGAATACTTTCCCGAAACATGAGGGGGTCGCGAATAGTTTATTTTTGCTTGGTGAAAGCTATTTACAGCTGAAAAGCTGGGGGCTAACGATTAAGAGTTTTAATCGTGCAGCTTATGACTATGAAAATTTTTCTGAAGCCTCGGAAGCGGGGTATGCATCGATTCTTGCTTTCGTTGAATATGCGAAAACTTGGGCGAAAATGAATACAGAAGAAATAGAACAACTTAAATCTGCGCAACAACAAAACAGGCTTCGTTTTGTTGCACGTCACAGCCAAGATAAACGTGCAATTGATGTACTATTTATTGCAGCCTCTACGGATTTTGATGCGCAACGCTACGATGAAGCAGTTATTCACGCCCAGCGATTACTGGATTGGAATCTTGTATTGGGCGAGGATAAAAAACCTAAAAATAAATTTTCGCCTAAAAAGACTATGTTAACTGAGGCTTTTTTAATTAAAGCCCATAGTTTGTATGCCCTACAGAGATATAAACGAGCCGAAATTGATTATCTAACTGCTTTAAAAACGTTGCCTTTTAAAGATAAACGACGCCCAAGAATTTTAGAAAATCTTGCTGCTTGTGTATTTAAGCAAGCAGAAGGTTTATTAGCTGAAGGGAAAACAAATCAGGCCATTGATGAATTTTTGCGTGTAGGGCAGGTGGTGCCAATGTCCAAATTACGAGCGAGTGCAGAATACGATGCCGCTAGTTATTTGTTGGAATTAAAACAATGGCCTCAAATGATAGCGGTACTAACAGACTTTCGAAAACGTTACCCCAAACATAAACTAAGTAATACCCTACCTGCAAAACTCGCTTTAGCTTACCGTGAAACAGAGCAGTGGGAATTGGCAGCCGCGGAGCTCAAAACGATGTATAGCCAAGCTAAGGCAGGAGAAGAGAAACAAAATACTCTGTATATCATTGCTGAACTTTATGACAAAGCTGAGAATAAGCAACAAGCCCTACTAAGTTATCGACAGTACGCGAATACCTACCCACAACCGGCAGATGCTTATATGGAAGCGGCGCATCGTTTAGCTGTACTTTATAAGCAAACGAATCAGCCATTAAAGCGTCGCTTTTGGTTGGCGAAACAAATGAAAACAGTTGATCGTTCTCCTAAAGAGGCGGATGACAGAATGCGCTATTTAGCAGCAAGTTCATCAGCAGTTTTAGCAAATGATGCTTTTATTCAATACAAACGTATTAAATTAAAGCTTCCTTTGAATGTCACGATGGTGAAAAAAACAAAAGCACTAGATAAAGCAATTAAGGCATATCAGAAAACAGCAAGTTATGGTGTGTCATCATTTTCGACAGAGTCCGGGTTCAGAATAGCAGATATTTATGCTCAGTTGAGTGTTGATTTAATGGCGTCAGACAGGCCTGACGGCTTGAGCGAGTTAGAGCTTGAGCAATATGATATTTTACTTGAAGAGCAAACTTATCCTTTTGAAGACAGTGCGATTGATATCCATGCTCAAAATGTTAGCAGAAGCTGGGCTGGTATTTATGATAAGTGGGTTAAAAAGAGTTTTAAGGAGCTAAAAACTTTGTTGCCTGGTCGATATGATAAAGATGAGATGATGGAGGGGGCAGTCAATGAACTTTACTAATATTTTTTCTAAGAGCATTTGTCGTCTTGCTATAGTTTTAACTGTTCTAACCTTGATGGCCTGTGCAGCACAGGTAAAAGAGCAAACTATTGATGAACCTTTGGTGACGACCGTTGGAGATAAACAAGCTGAATTGAAAAGTAGGTTTGAACGTGCACTAAGCTATCAAAATAACGGGGAGTATGGTGAAGCTGAAGTGATTTATAAAAGCTTGTTGGCAGAAGATGACATTTTAATAAGTCCGGTTGTAAATCTAGGCGTCATGGCTATAAATAAAGATCAATTTAGTGTCGCAAAAGAATACTTTGAAAAAGCGGTCGAGTTAGACCCGAATCATAAACTTTCACTAAATTACTTGGGATATATTGCAAGAGACTCTGGAGCGTTTGATCAAGCAGAAGTCTATTATCGAAAAATACTAGAGATAGATCCTAATGATCACTTGGCGATTCGGAATCTTGGTATTCTGTTGGATTTATATCGTGGCCGTTTAGAAGAGGCATTGGTGTTGTATGAAAGGTATCAAAGCTTACAAACTGAACCAGACTCTAAAATAAAGGATTGGATTTTTGATACAAAAAATAGACTGAAGGCGAAATAATGATGCAACTTAGGAAGCCGCGATGTCATATACAAATCTCTAGATGGCTAAAAGTACGAATTATTGCCAGTCTTATTGTTCTATTTGCCAGCTGTAATAGCTTTGCTGAGAGTGAAATTCTCAGTCTTGAAGGTGCGCGTATCAGAGGGAATCAAGAATTACCTAATGTTCTTTACCTCATTCCATGGAAACCACCCAAAATCTATAGTCTCGACAAAGCTGAAACTACATTATCATCCAGCCCTAATTTGGAAATGCTTGATCGAAGCAGTTTTAAGCGCTTATTAAACTATCATCATGTGTTTAAAGGTAAAGCCGATAAGCCTAAGAACAAGAAAAAAAGTACATTGGTGGAAAACTAATGAAGCTAGATGTGTCGTGTGACTTACCTTGTGAGTTGTTTCAGGCTAGGTCGGCTGTAAAGACGTTAGGTTTACTAAACCATGTCGCAAGTCCTATTATGAAATTTGATCCTGTTGAATTATTAAGTGAACATGAATCATTAGAAACTAGGCCCTATGTGATGAAAACGAAACTGTTTGGGTGGCTACCATTAGGGCTGCATACTATGGATTTTTCATATATAGATGCAGAGGGCTCTTTTACTATGCGCGATAATGGATATAGTGCATTATGTAAAAAGTGGGATCATAAAATGAGCTTTACGACGAAGGAGTCGGGTCTGTTATATCGAGATCGCGCTGATATTAGAGCGGGGGCTTTAACGCCTTTTGTTTGGTTGTTTGCTTTTTGTTTTTATAAGCACCGGCAACACCGCTGGAAGCGACTCGCTATACATAACTTTCAAGCGTTAAATGTTGGTAGCGAATCGTGTTGATGGTTCTTGGTTTGGATAAATGCTACGCTTAATTTATTTTTTAGGGTGTTAAGAATATGGCATTTAAGCAATTGATCACAATCATTTTAGCGATGGTATTTATCTCCTCGTTAGTGAGTGCCAATGAGGCAGATCTGGGTAAAACTGGTTCAGTTAATGATCTAGGGTTACGGGATGTTATTGTGGTCGGTAATAACTGGGATGGCACAATTGATATCTATGATCCATTGACGCATACACGCATTAAAAAAATTAATGCGGTTCCGGATAAAGCCGAGCGCTTAGAAGAATTAAGTAGCAGTATTAAGCGGCGTATTGTTTCTACGTTTATTAAAGAAGTGATTGGTGAAGGGCATCATCAGATGGTTGATGATATGTTTACTTCAAATGATGGTCGCCAATTATTTATATCAAGGCCTAGCTTTGCTGATGTCGTCGCACTGGATGTTAATACCGGCGAAATTGTTTGGCGCACACAGGTTGAGGGCTCTCGCTCGGATCATTCGGCTATTTCACCGGATGGTAAAATCTTCTTGGTTTCAGCTTCCACTGCAGGAAAGGTTCACGCGATTGATACTGCTACAGGGAATATTGTTGGCGAATTTGAATCGGGTGATCAACCTCACGAAAATACGTATTCAGAAGATGGAAAACTGATTTATCACGCGAGCATCGGGAAAGTTTATATCCCTTTTACTAGTTCATGGTTGGACTGGCTTAAAGGTGATCGATATTTTCAAATTGTTAACGCCGAAACTTATGAGGTGATTCAGCGTGTAGATATGGCTGAGAAACTCGAAGAATTTGGTATGCCTTGGGTCGATAGTGCTGTTCGTCCAATGGCTGTTTCTCCTGATGGGAAGTTTGTGTATATGCAAATCTCATTTTTCCATGGTTTTGTTGAATATGATGTAGCGCAGCAAAAAGTGACACGAAAAATTGAACTACCTGTACCAGCAGAGATTCAAGCAATGAGCTTGCGTGACTATCAGTTGAATTCAGCTCATCATGGCTTAGCAATGAATAGTGAAGGAAATAAGTTGTGTGTGGCTGCAACGATGTCAGGTTATGCCGCAATTGTTGACCGTGAAACTTTCGAATATAAAACAATTCAATTATCTGATTCACCACTCGGTGCTAAACCTTATTGGTCAACTGAGAGTGCAGATGGGAAAAATTGCTATGTCTCAGTGAGCGAACAAGATCGAGTGTCGGTGATATCATTTGATGAAGCGAAGGAAATAGCTTCGTTTCCTGTAGGGGATCATCCACAGCGAATACGAACAGGAAAGCTATTATTTAATTAAGCGTTAGATATGGGAATGTTTTTAGCTCTAGTTTGTGAAAAGATGTTAAAGAGTTTGACTTTAGCGAACTAACCTAATATCTTAGCCCGCAGCTAGAAAGAAAGCTTTTTATATTATCAAGTTCGCCGATTATTCGTAATTCCTCGTCCTGTAGTATCTAAGTCTCAGTTTATTTTTATGCTATTCATGCCTTTTAAAAGGCTTATTTATTTTTATTTCAGGATGTTATTATGTCTAACACAGTAAACGGTACAGTTAAATTTTTCAACGAAACTAAAGGTTTTGGTTTTATCGAGCAAGAGTCTGGTCCAGATGTATTTGCTCACTTTAGTGCGATTCAGTCAGACGGTTTTAAGACTCTTAACGAAGGCCAAAAAGTTTCTTTTACAGTAACTCAAGGTCAGAAAGGTCCTCAAGCTGAGAACATTGTTGCGCTTTAATTAGTCGCAATGTTATAACTTGGTAAATGCTGAGTTATAGCAATAGAATTCTAAAAAGCAAACCTATATGGTTTGCTTTTTTTTGCTTAAAATTTAGAGTATTTAGTTTTTGATCATTAAACTTATAAATGCTGTTTCTTGTTATAAAAGTGAACTAGTTTACACAATTTAGTGTTGCATCCCAAAAAATGTATACCTATAATACGCTTCCTTTTTAAGGGGAACCAAATATTTAAGTATTGTATGTAAGGTTCTGTTTATCTTGGATTAAATGCGCGGGAATAGCTCAGCTGGTAGAGCACAACCTTGCCAAGGTTGGGGTCGCGAGTTCGAATCTCGTTTCCCGCTCCATTTATCTTTCTTATTGTTTGTTATTGCTCCCCTGTTTTTTCGTATAACCAAGCTTTCTCTTCGCTATAAAATTTTTGATTTATAAAGAGTTCTTTTTAAAGGGCTGGATTAAACTCATAGCATCTGTTGTTATATTCATGACCTGATAATATGGGCTATAAAGTCTAGTGTTTGCTCTCAAAAATTTGTGTCTAACAATTACTTAGGAGGCATTTGATATAATGGAATATGAAATCTCTGAAATTCTTTACTACCCTGTTAAGTCATTGGGGGCAGTTTCTGTACCTGAGATAACACTGGATCAGTTTGGAATTAAAAATGACCGACGTTTTATGCTGATTGATCAGAACGCTAAATTTGTTAGCCAGCGAGAATGCCCAAAACTTTCTCTTCTGTTCGCTTCTTTGGAGTCTGGCGGGGTGTCAGTATGCGGCGCTGGTTTAAGTGACTTGTTTTTCTCCTATGAGTCATTTATTCATGATATTGATGTTCAAATTTGGTCAGATACTGTGTCAGTTAAGTGTGCTGACTCCTGTTACACGGATGAGTTGTCTGATTGGCTAGGATTTTCAGTTCAAATGGTTTATATGCCTGAGACAGCAAAGCGTCAGGTTGATCGCGATTATGTGAAGCGAGATCAGAATGTGAGTTTTGCGGATGCTTTTCCTTTGTTGTTAGCTAATACCGCCTCGCTTAACGAGTTGAATGGCAGGCTGGATCATGCTGTGCCTATGAGTCGTTTTAGGCCAAATATAGTTGTTACGGGCAATATAGCCTTTCAAGAAGATGAGTGGCGGCACGTTATAATAGGTGGTGTTGGTTTTGATATTGTAAAACCTTGCAGTCGCTGTGGCATGACGACGATAGATGAAAATGGTGTAATAGGTAAAGAGCCATTAAAGACGCTAGCTAGTTATCGTAAAAATGATTTTGGGGTTTGCTTTGGGCAAAATATGGTGCATCGATCTAGCGGGCGAATACAAGTGGGTGATCTGCTTATTGTTCGATAGTGTTATGGTGTAAATATTTAAGGGTATGCGTGGCACTCTTTGGTCTAAAATAACTCAACTTCGTCGGTGGTTTGATCGTCGTCGCTTTTGTTTTCGTTAAAATGATGACGATAAATATCTAGGGCGCTTTCTACGCTGGCGCCATTCATGATGTGTTCAAACATTAGGCGTTCTTCTTCCATTGTGTAATTTGACATTATATCAGTTTGTAATTTTTTCCATGATTCAGGGTTGTAAAGTTGTTGTGGGTTGCTCACAAGGTCACTTAACCAGCCAAGGTCCCTTTTAACATGATCTAAGCGTTGGGTTAGTCGATCATAAAATTGGAAAGCAATCGTGGCAGTGATGACTTTCTGGTGGATGCTGGCCGCATTTTCTTTGATGGCATTGAGTTGCTGTTCGGCAGATTCATCACTTTCTGTGTCAACAATACCTTGTAATTGATTTGCAATATAGGTAAATGACTGGGTGAGTTCAGTAATTGATTTTTCGCCATCCGTCATTGTACATTCGACTTGAGATACGGCTAATGTCAGCATATTTATCGTTTCACGAACTTGACTCCAGTCTAGGTCTGGGCTTTGTGCAGTGGATGAAGATGGACTGGTGGTCAATGAGTTTCTCCGTACGAATAAAAAATATACTTACTAATTATGGTTGCGTGTTAAAAATGTCATAATATAGGTTTTAAAAGCTCTGCGTCGTTAAAGCATAGTTCAATTTATTGAGTTGGCGAGTTAATCAAGAGTTAAAATTCATTAAAGAGTCTGTAATTGAGTTATGAGTATAGTTAGGTTTGAAAATGTATGTTTGGCTTATGGTCTTCGTCCTCTATTAGATGAAGTTTGCCTGGCGATTGAGCCGGGGGAAAAGGTTTGTTTGTTGGGGCGTAATGGCGAGGGCAAGTCCTCACTAATGCGACTGTTAACAAAGGAAATAGAACCGGATTCTGGTTCACTTATTTTCGAAAAAGGACTGAAAGTCGGTTCTTTACCTCAGAGCTTGCCTGAGGCTGATGACCGTAGTGTTTTTGATGTGGTTGCTGAAGGTTTAGCTGAAATTGGTCTTGTGCTGGCACAATATCATGCTTTGATAGATAAGCAGTCTCATGGTGAGTCCCTTGATGCAGAATCTTTAAATGAGTTGCAAAATTTACAAGAGAAAATTGAATCGCAAGATGGCTGGTCCTTTCAAACAAAAATTATCAATATATTAAAACGATTTGGTCTAGATGAGAACCAGCAAATGAAGGCTTTGTCTGGAGGGTGGCGGCGACGAGTTTTATTGGCGAAAGCGTTAATAAATGAACCGGACCTTCTGTTGTTAGATGAGCCAACAAACCACTTGGATATTGATACAATTAAGTGGCTTGAACAGCGTTTAAAGGAGTTTCAAGGGGCACTGCTTTTTGTTAGTCATGATCGTGCATTTATCAAATCGCTTGCCTCAGGAATTATTGAGCTGGACCGAGGAAATGTTGCTGCGTTTAAAGGCAGTTATGAAAGTTATCTGATAGATAAACAGAAAATGCTTGAAGATGAAGCGCGTCAAGATCAATTGTTCGATAAACGGCTTTCTGAAGAGGAGGTTTGGATTCGTCAAGGAATAAAGGCTCGTAGAACTCGAAATGAAGGTCGGGTAAGAGCGCTTAAGGCGATGCGAGATGAGCGTAGGGGTCGTATAGAAAAGCAAGGTAAGGCTAATATTAAGATCGAGGAAGCTGATAAATCTGGTAAGTTAGTTGTAGAGGTGAAGGGGGTTTCGCATTCCTTTTCGTCGAGTGAACGCTTAGTGATTAAAGATTTTTCTCTTACTGTTATGAGGGGAGAGAGGATTGGTTTAATTGGTGCAAATGGAGCTGGCAAGACAACATTATTACAAATTTTACTTGGTAAACTGATACCTGCGTCTGGTTCTGTAAGGTTAGGGAGTAAGCTTGAGGTTGCATATTTTGATCAGCTTCGTGGTGGGTTAGACCCTGAAAAGACAGTTTTTGATAATGTTGCTGATGGCCATGACTTTATCAATATTAATGGCAATTCAAAGCACGTTATTAGTTACTTAAATGATTTCTTATTCACTGCTGAACGTGCAAGGACTCCTGTGAAAGCGCTTTCCGGAGGAGAGACAAATCGCTTGTTGTTGGCGAAGCTATTTGGGCGGCCTTCAAATGTTATTGTAATGGATGAGCCAACCAACGACCTTGATGTAGATACTTTGGAGTTGTTGGAAGAACGATTGAATAGCTTTACGGGCACGTTATTGCTAACAAGTCATGACAGGGATTTTATTGATCAGGTCGTTACAAGTACTCTGGTTTTTGAAGGGCAGGGTAAGGTAAGTGAATATGTGGGTGGATACCAAGATTGGGTTCGTCAAACTGGTGGCGTGATGGCTGTTGAGTCAAAAACTATTGCACAAGCCGATGAAGGTTTGGGTAGTGTTGTTGAGCCAGAAGAAGTATTTGTCAGTAAAACAGCAGTAAAAAAGCCTGTCCGTAAGAAAATGAGTTATAAGTTGAAGCACGAGCTGGAACAGCTTCCCGCAAAAATTGAAGGTTTGGAAGAGGAGGTTGAGGCATTGCAGGCTCGTATGGCATTGAGTGATTTCTATAACCAAAGTCATGAAGTTGTTGAAGAGGTAATTGCTAGCTTAACTGCTGCAGAGCGAGCTTTAGAGGAAGCTGAGGAGCGTTGGTTGGAACTTGAAGAAGAGGCAGAATAGACTGTTGTGATGAATGTTTGTTGGTTTTGGCTTAATTTGAGTCATTTCTGTACTTGATTATAAGTGTTTGTTCTGAAATGACTTTCTTCCTATCATGCTATAGGATGATAAAGTGAAAACTACATTTCAGGGTGGGCGCCAAATAGATATAAAAGGTTTCTAATGGGGTTTTGGGTTGCTATTTTAATTACTTTAGCTGTTTTTGGGTCGGTATTATGGGTAATGCCTTCGCCTAGAGAAAAAGCATTAACGCAGATGCGTCACAAAGCAATGGGGCTTGGCTTGAAGGTTCGTTTAGTGGATAAAACTCTCGCGGGAAAACTGTTTCCTTGGCTTGAGAGTTATCATGGTTATGTGATGTATGAAAAGTATCACTCTATTGGGAAGAAAGCTTCATCTAGTGGGACAAAAATTATTAGGTTGAGTGTTGATGAAAATGCGCATGAATTAGATCTTCAGGAGCCTGTTAGGCAATTTTTAGATCAGACTGATTTGATCAAGAGTTTACCTGAGTCTTCGGAGGCGATTGCTTTGTTCTCAGGAGGAGTTGCGCTTTTATGGCGAGAGCGTGATGAACCTGAAGGTGTTGAAAGAATAGAGAAATTTTTGGCAGGGTGTATTGCCGAGATTGACAAGTTGAGAGGGTTTGAAGGCTGATGAGTGATTCACTAGCCTTCAGAAAGAGCTTAGCTAAAGGCTTTCTAATGCTAAGTCTATATCACTAATAATCTTTTTAGAATAAAGATTAACAATGAAGTTAACTCTATTTTCATTATAGTTTATATAAGAAGATTTAATGAAATCCCACTTTGTTAGGGCTGAGTCAAGAAGGTCGAGTGCTTGTTCATTTCCTTTTGTTTGGTTCATTAGCTCTTTTAATATGGTTTCAAATTCAGCTGCTAGCGTGTCAATTGTTATTTCTGTATCACCGCCAGAATATACTTGACTCACAGTTGAGGTCGTTCGCGCGGAATACTTGGTCATCATTAAAGCAAGGCTGATGCCTGCTTTTCGACTCATCTCGGTGATTTTATTGGGTTTATTTGAAGGCGTGCCTGCTAATGAGTTGTATAGTGTTTCCAAAGTGCTGTTGAGTTTGATGTTTTCAGTAGCCATGTCTCCAGCCAAACGTAGGTCAGGATAGCCAGTCTTTTTCACTTCTTTTATATTTTGATTTAATACTTTTTTATATTTTTTCCAGGCGCCAGAAACTTCTTTGAAATCGTCTGTGTCAGGCGAGTCGTTGACTTCTCCTTGTATCGTATTAATTAATTCATCAATTTTATTGCTTGAATCAACGATCACTGTAAGGTGTTTTTGGTCTCCTTGATTGGCGCTAAAATTATAAAACCCATTTATTGAGTAGTAGGAATTGATTTGTGCTAGATAGATCCTCCCAAGAGTTGAACCTTCTTGTTCTTCACTTAATGCATTAGGTGAAAACATCGAAATACTAAGAATGAGAGCAGTAGCTATTGTTGCAAAGTAAGAGCTACGAAATAAATTACGGGTAAGGGTCATCAAGAGGGTCTCCATATGTCAGGTCTAAAATACTATCAAGGTGTTTTTTTATAAAAAACACTAATTTATCTCAGTGTAGTGTTTAATCTTTAATATACAAATACATGGCTGATGTTATTCATTGAAAATCTATCGATGTATAAAAACCATCTAAATACATATTTTTCAATCACTATAAATTACTAATTCACCTTTTTTGTCTAAAAAATAATATTTTGCCAGTATTTATTAAAATTAGTAAATACTCAATTTAGTTGATTAAAAACATTAGGTTATAAGGGTTTTTGTGAGCAAAGTCTACGAAGAAATATGTGTAGAAATGTCAATAACAATTGACAAATGACTAGATTTTTCTCATGGTTCGCATCTCGGAATTCAAACGATCGTATGAATTTCAGAAAATCCCGAATTTTTTACGGGCCAAAATAACTTTGCCGGTACCGCTTTTTTGCGCGGGCACAGACAATTAACTTGGAGAACAGTTGATGATTTACGCAGGTAAAGCCATCACGGTTAAAGAAATCGAAGGTGGTATTGCACAACTTAACTTCGATTTAGAAGGCGAGTCAGTTAATAAATTTAACAGACTAACTCTTGAAGAGCTGGCAGCAGCGACAGAAAGCCTTAAAAATACGGATGGTATTAAAGGTTTAGTCGTAACCAGTACAAAAGATTGCTTCATCGTTGGAGCGGACATTACAGAATTCACCGAATTGTTTGCAGGGTCTGAAGAAGATCTGGTCGCAAGCAATATTCAGGCAAATACAATCTTCAGCGCGATTGAAGACTTGCCATACCCGACCGTAACTGCAATCAATGGCATCGCTCTTGGCGGTGGTTTTGAAATGTGTTTATCTACTGACTACCGTGTAATGGCTGAAAAAGCGAAGGTAGGTCTACCTGAAGTTAAGCTAGGTATTTTTCCTGGTTTTGGTGGAACCGTACGTTTACCTCGCTTGATTGGTGCAGATAATGCGATTGAGTGGATTTGTGGAAGTAAAGAATATCGTTCAGCGGATGCTTTGAAATTTGGTGCTGTCGATGCTGTACTTCCTGCTGAAAAGTTGCAAGAAGCGGCCGTTGCATTAGTTAACGAAGCGGTTGCAGGCAAGGTAGACTGGAAAGGCCGTCGTGAAGAGAAAACGACCAAGCTGAAGTTAAACCCAATGGAAAGCATGATGACTTTCGAAACCGCAAAAGGTTTCGTAGCAGGTCAGGCTGGTCCAAACTATCCAGCGCCTGTAGAAGCTATCAAAGCGATGCAGAAGCACTCGGGTATGTCTCGTGATAAAGCGATTCAGGTTGAAGCGAAAGGCTTTGCTAAGATGGCAAAAACTTCAGTTTCAGCTTCTTTGATTGGTTTGTTTTTGAATGACCAAGCTCTAAAAGCAAAAGCTAAAGAGATGGAGTCAAAATCAACTGAAGTTAAGCTAGCTGCTGTATTGGGTGCAGGTATCATGGGTGGCGGTATCGCTTACCAATCTGCGCTTAAAGGCACGCCAATCATCATGAAAGATATCGCGCAAGCAGGTATCGATCTTGGTTTGAATGAAGCAACTAAGCTTCTAACCAAGCGTGTTGATAAAGGCCGAATGACTGCAACTAAAATGGCAGGCGTATTAAACGCGATCACACCAGCGCTTAGCTATGGTGATTTCGGTAACGTCGATCTAGTTGTTGAAGCGGTTGTTGAAAACCCTAAAGTTAAAGATATCGTGCTTTGCGAAGTTGAAGGTTTAGTGTCTGAAGATACCGTCCTTACTTCAAACACGTCTACGATCTCTATCGACTTGCTGGCTAAAAACCTTAAGCGTCCAGAAAACTTCTGTGGTATGCACTTCTTTAACCCAGTACATATGATGCCTCTTGTAGAAATCATTCGTGGTGAGAAGACTAGCGAAGAAACAATTGCTACAACAGTTGCATACGCGAAAGCAATGGGTAAAACACCTGTTGTTGTTAACGACTGCCCAGGTTTCTTGGTTAACCGTATCTTGTTCCCATACTTTGGTGGCTTCTGTGCACTAGTACGTGATGGTGCTGACTTCCAGCGTGTTGACAAACTTCTTGAGAAGTTCGGTTGGCCGATGGGTCCTGCATACCTATTAGATGTTGTTGGTATGGATACTGGTAAGCACGCTGGCGAAGTAATGGCTGACGGCTTCCCGGATCGTATGAAGAATGAATTCCGTACGGCGATTGACGTTATGTTTGAAGATGGTCGATATGGCCAGAAAACAGATAGCGGTTTCTACAAGTACGAGCTTGACCGTAAAGGTAAGCAGAAGAAAGTTAAAGATGACTCGACTTATGAGCTTCTTAAGCCTGTTGTACAAGGTAGCCAGGAATTTACTGACGAAGAAATCATTGAGCGTATGATGGTTCCTCTATGCATTGAAACAGTTCGCTGTCTTGAAGACGGAATTGTTGATACAGCTGCGGAAGCAGATATGGGTCTTATCTTCGGTATTGGTTTCCCTCCATTCCGCGGTGGTGCTCTTCGTTATATCGATTCTATCGGTCTTGAAGCGTTCTGTGCTATTGCAGATAAGTATAAAGATCTTGGTGCTCTTTATCACCCGACTGCGGGTATGAGAGAGATGGCTAAAGCTGGCAAAACGTATTTCGGCTAATTGCTGAAACAGATAATCGAACGGAGAATATCTATGAGTCTTAATCCAAAAGATGTCGTCGTCA
>CAJWBJ010000101.1 GCA_913020495.1 uncultured Oleiphilus sp.
AAACGGGCGTCGTGCAAAACCCGTTACTCTTCATCCGTATCATCAAAGTTCATTCCCAGTTCTTTAATTTTACGAGTTAGCGTATTTCGTCCCCAGCCTAATAAAATTGAGGCATCCCGTCGGCGTCCACCAGTATGGCTTAATGCGGAATTAATCATAATGCGCTCAAATTCAGGAACGGCTATATCCAAAACACCATTTTTCCCTTTTTTAAGTTCTTGATCAGCCCACTTTTTAAGTGCCTCTTGCCAAGTACTGCCTGTCGGTGGTGTATTATCTTCATCTAATAATTCAGGCGGTAAATCTGTGATATGTACTTCACGGCCACTTGCCATGACTGTTAACCAGCGACATGTGTTTTCTAGTTGACGTACATTTCCGGGCCATGGAAGTGTGCTTAAATACTCTTCAGTTTCGGTACGCAGTTGTTTTGTTTCAACTGACAACTCTTCAGCCGCTTGTTGAAGAAAGTAATGTGAAAGTTTGGGGATATCTTCACTGCGGTCACACAGTTTTGGTAGATGAATACGAATGACGTTCAAGCGGTGAAATAAATCTTCTCTGAATGCACCTGACTGAACTAAGCTTTCTAAATTCTGGTGTGTTGCCGCAATAATTCTGACATCGACTTTAACAGGAATAGCTCCCCCAACGCGATAAAACTCACCATTTGCTAGCACACGGAGCAAACGTGTTTGGGTATCGGCAGGCATATCGCCTATTTCATCTAAAAAGAGTGTGCCGCCATTCGCTTGCTCAAATCTACCTGTTCGTTGCCCTCCCGCGCCAGTGAAAGCGCCTTTCTCATGGCCAAATAACTCTGACTCAATTAAATCAGTGGGGATGGCTGCCATGTTAAGGGCTATAAAGGATTGTTGTGCTCGAGGGCTATGCTGGTGTAATGCTTTAGCAACAAGTTCCTTACCGGTTCCTGACTGGCCATTAATTAATACCGTTATATGAGATTGTGATAAGCGGCCTATCGCTCGAAAAACTTCTTGCATTGCCGGTGCTTTACCAATGATCTCTGTACTTTCAGTCGCTATATTTTCAGGCGATGTTTCATTTCTGGCTTTTTGCTCTTGTGAGTGTGCAATCGCTCGTCGTGTCAATGCGACCGCTTCATTCAAATCAAAAGGTTTTGGTAAATAATCGAAGGCTCCTCCCTGATAAGAAGTCACTGCACTATCCAGATCAGAGTGGGCCGTCATAATAACGACCGGGATTTGAGGGTATTGTGATTGAATTTTTTTGAGTAATTCAAGTCCATCGATACCAGGCATACGGATATCACTGAGAATCGCATCGGGGATTTCAGTTTCAAGTTGAGCCATCACGTCATCAGCATTTTCGAAGGAGCGAATATTAAAGGCTTCTTTCTCTAATGCCTTTTCAAGCACCCATCGAATCGATCGGTCGTCATCAATGATCCAAACAAGGGGGTTAGTGCTCATGTTTTAGCTCCAGAGGTAAGTAAACTATAAAATTTGTTTTGCCTGGCTTGCTTTCGCACTCAACCAAACCGTCATGCTTTGTAAAAATGCTTTGTGTGATGGAGAGGCCAAGTCCAGTCCCTTCAGCTCGACCACTGATCATGGGGTAAAATATGTTTTGAATGAAATCTTTTGATATGCCAGGCCCATTATCGATAATCTCAATTTTAGCAACCAGCTTATGCCGACAATGGCCTATCGTGAACTGCCTCAATGTACGGGTGCGAATGGTTATTTGGGCATTTGAGCCCACACCGGTCTGCTTTGACAGCGCCTGTAAGGCATTTTTAGCTATATTTAAAAAGGCTTGAATTAGCTGGCTTTTATCGCCATTTAGTTCTGGAATACTTGGGTCATAATCTTTGATAATTTGAATATGTCCCCCCGACTCTGCATGAATGAGTGAGCAAACGCGTTCTAGTATTTCATGAATGTTAAGGTAGGTTTTATTTAATGCTTTGTTGGAACCGAGCATTCTGTCTAAAAGGTTACGTAAACGGTCAGACTCATCCATGATTACTTGAGTATACTCATGATGATCCGGAACGGTTAGTTCAGCATCGAGTAATTGTGCAGCGCCTCGAATACCGCCTAGGGGGTTTTTGATTTCGTGCGCTAGGCCTCGAATTAGAATCTCAGCCGTTTCCTGATTTTCTTGTAATTGCTCTTCACGACTAATGCGAATCAGCCGATCCTTTGATTGCATTTCAATGATTAAATAATCATTTCCATCTATTGTGTTACTTGCTACAGAGCAGTCAGCGAGCAAGTTTTGTCCATTTGAAAGTACAAATTGGCACTCTCTTTGGGTGTAAGTGTGACCCGTATCCAAAATTGAAGAAAACTCATTCACCAGTTTTTCATCGGACCGTAAAAACAAACTCGTAAACTGATGAGTTAAAATTCGCTTCTGACTGGTTTGAAGTAGCATGCCCGCAGCCGGGTTTGTATAGATAACTTCTAGCTTACGATTGATTAAAAAAACCGCCGTCGAAAGGTTTTCTAAAACACGTCTATGAAAAAGACTCGAAAGCATAAAGTGGTCACCAAGGGCTTAAAGGAGCGATAAGTCATAGCGTAAAGCAAGAAGTAAACCAAGCCAGCATGAATGCTGTGAAACGTATGAGTTTGGTTTATAAGTATAAATGAATAAGAAATATGTGCACTATTTTTGTGCGTCGTGAGCGGATTGGTGTTCGCTATGGTGCGGCTGGCACTTCATAGGAGGCATCTCCTATGAAGGTTGTGATGAATTTAATTAATTGAAAAAGGTTTTGCTACGGGGCGATGGATTGTCATCGAGCTGATTGCTACTTTAAGTGTCTCTTTATTTCCGTTAACGATTTTAACGGTTAAAGTGTGTGTCCCTCGGTCAACAGACGTTAGTTGGAATGATGTATCGCGTTGACTGGCGATGAACTTGCCATCTAATTGGAGTTCAAATAAGTCGCCACCTCTTAATGCTGGCTGAGCTTGGACGGTAACTTGTACGTTGCCATTCCCTGAATTAAACGCCGTATCATTCGCGGGAGATACAATGCTTAAGTTTTGGTAGTAGCCCGCCTTGTCACTGTTTGATTGCTTGGGGGTTAGTGCTTTGTTTTGTTTGACGTCTATTGCCGGAATTGTTGTAACAGGTTTGACTTGTATTGCTTTTGCCCCTTCCTGAGGTTCGTCAGAAAATGAAATGCTGCCATCCTCGGCAATCACTTTATAGACGATCGTTTGTTCGGCTGCGCTAAATATACTTGCAGACACTAACAGCAAGCCTGTAAGAAGTAATAGCATTGAATTGAGGTGTTTTTTGAGCACTGAATAATCTCCTGTCGCATTTCATTTTGATCATAGCACCGGATCTTTAATAATGATAACTGCGGTGGGCTTAAATACTGCTATCATTAAAGCATATACCTAACTGGAGACCTTTACTTTTGACTGATTCGCATCCGATTCTGGACGCATTTTTATTAAGCCTAAAAATGAATGGACTCCAAAGTTCAAAATCCTCTTTTCTTGCTGGCATTCCTCTCTCTGGTTTTAATGGTCAAGATGATAATGAGATAGGCAGTGGCCAAGAGCATGTCAGCCTTGAAGCCTGTCTGCGAGCGTCGGAAAGAAAAGGCTTTAAATCCGAAAAAATCGCCTGCTCCATAGGTGAACTGGTTGAAAGTACTGTACCGATTATTTTATTGCTAAAAAACCCTTCACAGCCTGTGGCGGTATTAGAGTCTTTTTCTCATGAGAAAGATCAATACACTGTCTCCCTGTTTTCTGTCGAACGACTCGCTGAAGAGACGCTTGAAATAGAAAATGAAAAGGAGCTGAAACGTGTTTTGTCCAAAGGTGAGCTTAACTCTTTATATTCAGGTGAGGCGGTAAATCTATCTCGCCCATTCTCTTCACTTAAAACAGAAAAAATGTCTTCGAAACCTAGCTTCTCTCGGTGGTTAATGAATGAGGTTATCTCTATGCGTTCTGTGTATAGAGATGTTTTACTTGCTGCCGTATTTGTAAACTTATTTGCCTTGGCAAGCCCGCTTTTTGTTATGAATGTTTATGACCGTGTTGTGCCCAACAATGCGATTGAAACATTATGGGTGCTCGCTTCAGGTGTCGCTTTGGTTTTTATCTTTGACTTAGTGATTAAACTATTGCGCCATTATTTTATCGAACTGGCAGGGCAGCGCTTAGATATAAAACTATCAAGCCGTTTATTCGAACGGGCATTAAACTTACGCGTCGATGTGTTTCCTGACTCTGTTGGAGAGTTTGCCAGTAAGCTTAAAGACTTTGACTCAATCAAACATTTTTTCACGGCCGCTACGTTGACTGCACTGGTTGATTTACCTTTCTCGATACTATTCATATGGGTTATTTTTTATGTCGGAGGCATTGTGTCTCTGGCGCCACTCATTGCTGGTTTGGTGATGCTGGTTTACGGCTTTGTTATTCATTTCCCTTTGAAATCGATTATCGAAAAGTCACAACGTGCTGCGGCACAGAAAAATGCAGTATTGGTTGAAACCTTAAGTGGCATTGAAACCCTTAAGGCCTTTAATGCCGAAGGAAGGCAGCAAGGTTTTTGGGAAGAGTGTCTGGCCTATCTAGCCAGAGCAGGCGTCAGTTCGCGTCGCTTGGCTGACTCGATTGCCATGGTGTCAGGTTTTATTATTCAGTTTACGGTTGTGGTTGTTGTCGTCATAGGCACCTATCAAATTGGTGCTCACCAGATGAGTATGGGGGCTTTGATAGCCTGTGTGTTATTGAGCAGTCGCGCTTTAGCACCAATGGCTCAACTGGCTAGTTTGGCTGCACAGTACTATCAAGCAAAATCTGCATTGGCCGCTTTAGATGATTTAACACAACTTCCTGTAGAGCAAAGCACTGAGATGACTTACCTTAATCGGTCACAGTTGGACGGTGATATCGATATTCAGAATTTGAATTTCACTTATGATCAAAAGCAAATGATTCTGAAAGATTTGAATATTAAAGTCAGGGCTGGAGAGAAAGTCGCTTTAATCGGCAAAATAGGCTCCGGAAAGAGTACCTTGATGCGTTTATTGCTTGGCTTGGGGAAAGCAACGAGTGGCCAGATAAGAATCGATCATATTGATATTGACCAGCTAGACCCAGTAGAGCTTAGGGCTGGCATGGCTTATGTACCACAGGATGTCACGCTGTTTCGTGGTACGTTAAAAGAGAACATCTTATTGAAATCACCTTTGAGTGATAACGAAACTTTATTAGCGGCTTCAGAAATTGCAGGTTTGAGTGGTTTTGTTAAGGGGCATTCTAATGGGTTTGATATGCCCATTGGTGAGCAAGGACGAGGGTTGTCAGGTGGTCAGCGCCAAAGCGTGGCGATAGCACGTGCGGTAGTTGGTAAGCCCAAAATATTACTGTTCGATGAATTGACCAGTGCGATGGATAATCAAACAGAAAGTATAGTGGTTGAAAAAATCCGCCAATTCTCAAAAAATAAAACGATGATACTCAGTACGCACCGGGCATCACTGTTGTCTTTGGTTGATAGAGTGATTGTTATGGATGAAGGCCGGGTAATTGCAGATGGGCCAAAAGAAAAAGTCTTGGATGCACTAAAGCGAGGCTTGGTTCAAACTGGCTCACAAGAATTCTCTGGGGGAGCGTCTTAGTATGTCTTCATTCAGTACTAATTCATCTACTGCCTACGTCAGTCAAATAATGCCACCGATAAAGTCACGCCTTATCCTGTGGGTTATATGCTTATTTATTATAACGCTTATTGCTTGGTCTGCTTATGCTGAAATTGATGAGTTAGTTCGGGGGGATGGGAAAGTTATTCCTTCAAAGCGACTACAGGTTGTGCAGAATTTAGAAGGCGGGATCTTGTCTGAGTTACATGTATCAGAAGGGAGTTTAGTTGAAAAGAATCAGATTTTACTCAAAATCGACGACACTCAGTTTGAGGCAAGTTTTCAGGAAAACAAATATAAGATATTAGCGCTTCAGCTGAGGGAAGTTCGATTACGGGCTGAAATTGAAGGGGTGCCAGAAATAGAATTTTCTTCCGGTTTAGAGAAAGAAGTTCCTGGTTTGATTAAAGAACAGCGACTTCTGTTTAGGGATCGTCGAGCGCAGCTTGAAGGAGAGAAAAATGTCGTTGATCAGCAGATTGAACAGAAAAAACAAGCTTTGGCTAGAGCAGAGTTTAATTATAAGCAAGCCATAAATGAGCAAGCATTAACTCAAAAAGAATTAGATATTTTAAAACCATTATTTGATGACGGCGTTGTTTCAAGAGTGGAATTACTTCGAGTAGAAAAGATGGTTTTGGCAGCCTCTGGCGATGCTGCAGAGAGCCAGTTTCGTATGCCCCAAATAAATGCGGAAATAGCGGAGTTAAAAAATAAACACGCACAGTTAATTGTCAATTTTCGGAGTGATGCGCAAAAAGAATTAAGTGATATACTTGCCGAGCTGCCGAGATTATTTCAGTCGGATAGCGCGCTTGGAGATCGAGTTAAGCGAACACAGGTGCGTTCTCCAGTGAAAGGAACAATTAAGCAGCTAATGGTGAATACGATTGGTGGGGTTGTTCAGCCCGCGATGGATATCGTTAGTATTGTTCCTATCGAGGATGCGCTATTAATTGAAACAAAAATTCGCCCTGCTGATATCGCAAGACTATACCCAGGGCAACGAGCAATGGTAAAGTTCACTGCTTATGATTTTACTGTTTACGGTGGGCTAGAAGCAGAAGTCGTACATATTAGTGCTGATTCAATCCTTAATGAAAAGGGTGAGAGCTTTTATCTGGTTCGGGTTAAAACAAAAACGAATGACTTAGGATCAAAAGATAAGGCTTTGCCTATATTTCCGGGTATGATTGCTCAGGTTGATATACTGACAGGGAAAAAAACTATATTGAATTACATTCTTAAGCCAATTTTAAAAGCAAAGCAGGTTGCTTTAACAGAAGCTTAGGGTTAATCACCATATGGACTAGGGTGATGACATTTTTAGTTATTGTCATAATTGTGAAAACCCGGTTTTTATGGATTTATCGCGAGCACTGACTAAATTCTACGGATAGATAACAATAAGGGTTAAGTGCCCAAAAAGAAGTAGGGGTTAGATAGGAATGCGAATTATCGCGCGTGCGGCTTTGTGTCTGATGGTCGCAAGTGGCTTTGTTGCACCGAATTGTATTGCACAAGCTCGATCAATTGACGAGACCGTTAGTTTAGCTGTTAACAGTCATCCGCAAATCAAGTCAAAATTTAGTGAATACCAGGCTCAAGATGAGCAGGTTAATAAAGTTGAATCTTCTTTCCTTCCAAAGCTGTCTGTCGGTTTGGGGTTTGGGCGTGAAAAAAGCAATAACTCATCAACACAATCATTAGCTGGTAATGATTGGAATGACTTATCGCGTAGAGAGTCTTCTGTAAATTTAAATCAGATGCTTTTTGACGGCTTTAAAACTCACTGGCAACGTGAAAGTGAGCTTGAAACTTATGATTCTATTGAATTTGGTTTGCTGCATTTAGCCGGTGAAGTGGCAATGAAATCAATTGAAAGCCATTTAAGTGTTGCAGCAACGAATCGTATTTTTAATTTTAATGTCGTTAACTTACAAGCGCACCAAAAAATTGCTGAAAACATTGGTGCTCGTGTTCGTTCTGGTAAAGATGATTATGCCAAGATAAATCAAATCAACGCCCGATTATCACTTTCTCTTGCAAATGTGGCGGCTGCAAAAAATAACGTGATGAAAGCAAATGCCGACTATTTCAGGGTGGTTGGATTAGAGGCCGCAAAATCGCTTGTTTTTCAGGATAAACTCTTTAAGTTACCAGAAAGTCGCAATGTATTTGTAGCGGATGCCATTCAATTTAATCCGTTGATAATATCTCGTCAAAAGCAAACCCAGTCAGCACTGGCGTCAGCGAAAGCGTCAAAAAATACTGATTTACCCACTTTGCATCTTGAATCAGGGGCAAGCTGGAACAAAAATTTAGATGGGGTTGAGGACAAAAATAATGATCTGTTTGTGATGCTGCGAATGCGTTATGACCTTTTCAATGGTGGTGGTGATAAAGCGGCCAAGGTTCAGAGTCGAATATTAAATCAGCGTGCTGAATATGAGCTTGATGATGCCCGGCGTATAATTCGACGTGATGCTGAGCATGCATGGTTTGCTTATAAATCGAGTGCTAAGCGGGTTAAGTTTTTAGAGGATTATGTTGAATTATCCCAACTGACAAAAACGGCTTACGGCAAGCAGTTTACGATAGGGCAAAGAAGCTTAATTGATTTGCTGGATGCAGAAAATGAATTATTGAGAGCAAAACTACAATTAGTGGATGCACAAAAAGATTTGTATTTATCCAAGTATCAAATACTAAATCTAAGCGGGAAGTTACTGGACTTTATGTCTGTTAATTTGGCTGGTATTTAAGTCTAGACCAAAAAGGAGAAAAGAAGTGCCATATGTGGTTCGTAAGTCTGACGGCAGTATATGTGCCTTATTAAAAGAGCCAAACGATGGCGTGAAAGAGCATTTACCTGCAAATCATCCAGACATTACTATGTTTATTAATGCGGCTGGCAGTGAGAATGATGTTCGACTTGCCCTGCAAGATTCCGATGCTGAAATTGCAAGAGTGACAGAAGATTTAGTGCATTTATTGGTAAAAAAGAATGTGATTTTGTTTACCGAATTACCTGAAATGGTGCAAGACAAGTTGATCTCGCGTGAAAAATTACGCTCTAAGCTTAATACACCTTTACCGTCAATTATCTCGGATGATGATACGATCTAGGCAACTTTTTATAGTCCAACAACATCTAAATTACCATGCTGGATCAACTGTTGAATTATCTCGCCATCAGAATTACCGAAGCTTGTTAAGTCAACATTGTTCACTACTAAAGAGTGGTTGCTTGAAGCTTGCCCGTCTGTGCTGATTTCAATTGTGCTATCTTGACCATCAAACGTGAAGTGTAAAAACTGATCCAGTTCGTTTTCTGAGTGCGCCTCAAGCAATAAATCATTTAGCTGAAGGATATCGCCGCCAGAGCCAAAAGTGAATTGAGATATGTTGTCGGTGTTTGAGCCGATGCTTGTCCCATTGCTTCCAGAATCCCAAATATAAATATCAGCACTTTCATCGCTTGCCAGGCTGTTATTAAAGGTCAGTAGTTCATCATCACTGTTAAGTTCAATGATCGGTAAACTGTTATTTGACTCGCCATTGCTGATGCTTGCAGTTGCAATGCTGTCAGGTGTGTTACTGATAGGAATGATGATCGTTTGTTCCGTTCCATCGGCGGTGGTAACGATAAAAGAGTCATGGATTAGCGCATCTGCATCAAGCTCGTTAATCTCAGGATGAGTTGTATCAACGTGATAGGACCAACTGCCATTTTCTTCAATGCTGCCAAAACCAAAGTTGCCTGAAATGTTTGACTCCGCCTGAAAATGAGACTGACCAAAGTCAGGGTCGTTAATACCTAGTTGGCCATTGACTGTATCGTTGCTGGCAAGGTTTAGTTCAACTCGATTGCTGCCATTTAAAAGGGGGCTGTCATCCGAACCTTGAATGGTGATTTGGATTGTTTGGTTAGCTCCATCAAAAGAGCGTACAGAAAAGTGATCAGTCAATTGGCTATCATTTGTTAGACCTTGTATAGCGCTTAATTCATTATTCAATACATAGTGCCACTCGCCTAGAGCGTTTATTTCAGCGGTGCCATAGGTTGTTTCAATTTCACTTTCTGAAATAAAACGAGCTTCGCCTGAATCAATGTCTTCGATGTTAAGGTTGCCGCTGACTTCGACGACCTGATTGCTCGAGTCGCCAACTAAATCTTCAGTGACGTTTTCGCGAATAGCGCCACTGATGCTTGAGCGATCATTGCTGCCGTTGATGGTTAGTTCAACAAAAAATGATGCACCATCTTGTGCTGTTATTGCAATGCTTTCAGTGAGTATGTCACCAGCGCCTAAAGCCTGAACCTCTGAAAGCTGGTTGTTAAGTTCGTATCGCCAGTCACCCTGTTCGTTATAGCTGATCTGTCCATAAGTCGTTGCATGTGTGTTTGTGCTAAAAAGGGCTGCTGTATTAATGTTTCCTTGTACTGAGGTCTGAAAGTCTTCCGTAACATTTGCAAAAGTTTCTCCGATAATTGATGGGGCGGTATTTAAAAGACCGCTTTCATCGTTTTGACTAACTGTATCTGTAGCATTATCGGCATCAGTAAAGTTTGGCGAATCATTGTTAAAAGAATTAACGCTACTATGGTATTCAATGACGTTTTCTGAAAGTTCTATGATAGGCGTGGTCGCAAAGCCCGTTTGCTCTAATGGCCCTGCTGCGGTGGCTTCAAGTTGGCTGAAGTCAAAGTCTTCATTGTTTAATATTTCTGCTTGAAGTTGCTCGACTTGCTCTATGGCTGATTTAGAGGTCGATTGCTCCAATATCGTTGTTGTGTTCGCAGGGACCTTGATTGTCTGGTCTTGAACCGTTGTAATAACCGCCTCGGCATCATCGCCTGAAACTGAAATATGATCACCTTCAAAAACAGGATTGTTAACGGCGAGTGTAATCTCTTCTCCTGAACTTTTTGTAGCGACAGCCGTCCCTTGCAGGGATGAAATAAAGCCAATGTAAGCAGGCATTGAGAAAAACTCCAAATAAAGTGAATCTTCTAACTATAAAGCTTATTTCAAATGATGATAAGTCTTTAGGTCACAGATTTGTGGTCTTGTTGTTTATGTCTGTCTCGGAATGTAATTTTAGGAAAAAAAGGTAAGCATCAACAGTGCTGGCTAATTTAAATTCAGCCTTTAAATATGTCTGTTTTTTTTACACTATATGTTGCGTTTTGTTAATGTTTAGGGTGAATATCTTTTAAAAACAACGGAGTATCGATACTGGTCTCCTATTTGCTTTATATGGGCCTATAAAAGGAATAGTTACTAAGAAATGGAATTTTAGAATTATTTATAAGTATAAACTTTAAACTAAACTTAGCAGTAGAGAGTATTAAAATGGGACATTTAGCACGTACGTTATTAGGTTTATCGGTCGTTTTATGGGCAAGTAGTAGTTATGCTATTCCAGCTTCATATGGCGATTCGACGCATAGAACTACTAGCTGGCAGGATTTGTCAGACGGGACTGATCCATATGGTGTTAGCTGGAGTGTGGATAACGGTGCAACTTGGGGTCGTGACGAGATGTTTGTTGGTGAAACGGTTAAATTTAGATTCAACATGCATAAAAGCAATGTAGGCACGCACTATGCTGACCATATGAAAGCATGGGTTGATTGGGCGGGTGTACAAGGCCAATTTGATGCCGTTGACCAAATCGCTTATGGCGAGCATGTCATTGCTCCTCAAAGAAATGTCGTAAACACTGCTGTAGAAAGCAGTCTTGGTAGCTACAAAACGCCTGATACGCCAAATATCACTTACTTCTCAGACGATATTCACTTGACTGCGGCGCATGCGGGCGAAACCTGGTTGCGTGCTCGGGTGACTTGTAGCCACTCTATTGTTAAGGCTAACGGTGACGGCTGGGGAGATCAGTGGACTTCTGAGTACCAAGATAATTATGAAGACTTATTTAACCCAACGGGTTATTTATACCAAGGTGAAACGGAAGAATGGAAGTTAACCGTTACTGAAGTGCCAGAGCCAGGATCGCTTGCTCTACTTGGCTTGGGCTTGGCAGGATTGGTCGCCAGCCGTAGAAAAGTTAAGTAAACTTTCTATTCTACCTAGAATACTAAAAGGGCTGTCTTTAATAAGACGGCCCTTTTTTATTTATTAGAGCGCTTTATGTGATTCAAATCTTCGCCCATCATTTCTTTGCGTAGTCTCCCTTGTTATGCCAGTGCGCAGGCTGCTCGATATTATTGTGCGTAGTTTCTCTCCTTCCTGTCATTCCGGTGTGCCCTTCAGCCGGAACCCAGTTCTTATATGTCGAAGGTGGCACTTAACCATCCCTACCGATTAATTAAGCACTGATAGTATTTTAGATTGTTTGTAGTCCTCGTTCATTAAGATCTCCCCTGAGGCATCAATCACAATCGTAGAGCCCATGGTGGCATCAAATTGTTTTAATAGCAGGTGTTCAAGATCAGGAATAACCGTTTCAGAAGCATAACCATTTGATAGTTGTGCTGAAACTGACTGCTTAACAGAGCCTGATACATAATCGATCACCAAAAATTTAACATTAGGAAGGTTAGGTTTTACGTTTCTCCTAATACTCGACATATGTGTGTCACAAAGCGGACACCACATTGTGAAATACAAAACCACAGCATCATTTGCCAGTAACTCATCTGCCAAATTTATCGTATTGTCTAAGGTGTCCATAATGGTGAAATCAACGGCTATATTCCCGACATAATGACCATTACTGCCAGTTTCAACTGTAGGGCGTTTATCTGAATCAGAAGGGTTCAGGTCATCGTTACAGGCACATAAGGCTAATGTTATTAATATCACAAACAGGTTTTTGTGCATCGTTTTGAACCTATCTAATAACATAACTGACTCCTAAAGTGATAATGTCGGTCGTCGGGAAATTTTCACCTCGGCCATTACCATGAAGCGCACGATTAAATGAGAGTTTATATATCCAGTCCAGCGCAGGAGTTGTGTAGGAAGTGGATACACCAATGGATTGTTTCTTGAAACCTAAAATCGACGGATCTTTCTTTCCATTAATTTCACCATCACGCTCGCGTAAGTCATTTAAAGAAGTCATAAACGTTAAGGTGCTTAATGACTCCAGAAAATATGTGTAGCCGACAGATAAACCTGTAGAGATTCTATCACCTAGCTGCTTATCATAAGGGTCGACATAGCGCCCAAACTCCTGATTAACAGAGCGTTCCAGATATTTGCCGTATGACATCTGTAAACTCAGGCTCCATGGGTAAATCGTTTTTTCTATAAAAAGGTTCGCATCTAACCGGTAACTACCTCGGCCGGTTACGTCAAAGCTATTATCTACCTCACCGGAGTAGGCTGATTCACCCGTAGGTATCGTCAGGGTGCTGCCAAAATATACTGCCGGAATGAGGCTTTTCCAGTTGATGACTTTCCAAACGCACTTTACATCGTCAAAATTCTCATACCAAAAACCGACCGTACTATCACCAAAGCCATGAGTTCTTGAGTCGATACCGGGGTATTCGTTTTTGTTCCATACATAGGGGACGGTAATGCTAGTTTGCCAGCGGTCAGCCAGCCGGTAAGCAAAACCTAGGTTGGTACGAAACTGGTTTAAATCAGAGCCTGCAGGATCATCAATATGATTCCCTTCCGTATTCCAAAAACCATCATAATTTTCATAAGATAATGAGTAATCTACCATGGCTGTTGCTAACTTCGGCAAGATTAAAGAAGAGGCTGACCCGCCACCACAACAGGATGCAGCCCAAATATTCAATGG
>CAJWBJ010000102.1 GCA_913020495.1 uncultured Oleiphilus sp.
GGGTCCATCACGCGACTAATGGATATGGGGGTTGAACCTTTCTTAATCAGCTCTAGTATGGTCGGTATTGTTGCTCAGCGTTTAGTGCGTGTTTTATGTCCAAATTGTAAAGAACCCTATGAAGCGACTCAATCTGAAAGTGAGTTCTTGCATCAACCACCAGAAACACAACCGACGATATACCGTGCTAAAGGTTGCTCTGAGTGTAATCAACATGGGTATAAAGGGCGTCTTGGGATTTATGAAGTGGTCACTATCGATGAACATATGCGTGAATTAATTCATAATCATGCTGGAGAACTAGAGCTGGAGGCGCAAGCAAGAAAGTCTGGTCCAAGCATTCAGGATGATGGTATTAGTAAAGTACTTGCTGGCGTCACAACAATTGAAGAAGTTGTTCGTGTGACTCATGGAGGCTAGCTGTGGCTGCGTTTGAATATAAAGCTTTAGATGAGAAAGGGCGGCAGAAAAAAGGTGTTATCGAAGCCGATAGTGCCCGTCAAGTTAGACAGCTACTAAGAGAGAAAGGCTTAGCACCTCTCTCAGTTGATCAGAGCGTTGAAGCTAAACAAAGTAGCAGTAATTTGTTTAGTGCGAAGCGTCGCTTAAGTGTCAAAGAACTTGCATTATTAACCCGCCAAATTGCTACTTTGATTCAGGCAGGAATTCCTATTGAGGAAACATTGAGTGCGGTTGCGAGCCAAAGTGAAAAAACAAATGTCCGAAGTATGCTACTTGCAGTTAGATCTAAAGTACTTGAAGGCTATACCTTGGCAGATAGCTTAGGAGAATTTCCAATTGCATTCCCTCACTTGTACCGCTCAACCGTCGCAGCTGGTGAGCACGCCGGGCACTTGGATCTAGTACTGAATCGTTTAGCTGATTACACAGAAGCTCGTCATCAGGCTCGACAGAAAATTCAATTAGCGGCCATTTATCCTGTTATTTTGTGTGTGGTGGCTATTTCAATAGTTGTATTTCTTCTCACCTATGTTGTGCCAGATATTATCGAAGTTTTTGTTAATAATGGGCAGGAGTTACCAGGTTTAACGCAAGGTTTACTGAATGTCAGTGACTTTTTGGCTGACTGGGGGTTAGTCATCTTTATCCTGTTTCTTGCTTCTGGCGCACTGTTCAAGTTCAGCTTGAGAAAAGACAAATTTCGTTTTGCTTACCATCGTTACTTATTAAATATGCCCTTCATAAAAAAAATCTCACGTGGCAGTAATACTTCTCAGTTTGCGAGTACTTTAAGTATACTAAATGGGAGTGGTGTGCCATTAGTTGATGCGATGAAAATTTCTGCTGAAGTACTTAGCAATGATTGCTTGAAAGCAGCCTTGGTTGAAGCATCACTAAGGGTAAGTGAGGGGGCAAATTTACACCTTTCACTCGAGCAAACTGGTTATTTTCCACCAATGATGATTCATATGGTCGCGAGTGGAGAGTCGAGTGGTGAGCTTGATCAAATGTTAGAGCGAACAGCCCAGCATCAGGAAAGTGATTTACAAGGTCTAATTGAAACAATTGTTGGTCTCTTTGAACCCTTAATGCTACTTTTTATGGGTGGTGTCGTATTAATTATCGTTCTTGCCATTATGTTACCAATACTAAATATGAGTAATCTTGTGAGTTAGTTCAATTATTGTTATTCAATTCAATGCTTTTATAGTGTTATATCTATTCTTAAGGAAAGAGTTATGAAAAAAATTACCCCTCAACGATTACTTCCAAAGCAACAGGGTTTTACTTTGATTGAAATCATGGTTGTTATGGTTATTTTAGGCTTACTTGTGGCTGTTGTTGCCCCTAATATTATGGGGCAAGGTGAAAAAGCACGGCTTGGAGTTGCTAAGACACAGATTCGAAATATTAGTAATGCTCTGGATATCTATAAACTGGACAACTTTAACTATCCGAGTACCGAACAAGGTCTTGAAGCTTTGGTAACGGAACCTGCAGGCTCTCCGCCTGCAAAAAACTGGAGTAAAGATGGTTATTTACCTAGTGTGCCAGTGGACCCTTGGAAAAATGAATATCAATATGTAAGCCCTGGCTCAGAAGGCCCTTATGACTTGTATTCATTTGGTCCAGATGGTCGCGAAGGTGGTGATGGCGATGATGCGGACATTACTAATCATGATTTGAATTAATTTCAATGAAGCAGTTAGTTAGGCAAAGCGGGTTCACCTTAATTGAGATCATGGTTGTGATGGTGCTCCTTGGGCTGATTTCAAGTATTGCATTGACAACTGTGGGAGGCGGGAACCAAAAACGTGAGTTAATGAATGAAGTTAACCGTTTACATGCTGTTTTACGTATGGCTGCAGAGGAGTCAATTTTTAGTAACACTGAAATAGGGGTGGTAATTGAGTCTGACTTATACGAGTTTCTAACTTATAACGAATCTGAAGGGAAGTGGGTTGCTGCAGAGCCTCATTTTTTGCGTTCTTACTCGCTTCCTGAATGGATCTCACTTGATTTTCAGCGTGAAGGGAAAAAAAGGAAAATTCTTGGCAGTCAATCAGAGGATGATTCCTCTATTTTAGATAGCCAAGCTTCAAAAAAACCAGATTTTATGTTGCTTTCAAGTGGTGAAGTAACCGGATTTAGTATTAACATGCAAATTAAAGATGATTCTGATAGTCGCATTGAAATAAAGACGAATGATCAAGGTGAAATTATCTTACCATCAGTCGAACAAGACGAATCATGATCAAACTCTCTAACTCGAAAAGTACCCAGTCAGGTTTTACGCTACTTGAGGTACTGATTGCTTTGGTGTTCTTTTCTTTAATCGGTATGGTGCTACAGCAAGTAACTGCTTCAACCGTGAGTCAATATCTAGCCGTTAGGCAGAAAATGTTCGCATCTTGGATGGCCGAGAACAAAATGGCTGAGCTTCGCCTATCAAAATCTTTACCCGGTGCACGAGAATATAAAGAAGAACTCGACTTTGCTAATGAGGAGTGGCAGCTGGTTTCAAAGGTTAAGAAAACAGAAAACCCTGATATTAATAAAGTCGAAGTAGAGGTTTATCATATAGATTCGGTAAGTGATGAAAAACGTCGTAAATTGGTTTTATCCGGGTTTGTAGGTCGTTATTAATGAACCGTTATTCTGCTTGTAAATTTCCCGCAAATATACAAAAGAATGAGTCAGGCTTTACCTTACTCGAAGTACTTATTGCCATAGGTATTACTGCTATGATTGGTTTGGGTTCATGGCAAATTCTAAATAGCGCCATTAGAGCCAGTGATCATACAGAAGAAAAGCTAGAAGAATTAAAAGCACTACAAAAAACAATGCTGATTATCTCGCGTGACTTACAGCAAGTTATTCCACGCTCCATCCGTGACGAATATGGTGATTACCAACCAGCAGTTAAAACAAATAGTACTTTTTATAAATTAGAGCTTAGCCGGGTAGGTTGGCGGAATCCATTAGGTGATCCTCGTTCCAATCTTCAACGTGTAGCTTATGAGCTAAATCAAGGTGAATTGATTCGTCATTACTGGACTGTATTGGATCGCTCTCAAGATAGTGAGTCAGTACATAGGGTTTTATTGAAAGATGTGGAAGAATTCTCACTACGCTTTATGAATAGTAGTAGTGGTTGGTTAGATGAGTGGCCGCCGACAAGTGATGGTGACAATGAAGAGGAGTCCGTCGATCCAAGAATAAAAGAAAACAGGATTCCTAAAGCCGTAAAAATAACCCTAAAACTCAAGCAGTTTGGAACTGTCTCCAGGTTATACGACTTAGTGTCATATCTATCAAGCCAGGAATTTGTGGAAAGCAACTCAGATAATAACGGCAATGCGAATGGTAACTCTACAACTAACGACGGTGAAAATACCGTTTCAGGTGGAGGGTGACGATGAAAAATCTACCTAAGCGACAGCAGGGCGTTGCATTGATGTTAGTGATTTTCATTTTTGCTTTGGTGTCCATTTTGGCGGTTGGTATGTATAACCGACAAAGTCTTTTTATTCAAACATCGGGTAATGTACTGGCGCAGTCGCAAGCCTATGAATATGCCATTGCATCTGAAATTTATGGTCGACGTTTATTAAAAGCAGATTGGGATGAGGATAAAGAAGAGAATGAGTTTGTAGATGATTTAGAGCAAACAAGTAATTCAATTATTCTTCCTGTTGAAGAAGCCTTTTTAGAAGCGCAGTTTAATGACCTGCAAGGGCGGCTAAACCTGAATGACTTGGTTTTACTTGATGGAACGGCCAATGAATTGATGGTAAAGCGCTTTAAAAGATTATTTGATCGGCTTTCAATTGAAACAATTAAAGTGGATGTCTTGCTAGATTGGATTGATGATAATCAGGAACCGAGTAATATTGAAGGTATTGAGGATGGCGAATACTTGTCCCTAGATCCGCCCTACCGAAATGCAGGTCAGCCTTTTAAGCATGTTAGTGAGCTGCTGTTGCTACCAAATATTTCACAAGCTGACTATCAGAACTTATTACTGCATGTTAGTGTTTTGCCGCAGGGAAGAGTGAATATAAATGTTAATACGGCCACAAAAGAAGTGTTACAAAGCTTAAGTGATAAATTAAGTGATTCGCAAATAGAAGAGCTAATTGGGCAGCGTGAAAACGAGCCTTGGAAAGATATTGAAAGCTTTAAAGCAGATCCTTTAGTGCAAAGTGCCGGCATTGATGATAAATATTTGGGTGTTTACTCTGAGTTTTTTGAAATCGCAACACTCATAACATTAGCTGATCGTAAATCCAGATTAGTTTCAGTTATTTATCGAAATAACAAAGATGGCGTGATGCAAGTACTGTTTAGGGATCAAGGTCAAAAATATTTAATAACAAAAGATAAGATCGCGCTATAATTCAAACGTAACCAATACTATATAAAAGCTAAAACGATAGTTGGAACTATGCCAAATAAACTGTTTTTAAGACCAAAGCAAACATTACAAACATCAGAGCCCGTTTTTGAGTGGGCTTTGTATGATCTAAGTCACCAGCAAATGAAATATGGTGCGGAAGATAGTCTTGAAGGCATTGATCAAACCTTGATGCAGAATGGTATTGAAAACACTGAAATAGTTATGTTTTGGCCATGTAATGCTGCATTTTCAACCAAAGTAAGTTTGCCCGGTAATCAGGCAAGATTTATTCAACAAGCTTTACCTTTTGCCGTAGAGGAGCAGCTTGCTCAAGATGTTGATAAAGTCCATATTGCATTAGGTGAAAAAAATAAGGCTGGCGAGTTTTCTGTTGTAAATATTGATCGTGACTTATTTTCTTTTTACTTCAATCTAGTTAATGATGAAATGCCTTCCTGTCCTTTTAGAGGTATATTTCTTGATAGTGATTCGCTTCCTCTAACGGATGAGTCACTCGTTATCTGTATTTCAAGTGAAGCGACCTTACTAAAAAAGAAAAACCAGCGGTCGATACGTTTAAATACTCAAAATTTACTTCCATACCTAGATAGCCTATTTTTGGGGCCAGTAGATGAGGGCGATGGTGAAGGTGAAACTTTTACTATTGCGGTCTACATAGAAGAACGCGTACAAGGCGAAGCCGAAATGTTAATTGCTCAAATAGAGCAATACCCAGATGTTATGGTAGAAAAAGAGATTATCCAAATCTCAGAATTTGAATTGCTTTGTCAAAATCAACTACAAAATATAAAACAAGCGACAAATTTATGCCAAGGTGATTTTAAAGTTCTGTCAGATTCAAATAGTACGTGGAAAAAATGGCGAGCAGTAGCTGTGATTGCAGGCTTAGGTTTTTTGCTTCAATTAGGTGTTTTTATTGGCAAAGGCATGTACTACGAAAAAGAGGCACTAACGATTGGCCAGCAGGCATTAACCGAGTATCAGAAAATTGTACCGGGCTCTAAGCGTATAACCGTAGCTAAATTACCTAGAATTATTAAAGGCAAACTTAATCAAAAAAGCTCAGTCCAATCCGCAGATCTAGGTTTCTTATCTTTATTAGGTGATACAGGCTACCAATATCAAAAGTCAAAAGACCGTGCAAAGCTCAAATTTAATAGTATTAATTATAATCAGCAGCGTGGTGAATTACTTTTAGAAATGCATGCAGATTCATATGATCAGCTTGAGCGACTGCAAAAAGCCATTGTCAGCACCGGTTTAACAGCGAAAATTAGCTCCGCTGTTCAGGAAAAAGATTATTTTCGTGGTCGAATCAGTGTTAGCGGCTCTTAAAAAAGGAAAAGATGATGTTTGAAGGGCTTAAACAAAACTCAACAGTACTAGGCTTACAAAAGCAATACGAAATGCTTCCACCTAGAGACCGCTCAGTGCTAAAAATATTTAGCATTATTTTAATGATGTTCATCATTTTCTATGCCATGTGGCTACCTGCACATGGTTATATGGAAAATGCACAACGCGATGTCGAGCAAAATAAACAGTTACTGACACTCGTTAAACAAAATAAAGCACTGTTATCATCATTGTCACGAAGTTCTGGTTCATCAAAGACTGACAAAGTAATGAGTAGCCAGCAGCTCGTATCTTCTGTGACGAATATGGCAAAGAGAAATGGGGTCTTATTAAAGCGTTTTGAGCCAAGTGGTGAACGAAAAATTAAAGTATGGGTTGATAACGCCTCATTCGACAAAATGATATCCTGGTTAACAGCTCTTAACAAATCTTTAAATGTTTCTGTAGAGCAAATTTCAATTGAAAAAGACGACGCTGCAGGTTTAGTTAGCGCACGCTTAACGCTCTCATCATAATTTCATATCTATTTATCTTTATTTATATGCAAATGGTTTGTATTAACAATAATCAAAACAACACTGAGAAAATAAATGACTGCACTAACAGACGAAACCGTAGCTAAAGTTGTTAGGTTAGAATCTGGAGCATTTGCTGAAGCAAAGGCCATTTTATACCGGGCATATAAAAATGAGCCTACCTTCAAATACCTTTTTGATCATAGTCGTTCGGGATATGATCAACGCGTTAGAGCAACAATTAGGGAACTACTTAATCTGCATTTTTCTAAAGGTCAAGATGTCATCGGTCTGGCACTAGATAATAACTTAATTGCCATTGCTTTAGTGGGTAGCCCAGATATCAGAATGAATTTGACGAGCCAAATAAATTGGCGATTACGAATGATGTTAACTGCTGGTATGGACTGCACTTGGCGTTATATTGACTATCATAAACAAATTCATGAATGTTTACCTAAAGACCAGCATCATGAGCTGCCATTGATGGGGGTTGATAGCAAGTTCCGTAATTTGGGTTATGGAAAGCAGCTAATGTATGCAATTGAAAAAATTTGTGCTGAAAACCCTCGCTCTGTCGGGATAGGCCTGGATACCGGGAATACTCGATATTTAAAATTTTATCAGCGCTTAGGCTATGAAATTATAGGAGAGGTGACCTTAGGTGATGTAACTGAAAGCATTCTGTTTAAGAGCTGCGCTTCTGCAAAAATAAATTCTAAATAGGTAAGTTATGTCTATTCTTGAAAACGACACTATCCAAAATGATGTTTATGATTACGACTTGTTTGTCATCGGTGCTGGTTCTGGCGGTGTCAGGCTTGCTCGAATGTCGGCAAATATGGGGGCTAGAGTAGCTGTTGCTGAAGATCGTTATCTTGGTGGAACTTGTGTAAATGTAGGTTGTGTACCTAAAAAGTTATTTGTTTATGCCTCGCATGTACTCGAAGACTTAGAGGATGGTGTCGGTTATGGTTGGGAGAATAAAGAAAAACCAAAATTCAATTGGCAGACTCTTTTAACGAATAAAAACACTGAAATTGCACGGTTGAATACGGTTTACAATAATTTATTAGTTAATTCTGGTGTTGAAATAATTGAAGGGCGTGCGCGCTTTGTTGATAAACATACCGTAAATATTAAAGGTAAAAGAATTACAGCGAAACGGATTGTTATTGCAACAGGTAGCTGGCCATTTGTGCCTGAGTTTGATGGCCGTGATCTGGCAATCACTTCAAACGAATTATTTTTTCTGAAAGAACTCCCTAAAACAGCTGTTGTGGTTGGTGGTGGTTATATTGCAATTGAAATGGCTGGAATCTTAAACGGCTTGGGGGTTGATACAACTTTGGTTTATCGTGGTGATCTATTCCTCCGGGGCTTTGATGATGAAGTAAGGCATTTCGTTCGTGATGAGATTACTAAGAAAGGGGTTAATCTCAAATTTAATGATAATGTTAAAGCTTTAAGTAAATCTGAAGATAAACTTATTCAAGTTAAGTATGAGTCCGGCCAAGAAGAGAGCGCCGGCTTGGTACTTTATGCCACGGGGCGAGTACCTCACACGCAAGATCTTGGGTTAGAAAACACAGATGTTGAGTTGAATGCAAAAGGACAAATCCAGGTAAATACACAATTTGAAACCTCTGTTGATAATATCTATGCCCTAGGCGATGTAACAGGAGGGATGCAGTTAACGCCGGTTGCTTTAGCGGAGGGGATGTATCTTGCACATAAATTATTTAGCACACATGAACCGGAGCTTATAGATTATACAAATATTGCAACAGCTGTATTTTGTCAGCCAAATATAGCCACTGTCGGTTTAACTGAAAAACAGGCGAATGACGCATTTGATCAAATCGAAGTATTTGTTTCTTCATTCAAAGCAATGAAGCATACATTATCTGGACGTGATGAACGAAGTTTGATGAAAGTCATCGTTGATAAAAATACAGATAAGGTTTTAGGTGTGCACATGGTGGGGTCTGATGCTGGTGAAATAATTCAGGGTATTGCGATTGCCATAAAAGCTGGAGCCACAAAAAAAGTATTCGATCAAACCATCGGTATACACCCCACTGCGGCAGAAGAATTCGTTACTATGCGTGAAGCTAGAATATAAAAGCTTCAGCTATTTATAAATCAAATAGCTGGCCTTCAAATTCGTACAAAGTCTTCAAAAACCTTTATACTGCCTTTTTTTATAATCTTAGGAGTTTGTTTTGAGTTCGGTCCAGTTGCAACAACGTGTTTTATCAGGCATGAGACCTACGGGAAAATTACACTTGGGTCATTATCATGGAGTTTTAAAAAACTGGGTTGAACTACAGCATGATTATGACTGTTTCTTCTTCGTCGCAGACTGGCATGCTTTAACCACGCATTACGAAAACCCGTTCATGATTGAGCAAAGTGTTTTTGATATGGTAATCGACTGGCTTGCAGCTGGGGTAAACCCAGGGTCTTCAACCATGTTTGTTCAATCAATGGTTCCGGAACATGCTGAGCTCCATTTATTATTATCAATGATGACACCTCTTGGCTGGTTAGAGCGAGTGCCCACCTATAAAGACCAGCAAGAGAAACTTAAAGAAAAAGACTTAGCAACTTATGGCTTTTTAGGCTATCCATTACTACAGAGCGCAGATATTTTAGTTTATCGTGCCGGACTGGTTCCTGTTGGAGCTGATCAAGTTGCGCATGTTGAATTAACTCGGGAAGTCGCTCGCAGGTTTAACCACTTATATGGTAAAGACCCTGGCTATGAAGAACAGGCAGAAGCAGCCATTAAAAAGATGGGTAAAAAAAGCGCCAAGCTTTATCGCTCCCTGTTGAAACGTTTTCAAGAACAAGGTGATGACGAAGCTTTGGCAACTGCGCGCGCATTAATTATCGACCAGCAAAATATTTCTTTAGGTGATCGAGAGCGTTTGTTAGGTTTTATAGAGGGAGGTGGTAAGGTTATATTAACGGAACCGCAGCCATTATTGACCGCATCTTCAAAGATGCCGGGTTTAGACGGACAAAAAATGTCTAAATCTTATGGTAATACGATTGGTTTGCGCGAAGCACCTGATGAAGTTGATCAGAAGATAAGAAAAATGCAGACAGACCCTCAGCGAGTTAGGCTCACTGACGCAGGAGACCCTGATAAATGTCCAGTATGGAATTTACATGAAGTGTATTCTGATGAAGGTGTTAAAAACTGGGTTAGACAAGGTTGTCAGAGTGCAGGTATTGGCTGTTTGGAGTGTAAAAAACCATTAATTGAAAAGGTATTGGAAGAGCAAAAGCCAATTCATGAACGTGCTCGCCAATATGAAGAAAATCCCGAGTTGGTCACAAGTATTATTTCAGAAGGTTCTGAACGTGCCCGTGATGCAGCTAAGGCGACCTTGGAAGAGGTTAGAAAAGTAATGGGTCTATCCTTCGGTCGTTAACGATGGCTGATACGCAACAAACTCCGGCACCACCAAAGGTGTCGGCACCAGAAATTCAACAAGAACTGCCTTTTGCTATCGTTGAAGGTCAGCCAATCACAAAAGTGCCTCACGACTTATATATTCCACCTGATGCACTTTCGGTTATTTTAGATGCATTTGAAGGACCATTAGATTTACTGCTTTATTTAATTCGCCGGCAAAATATGGATATTCTCAATATTGATGTAAGCGAAATAACACTTCAATATGTAGAATATATTGATCTAGCCAAATCGATTCAATTCGAATTAGCGGCAGAATATTTGTTAATGGCGGCAATGCTTGCTGAAATAAAATCTCGAATGTTGTTACCTAAGTTAGCTCAAGAAAGTGAAGAGTGTGATGACCCCAGAGCTGAATTGATCAGAAGGCTTCAGCAATATGAACGATATAAAAAAGCAGCAGAAGACATTAATGAAATACCGCGTCAAAATCGAGATACATTCTCCGCTTATACCCAAACAAAGCATGCAGCTGTATCAAGGCCGCTACCCAGCGTAAGTTTGCAGGAAATATTTGGTGCGTTAAAATCTGTATTGGATCGATCTGAGTTATTTGAACACCACCATATACAGAAAGAAAAACTATCGACACGGGAGCGAATGGCTCAAATTTTATCCCAGCTAAGTCCTGACTCGGAAGAACCGCACTTTATTTCTTTTTACAGTTTGTTTGCACCTGAAGAGGGGCGGGCGGGTGTTGTGGTCACCTTTTTAGCTATTATGGAGTTGATAAAAGAGCAATTGATCGATTTTATTCAATCGGAAGCTTTGGGTTGTATCCATTTGAAAGCGAGGGCTGTTTAATGTTGGAAAATAAACCTGATTCTTGTGGTGTTCAATCCAGCACCCAAAACTTAAAAAATATATTAGAAGCGATACTATTTGCAGCAAATAAAACCTTAAATGTCGATGTACTGTTCAATTTACTACAAGAAGACCTTGCTCCTTCAAGGCCAGAAATTAAAGTTGCACTCGATTCATTAGTGTCGGACTACCAAGCTAAAGGCATAAATTTAGTCGAATTAGCTAGTGGTTACCGGTTTCAAACAAAAGCGGAGTATAGTATTTGGGTAAGCCGGCTTTGGGAAGAAAAGCCTCAGAAATACTCGCGGGCTTTACTTGAAACTATCGCTCTTATTGCTTACCGGCAACCTATTACACGTGGTGATATTGAAGAAGTTAGAGGTGTTGTGGTTAGTTCGACTATCATGAAAACACTACAGGAAAGAAATTGGGTTAAAGTTGTAGGGCATCGTGATGTACCGGGTCGCCCTGCATTGTATGCAACGACAAAACAGTTTCTTGACTATTTTAATCTGAAATCATTAGAGCAGCTGCCTTCGCTAGCTGAAATTAGAGATATTGATTTGATCAGCAAAGAAGTTTCAGCTCAATTAGAGTTGGTTGGTGATGAGTTGCTTTAATCAAGATTCAATCCCAGTTAAGTTAGCTACTTTTATAAGGCTTTCCTTGTACTCATCTTCAACAACTGAGTCATGAACGATCCCTCCTCCGCCCCAGCAATATAATTTATCTTCAGAATGCACAATTGTACGAATTAAAATGTTGCTATCAAACTGACCATCATCATTCCAATAGAAAACAGAGCCACAATAAGCATCTCTACCAGACTCTTCTAACTCATTAATGATTTCCATGGCGCGTTTCTTGGGGGCTCCAGTAATTGAACCGCCTGGAAAGCAGGAAAAAAATGCATCAATTTCGTTGTATTCAGGCTTGAGTACACCCTCGATCTCACTAACTAGGTGGTGAACGTTCCTAAAAGTCTCTAATTTAAAGAGCTCATTCACCTTTATGCTATTAAGTTGGCAAACTTTGCTTAAATCATTGCGCATTAAATCTACAATCATCAAGTTTTCGGCTTTATTCTTTAGGCTATTTTTGAGGTTATTCGCACTTTGTTTATCGTTAGAATTTTGTGCTGTACCTTTTATAGGGCTGGTTTTTACTTTTTTTGCTTGAATGCCAATAAATTGTTCAGGAGAGAAGCTTAAAATATGTTGATCTTTAGAAAATGAGAAAAAACAAGAGTAGGGGGTATTAATGTTTTTTCTCTGACTAAAGTAAAGGTCAGTTGGATTACCTTTAAAATCACATTCAAACCGCTGTGCTAAATTAACTTGGTAGCAGTCGCCTGCTTTTATATAGTCTAACGTTCGCTTAAAACTCCCATGATACTTTTCAAAGTTCTGTTGTTTTTGCCAGTTTGTCATTTCAAAACTTTTATCTGTGGTATTTGCTTTTTTTAAGCTGCTGTTAATATGCTTGATTACTTCGTAACGTTTATTCGGCAAGCAATCGGGTGAAAATGTTACTACGCCTTGTTTGTTCGTACGATCATAAACATAAGACCATGTGTAGTGACCAAAAAACGCATGAGGTAATTTCGACTCGGTAAGCAGTTTAGTTTGGTTTATTGTCTTTTGCGCTCCGTACTCATAAGAACAGAAACCTATAATTCCGCATATAAAAGGTAGGTGTTGATATGTTTTAGGAATATTCAAACGAGTTCTTTTAAAGAGGGTACTATATATAGGTAAATTTGAAGTTAGTGAGTTCGAGGTGTTATTGTTTTTATCTGCTCTTTCTACTGAAGCAGGATTACCTGATAAAATATCAAATTGACCTCGTGTACAGTCCGCACCACTATCAAAAAATACACCCTCACTCAATGATTTCAGTAGTGCCCTTATTTGATCGTTCGATAACGTTATTGAAACTTGAAACCAATCTCTCTTTAAGCTCGAATTTAATGTTACTTCGGATATTGAATTTGGACTTTGGCGCATCATTAAATTTTTTTTACCAATAATAGTTGATTTTTGATGAAATCTTTATGGACATCTGGGTGACTTATCGATAATTTTACCCTTACAGAACAATATTAACCACTTGGAGTCTTTTATGATGTCATTTAAACGCTGCTTTATGTTTTCAGCAGTCATTTCTTTATTACCTTTATTGCTTGTTACGAGTGTTCAAGCAGAAGAGCGGAAAAAAAGTAAAGCAGAACAAATGGCAACTGCGCCATCTGA
>CAJWBJ010000103.1 GCA_913020495.1 uncultured Oleiphilus sp.
ATAATAAGCACTTTTTTGTCGCTCGGAATGCTTTGGGTGATGCTTTTGATTTTGCCTTTACCAAAGTGAATTTGAGTAGCGTTAAGGTATGAAAATTCCATTAAGAAAGACCTCATAAATGATTAAGTTTGGTGTATGTGAAAAACGTACATGGGTATGTCGTCAATCCATGAGTTGCATATTAATGAAGTGTTTGGTGAATAAATACCGATAAAGGTAGAATAAACTTGCCTATAAGTGTATTTGTGTATATTTTAATTTTAAATGTATATAGTGAAAAACGAGGGGCGAAAATGACAATGCTTGCGAAACTAATGCAATCTTATGCTGACCTGAAGCTGCTTAATGGCCTTGAAGGTTCGTGTAAAACGCTTATTTCTGGCGTTGGATTTTATCGGGTAAGTGAAGGCAGTGGCCGTCAGCCCTTGTTGTATCAATCTGGCATTATTGTGATGGGGCAAGGCCGTAAGGAGATTCACTTAGGGGATGAAACGGTTAATTATGGCCCAGGTGACTATCTTGTATTAGGGGTACCACTCCCTTTGGAGTGTGAAGCGTTTTCTGAAAACAACTTACCCATACTGGGTCTATCTATAAATGTTGATCCAAAGTTATTGCATAAGCTAGTGAACCAGTTAGCAGAAGAAAATTATCAGCCTGATGCGCAATTAAACCTGAACTCGTGTTTAGATTTGGGTATCAAATCTGAGAGTATTAATGACAAATTGGACGATGCGATTAAACGTTTGCTTGTCATTTTACATACGGATATTGAGGCTAGAATATTAGGCCCAGCCATTGTAGAGGAGATCGTGTTTAGGGTGTTGAAAGGAGAAAATGGCCGGGTATTATTCGATCTGGCGCGTCATGACGGACACTATGCACGCATCGCTAAGGTATTAAATATTATGCACCGAGAGTATGCAGAACCCATTACTGTCGAGGCTTTAGCCGAGCAAGCAAATATGAGTATTTCAGGCTTTCATCGTGCTTTTAGGCAAGTGACCACCGAAACGCCATTGCAGTATTTAAAGAAGGTTCGTTTAAGTAAAGCCAAAGAATTGATTGTGACTGAAGGGCTACGGGCGAATGATGCAGCCAATCAGGTGGGTTATCATAGCCCATCCCAATTCAGTCGTGAATTTAAGCGGCACTTCCGTGCAACACCTAAGTCACTGCTTGGCTAATACAAAATTTGGAACGCGTGCGCCTTTCTTCCCGTTAATTTATGAATAAACCTGAGCTTTAATTTAACGTTTACATTTCTTTTGCTTATACATTTGAATATCTGCATTTTCTATTAGCTGATCTAGAGAGATTGTTTCATCAGCATGTTTAATAACAAAACCTGCACTGTATTTAAGGTCATAGCCCCGTGCTGACTTCTTGTTGTAGTCATTGGTTGCTTCTTCAAATCGTTTCAAAATTTGGTTAATTTTGTCTTCCCCTGTGTCAATTAGTAAGGCAATGAATTCATCACCGCCTATACGAGCAAACACATCTGAACCTCTGAATTCTTGCTTTAGAAGGTTAGAGAACGCGATTAAGGCTCGATCGCCTTCAGCGTGGCCGAATTTGTCATTAATCGGTTTAAAGTCATCAAGATCAAATAAAACCAGTGAGGCTTCTTGATGGTTTCGCTTACATAAATTTAGGGAATGTAAGGCTAATGATGTAAACCCACGTCGATTGGAGATTTTAGTGAGTTCATCTAAGGTTGATATTTGAACAGAAGCAATCTCTTGCTCAGCCATCGAGGCTAAATCTTTAAGTAACGCCTGATCTTCAGGGACCAGATTTCTGGGTTTATTATCGATTAAAGAAAGCGTTCCCATTGTACAGCCGTTATCTACTTTTAAAGGGTAAGCAGCATAAAATCGTATGTGAGGGTCATTAATAACTAAAGGATTATCTTTAAAACGTTCATCTTCTTTAGCGTTAGGAATCATGAACAAGCCATCGCCAAGTATGGCATGAGCACAAAGGGATGTACTTCTTGGCATCTCAACTATATTCATACCTTGTACTGATTTACACCACAGACGCTCTTTGTCTATGAGACTGACAAATGAAATTGGAACGTTAAACATACGTTTAGCTAAGCGAGTTAAGCGATCAAAACGTTCTTCGGGTGCTGAGTCTAGAAGCTGTAGCGTTCTTAATGTTTCTAAGCGTTGCAATTCGTCGGGAGATATTTGTGCTTCAATCATAATTGAACCCCGTTTACCTTATTAGCGGTATTACTAAGTATAGGTGATGTACTTTTTGTTACCAGAAATGAGTGAAACCTAGGTTAGACATGGGTGGTTAATAGGTAAATTGAAATTTGTCTTAATATTGGAATGTTGGTAGTTTGTGCCTGGAAGCTGCACACTTAGAGCATCATCAAAACACTGTTTTTATTCTTAAATAATTCTGACCTTGATCAACCTCATTCTTTTCAACGCGGCTTTTGATTATCGAGTTATTTATTATGCGACCTATCGGAGAAAGAAGTTTTTGACTCAAGCACTTACATCAATACAAAACTGGAAAAAAGAGGCTAAACAGCTATCGATACTTGCGCTGCCTATTATGGGAGCGCAGCTCGCCCAAACGGCAATGGGGTTTGTCGATACGGTGATGGCGGGGAATGTGAGTCCTCAGGATTTAGCCGCAGTGGCCGTAGGATTTAGTCTTTGGGTACCCATCATGTTATTTATGACGGGGATTTTACTGGCTATTACGCCGCTTACTGCTCGCTACCATGGTGCTAATAAAGCTGAATATTTAGGCCCTTTGGTTCAGCAAAGCTTGATTTTGGCGATAGGGCTAGGCGTATTGGGGTGGTGGTTATTACGCCAATCCACTTTGATATTTCCATTGATGGACGTTGAGCCAGACGTTGCTGAAATTGCGACGGGTTATTTATATGGTATTTCATGGGGGTTTCCAGCTGTTGCTTTTTATCAGGTCTTTCGTAGTTTTAATGAAGGTCTTGGTAATACCCGAGTTGCTTTTAGTGTTGGCGTTGTGGCGCTGCTGATTAATATTCCAGCTAACTATATTTTTATCTATGGTAAGTTTGGCTTAGAACCCATGGGTGCGGTTGGTTGTGGTTGGGCGACAGCATTAGTGAGTTGGTTTATGGCAATTTCGATTACTGCCTATAGTCTTTATCTACCCCGTTTTAGGAAATATAACCTAAGAAAATTTCAGGTGGCGACTGAGCGATATTGGCTTAAAGTGCTTAAACTTGGTATTCCGATGGGCTTGGGAATATTTGTAGAAGTTACTTTATTTTGTATTATTGCCCTGTTAATTGCACGCTTGGGAGCCACGACATTGGCAGCGCATCAGGTGGCGCTCAATTTTACCTCGCTTATATTTATGTTGCCGTTGAGTTTGTCTATGGCGATTACCATCAGAACAGGCCAGTTTTTAGGGAGTCAAAAGCCGGTTGAGGCACGTTATTCCAGCATGGTAGGTATTAGCCTTGGTCTTATCATTGCAGTGATCAGCGCCAGTTTGATTTATATTTTTAATGAATGGATAGCGCGACTCTATACACCGGACCCTCAAGTACAAGCGCTTGCGAGCAGCTTGTTGATTATTGCGGCGCTTTACCAGTTCTCTGATGCTATTCAGGTGGGGGCGGTAGGCGCTCTACGTGGTTATAAAGATACACTGGTACCCTTATTTTTAACGCTTATTGCTTTTTGGTTTATTGGCTTGGGGTTGGGGTATAGTTTAGGTTTAAGTCAGGTTTGGGGTGAACCAATGGGGCCGAAGGGGTTTTGGATTGGTCTGGTCGTGGGGCTGACCTGTGCTGCGGTAATTATGCTCTGGCGTTTACGTTGGATATCTCACTCTAAAATTATCCAAATAAAAAAACTAGGGTGACTCGTTCGACTATCATTAAGTGACAATTTGAATCTATTAGTAGCGATGTATTTAACAAAGGGGTAATAGTGATGAGTCAATTATCTGAATCATACTGCGAAGCATGCGATGTCAATGCAAAGTGTCTTGAACCCGCTGAAATTGAAGATTTAATGTCACAGGTAGAAGGCTGGGAAGTCATCGAAGAATCAGGTGTTCCAAAGCTAAAACGGGTATTTTCAACCAAGAATTATGCTCGCTCTATGTTGCTCACCAATGAAATTGCTGCGTTAGCCGAGTCCATTAATCACCACCCTCTAATGATCGTGGAATATTCATCTGTCACCGTTGTTTGGTGGAGTCATAAAATTAAAGGCTTGCATAAAAATGACTTTATTATGGCTGCTAAAACATCCGCTTTATTCTAAGTGAAACTGGGTCAGACGATACTCTTACTGCTCCAGTATGCTTGCTGATTAGGTTAAGGATATTCCAGTGTGGCTTGAATAAGCTGGGGACGGTTTAGGGGTTTAACGAGTATACATTATTCATCAAGGTACTTTTTTGTATACTTTTTCAAGACTCTGGAATAGAGGAAAGTTGCCAAAAAGAAGCCAGTAGCCAAGCCCAAAATAATGAGTCCTTGCCCAAATCCTGTGCTCATTAGAAATAACACAGGAATACTTATTAGCACAATCGGCACCATATACGCGACGTTTAAATTTTGTACTTCTTTGTCTTTTAGTTGAGGTATAAATACGGCGGCACACAATAAATAAACGACACCACTACCAATAAAACCCAGAACAAACAAAGCTGAAAACCACATGCCTGGCGTACCCATGTCAGAAGCATGGCAAGTCAGACTGACAGAGAATAGTATTAGTAAGGTTGTTGGTTGGATTGCTTTCATTAATCGCCTCCTGACTCGTGTTTTATTGATTTTAGTACTGCTGGTCTAATTTACCATTGATGAGCCGCATAGTCTGTGTCAGACATCAATCTCAATGTAACGATAAACTCAGTAACCATGTTAGACTTCAGAACCTTAAATAATCGCTATCATATAAACGAAAGTCCCTAAGAGATATTCTGTTGCAATGAATAAACTGTTTTTGATCTGTTTCTTATGCGCATTTTATCTGGTGACTCCTAATGCAAGCGCTAAAGAAAAGATCACTTGGGCCAAATGGGAGCTTACTCCTGAATATATTGGTCATGGAGAATATAAAGACCAAGGTTATTTAGATAAATTCTTAGCCTATGTCCAATCACAACTCACAGAATATGAACACGAAAATCAGTTTCAAACAGCTAGTAGATTAGAGCGATCCTGGTCGAATGGCAATACTTGCACCGTACACTTATGGTTAGGTTTTTGGTCTGATAAAATTGTTTATTCAAAGCCTTATGGGTTTACACCTCCTTTTGGTATCGTCACAAAAGTGGACTCGCCACTCGCCAATAAATTAAATAACAAACACCATACATCACTGAAAGACTTACTCAAAAATACCTCTTTCAAACTTGGTACTTTGCCATTAACGCCCTCGAGCAGTAACAACTCCAGATACCCACCCCTTCACTCCACTTTAGAGCCTCATTTAAATACCGGAAAAGTCATCGAATTCAGAAATAACCGAAATGAATTGAGTGTCAAGTTACTAGACTATGGCAGAGCTGATTATATCGTCAGGCTGCGTATTGCTCACCTCAGTGAATTGAAAATCGGCAAACTAAACAACGAGTATAAATACTACTCACTTGCCGAAGACACCAACTACAAACTAGTCGCAGCGGCCTGTTCGAACTCTGTTCTTGGTAAAGCTGTTGTGAAGGAAATCAATACATTAATAAATGAGAATCTTTACAAGCACTACATTGAGTATCGACAAGAGTGGGATGTTGAAAATACTGTTTTTGAAGAAGTTTATAATGATTATTTTTTAAACCATAAAGCGAACTCAAATATTACGGAGTAAACAGAGGTTAAAAGCTTGTATGGCCCCTACCTAATAGCGTTGTAGCAATCAGACTTAGTGTTATGACAAGAACATTTAAGTCGTCATTACAAGATATTTTATCCTGTTTAAGAGGATGCTAACTAAATCTTTATCAGGTCTTAATAAATGCCTGCTATTCTTTCGATTCTAACTAACTCAACGATAACTTGGTGCTATGCAAAATAAACAGATAGTTGTGATAGAAGATGAACCCGATATTTTAGAAGTACTTTGTTACAACCTAGAACGAGAAGGGTATAAAGTTTTTGAATCTTTAGACGGTTCAGAGGGTTTGGCGCTGATAAAACAAAAGATGCCAGACTTGGTATTATTGGATTTAATGCTGCCGAGTATGGATGGTCTTGAAATTTGCCGTCAACTAAAAGCCAATCAGCGGACTCAACATATCCCTATTATCATGGTTACGGCGAAAGGGGAAGAAAGTGATGTGGTGCTAGGTCTGGGGATCGGGGCCGACGACTATATTCCAAAACCTTTCAGTCCGAGAGAGCTGATTGCGCGTGTGAAAGCGATTATTAGACGCTCAGAGAGAGTCGAGCAACTAGATAATAAAGATGTTATCGAAATAGATTACTCTGAATTAGGACGTTTGGTCGTAGACAATTCTAAGCATCTCGTATCGTTGAATAATGAAAATATAAAAATGACGGCATCTGAATTTCGTTTACTATTTTGTTTGGCGAGTCATCCGGGGCAAGTATTTTCACGAGAGCAACTTTTAAATCACACCTCGGGTGACAATGTAATGGTGATCGACCGAAATATAGATGTGCATATCCGTTCTATTCGAAAAAAAATGGGTGCTGAAAACCCCTTTATTGAGACTATTCGTAGTATTGGCTATCGTTTTTTGGATCGATGATGAAATTTGACTTCAGGCTTTGTATTAAGGACCGTACTTAATGTTTAGATCTCCTTTGTTCTGGCGTCTTTATGCCGGTTATGTCGTGGTTATTCTTATTTCGACGCTTATTGTTGGTATGTTAATCAGTAAGCAGGTAGAAGACAGTAGCATTAGAGAAATCCATCACTCTCTAGCGATGAGCTCTGAATTGTTAGCTGAAGTCGCTAAACCGACATTACAGCATGTCTCTCAAACCTCAAGTGAATCGCCGTATCAAGCTTCTCTACAAGAACGAATTATTTATTTGGGCAAAAATACTCAAACCCGCTTAACGGCGATCGACCTCTTGGGAAAGGTTATTGCCGACTCTCAAGAAGACCCGCGTAAAATGGATAACCATAATGCTCGTCCTGAGATCATTAGTGCGCGTCAAAATGGTTCTGCAACGGAGTCCCGCTATAGTCAAACCTTGCATCAAAAGATGGTTTACCGTGCTCTGATAGTTCGCGATGGTGAGCGTTTACTCGGTTTTGTTAGAGTTTCATTGCCCTTAACGAATATTGATGAAAAATTACTTCAATTGAAGTTGAATGTATTTCTAGGTATTTGTTTTGCTGCCGCCGCCGCACTGGTATTAGGTTTTTTCTTTGCCAATCGTTTCTTATCGCCCCTTGTAAAAATGACGGCCGTTGCGGACTCCATTTCAAGAGGGGATTACAACCAACGTGTCAAAATTAATCAAAATGATGAGATGGGTCTGTTAGCAAAAGCGGTGAACCGAATGGCATTAAGTTCTTCACAACGTATGGCAGAAATTACACAAGATAGAAATCGCTTGGCAAAAATTTTTACAGGTATGGTCGAGGGAGTGATTTATGTCGATCAGGACCAACGAATTCAGCATATGAATCAAGCGGCTGCAGACATGCTTTCTTTAACGGTGCCAAACTGTTTGAACCAAAGAATTTGGGAGTTAGTTCGAGTTCAAGAACTGACTAGCGCTGTCGAAACGGCTCTAGGTACTGGCCAGGTTGTGAAAAGTAAATTAAGCAAAGTTGAAGCAAGTGGTGTTTCATACCCTAATGATACAGAAATTAATATTTATGCCGCAGCGATGCTGGATGAAACAGAAAAATCAATTGGTGCTGTGGTGGTATTAAATGATGTGTCAGAACTGGCACATTTAGAACGCATCCGTCGGGATTTTGTTTCCAATGCCTCCCATGAATTAAAAACGCCTATTACGGCGATTCGAGCGTTAACAGAAACAATTCTGGATGACGACAACATGCCAGCTGAAATAAATCGCCGCTTTACTGAAAAAATTGGCGCACAAAGTCTTCGGCTTTCATTATTAGTGAGCGACTTAATGACGCTCTCTCGTTTGGAATCAAATGAGAGTGAACAATCTTTCCAGTTGATAGACTTTAAAGCGCTCGTTAAACGTTCAATAAAAACAGTGACACTCTCTTGTCAGGAAAAAAACCTTCAGTTAAAAAGCGATATTTGTAACGACAGTATTCAAGTAGAAGCGGATGAACAAGCGCTTAGCCAGCTAGTCGACAACCTGTTGGACAATGCTGTTAAATATACTCCGGAGCAAGGTACGCTTAGCTTGGAGTTGGGGTTGGGTGACTTAAATGGAAAAGCTATCGTCGTCCTTAAAGTAGCCGATACCGGTATTGGTATTAGTGCACAATACCAAGCGCGCATATTTGAGCGTTTCTATCGTGTCGATAAAGCGCGTTCAAGAGACCTCGGTGGTACGGGTTTAGGTTTATCTATTGTAAAAAACATTGCAGAACAACATGGCGGTTCAATTTCTGTTCAAAGTCGATTAGGCGAAGGCTCGATTTTTACTGTCATTCTCCCTCTGTGTATGTAACGCTGACGACAGTTAAACATTACATATACAGAGGTAAAATAGAGCCATGATCCAAATTGGTCAAACAGCGAGCATTTCCAAAAAATTCTCTAATCAGGATCTGCATGATTTCGCTAAGCTATCACTCGATTTCAACCCCGTACATTTAGATGCTGAATTTGCAAAAGAGACTATTTTTGGTAAACAGGTTGTCCACGGCATGCTCGCCTCAAGCTTATTCTCAGGTTTGTTAGGCACGCACTTACCTGGAGAAGGCACCATCTACCTAGGGCAAGACCTGAAATTCAAAAAACCAATTTTTGTCGACCAAGAAGTGACTGCCACAGTCGAAGTGATCAATATTCGTAAAGATAAATCCATCATCACACTTAAAGCGGAATGCAGAAATGATCAAGATGAAGTGGTTATTATAGGGCAGGCCGTTGTGAAGTATGAAATGAGTGCCTAATTTGTATTGGCATTACTATGATTCTACAGTTCTATATTAATGTTCGAGCCTGAAAAGCATCCATCACTTGTATGTTAGTTTTATAGTCATTCCCGCGAAAGCTTTAGTCCATGTACATCGAGGCTTGAGTATTCTCTATTAAGCCCCTGATCAATCGACTATTGCGAGTCTGAAGTTCGCACAAACCCACCTACTAACGAGATTGTTTAGTTTAGGATAATTCAGCCAGTTTGAAGTTTGTAATAACTAACGAAAGTGAGCCAGCCTGTTTGAAAACTCCAATAGCTGCAACTAGCCTTCATTTTGGTCAATATAATGAGCTTTAGCTTAAAATCTAAGTAGGTTTTGACAGGAAAAAAATAAAGATTTCACGCAGCGCAAGGTTTTGATTTTGGTAGTTAGAGTTTTCACACAAGCTGGAGCATTAGCCATCGCTTTTTGAATCATGCAAAACCGCTAGCAATGAGTTAAAAGTGTTCATTTTTAGATTGGTGAGCTTGGTTTAGGGAAATATTGTACTTCATGTCTTTGTCTGTTGCGGTTATTCGTTAGAAATTTTGCCTCCTGTTATGAAAGGGTGAAAAAGCCAGTTCTGGACGATCTATGGTAAAGGCTCTACCCTTATTATTCTTAGACCTTTTGTAAAAGGGGGGGGCATGGGGTTATTAAAGGTAGTTATTAGTTTCATATTTTTGCTAAGCAGCACTACTACTAGTTATGCCAATGAATTTAAGCTAGTTTTTGCTGAGTATAAACCTTACAGCTGGGTGGATGATAGGGGTGAGGTTGTAGGTATTGAAATCGATATCCTTAAGGAAGCTATACATAACCGCATGATGGTTCCTGTCTCATTTCAGGTTTTGCCTTGGGCAAGGGCTCAAATATTGGTCAAACAAGGCGAAGCCGATGCTTTCGTCGCTTTCCCTTCAGAGCAGCGAAAACTTTATACTAAAGTCAGTAAGGAAACTGTCACGACATGGGGGGTTTCTATATTTGCACCGATTCAAGGACGGTATGTTAAGGAATTATCAAAAATTCATGAGATAGCAGGGTTAAAACCGTACGCCTTGGGTTCTATGATAGGAAACGGCTGGGCTAAAAAAAATTTAGCAGGAATGAATGTGGCTTGGGTTCCAAAAATGGAGCAGCTCATTAAGTTAGTTGCTTTTGGGAGAGTAGAGGCATTACCCGATAGCCCCATTGTTGTTAAATTTTATATGAGGGAGTTAGGTTTAGAAGATGAAATTATCGAACTTAACAATTTGGTATCTACTACTTTACATTTATGTATCGGAGTTAAATCAAAATATTTAGACATGCTTCCCCAATTTGACGAAACGCTAAGAGAAATGACCAAAGATGGCACATTAGAAAAAATACTCAGCAAATATGAGTAATGATCTTACGAAAAGTGCAAAACATAAAATCAATACTCTTACACTAAAAAGGATTGCTTTTTGCTCTTAGCGTTAATTATTATTGCCGATACCTATACAATAATATTGTTCTCAAACAGCTCAAATTTTACCCTTCAAACGTTATCAACTAAGCTAACATGACAAGCATATAAATAATTTGACGACTGAGTGGTACATATTGAAATTTAGGAAAAAAGCTCTGCTTTACATCTCATCAGTCAGTTTTGTTTTGAAGCTTGTGTACACAACAAAGATTAATCCACCCAGCAGGATTTTTTTGAATATAAAAAGCCGTCAAGCATGAGTACAAAGTAGTCCTTTTTCATAGAGTAGGCAATCAATGCTTTCTACACAACCTGATAATTCTTTCTGCCAACTATATGTGTGTTCAAGGTTCAAGGCTCAAAGCGGAAAGAACTAAATTTATAGTCTATATTAGAGTTGTGCAGAAGGTATTAATATCAATTCTACTAAGTCGCTCTTGGTTTTATTATACGAATTGAAAACTTCTAAACCGGAATTTAATTCTATGCGGGGCCAAGTTGATGAAATTAGTTATTTTTAAATTATGTTTGCTTATCCTCGGTACGACAATTTCAATAAATGTATTTGCCGATTTAGCTATGTCAGCACCCCAAAAAACTGTCGCTTTAGTTTATGAAGTTAAGCCTAATCCACCCTTTTATTTAGGGAAAAGAGCAATTGACTGGAACAAACCCGGGATTACTTTAGAGTTATTAAAGCGCCTAGAAAAAAAACTGAACATTATAATTAGTTTTAATCGATTTCCTTGGGCTAGGGGTATTGCAATGGTAAAGAGTAATAGTGCTGATGGTATCTTCCATGCCAGCTTTTCAAAAGAGCGCTTAAAAACCGGTGTTTATCCGATGAACAAGGGCCAGCCAGACATAACCAGGCAGCTCATGACGCAATCATATTATTTATATAAGCGAAAAGAATCTACACTTTCGTGGGATGGAAAATCCTTTAGGCATTTACGGGGTTCACTAGGGGCTATACTTGGTTACTCCGTTGTTAGTGACTTAAAAAAGATGAATATTAAAGTCGAAGAAGTTTCTACTCAGCGGAGTAATCTTAGGAAGTTAGTGAAAGGGCGAATTGAAGGTGTAGTCGGGCTCGAAGCAATGAATGATATAATTATTAAAACTCATCCTGATGAATTTAGAGAGATTGTTAAAGTGCCCCTTCCTATCAAAACCAAGTCATTTTATTTGATGCTATCTCATAAGTTTGTAAGTGAAAACTCAGAATTAGCTGAAGCGATATGGAATGAAATACGAAATATTCGAGAAACGGGTGAGTACGAAGAGATCGCCAAGAAATACTTTTAAGATAAATGGTGTAAAGCAACTTTTTAACTTATTTTTCTTGTATTAGGTTTTTAATAAATAATGGCGATAGTTCGCTTTTGCTCGTTTTCGTGAATTCTAAATGGGCCGCTTTAACTCCATTTCACTCATTCTATCAGAAAGTGAAATTATGATAATTAGGCCGTTTCGACCCGCTTCTTCAGTGGCGGTTAAGTGGCAAGATTTGTCGCTGAGCCTCAACTAGCCGAGCGGCCTTTTCTGATACTAGGTGCCAGTAGCGGCCATCATATGCTCATTGCTATTTCTGCTTATTTGTCGATTTCGTCATCATTAAATCACAAATTAATGATGACATCATTAGTACGTATAGCTGTCATACAATGTGAATCTAGAGTAAGAATGTTACCTGCTAAGAAGATTCTGTCATTCTAAGTTTAATATGAGCTTTATGAGCTTTATGAGCTTTATGAGCTTTATGAGCTTTATGAGCTTTATGAGTTAGATGGGGCGGTTTTCTTAGTAGTTAGACCTACTGTGGATTTCAAATTTTTGCTCTTTCTTCCCAATTTTTGTTGACATAGAAGTATCATAAATCATATCTTTACAATGTAAAGACCGTTCCTTCAATATACAAATAACGAGAGCTCTATGGCAAATCATAATGTGATCACTGGCAGACAACTAATAAAAAAAATGCCAGCGGTTGTTCCGGTGCTTCCTAAACTAATAAAAGGTATTATGATCGCGAATAGTCGAAATAAAGAAAAAAACGTCGGCTTAGGGATTTGTTTTGAAAGAGCTGTAGCTCGAAATCCGAGCGGTCTAGCCTTGAAGTATCAAGATGTCGAAATCAGTTACTCTCAACTGAATGACTGGGTGAATAAAATCGCTCATTACTTTATGAGTATCGGTATTCAAAAAAGTGACTGTGTCGGAATTATGATTGAAAACCGACCTGAGCTTTTAGCGACAGTGTTGGCCTGCTCGAAAATAGGCGCAGTGAGTGCGATGATAAATACCAGTCAAAAAGGAAAAGTACTCACACACAGTATCACTCTAGTCAGCCCTAAGCTTATGATCGTCGGGGAAGAGTGCTTAGCTTCTTATGAAAATATTCGAGAAAAAATAGACCTGCCCGACAATATGCACTTATATTTTGCCGACCTTAATACGCTGAGTGATAAAGGTTCCTGCCCGAGTCATTGGCTTAATTTGGCAAGCGAATCATACAATCAACCGCGGCATAACCCTGAACAAACTCAGCAAATCTTTTCAGAAGACCCTTGCTTTTATATTTATACCTCAGGCACTACCGGCCTCCCTAAAGCGGTTGTATTCAATCACGGCCGTTTCATGAAGCTATATGGTACCTTTGGGTATATTACGGTGAGATTAAAAAAAGACGATCGCCTATATGTCCCTCTTCCCTT
>CAJWBJ010000104.1 GCA_913020495.1 uncultured Oleiphilus sp.
TTGGGAATAAAGCCTTTGCTTGACCCTGCACCTTGCTTAGTTTTTATAATGATCAAAGTCTTTTGACCTTAAAAATGTGAAAGACTTAAACTAATAAAATTCTTGTTCTACTGAACGCGCCGATAGCTTAGTAAACTTGCACAACAAACGAAACAGAATAATATTAGTTTTAGGACTGAAAACTGAACTAAATACATTAACCCTAGATTTTAAAGCTGAATTATCAACGCCAAGATTACTTGAATAATATGTCTTATATGTTGCTCGGAGGCTGGCACTATGAGTCACCAACCCTTTAGTTTTTATGGCTTTTAACGCTTTCTTCTATGGAACCAATCCACATATCCTATAGCGCCTTATTTATTCATTAATAAATTCAGTATCCATATAAAAGAACTTTAAATCAATAAGTTATCTCCAACATTAGATTCCGACATTAAATGGATTCAGGACTGAGTCCGTCTATTTAATATGTCTTTCATGTTATTTCTGAAAACATAACCTCTTAACATATTGATTTATTTACTAAAGCTTTAAGGTTAAAAAAATATACGCACTCGTTCAGTTGAACTGGAGAAAAATTTTAAACTCATTCATTAACTAGTATATTTTTTTGTTTGCTTTAATTTTTCTTTCAGCGTTTATAAAGTGTCCATTACTAAACGAAACCGAAAAGATAACGATCAGTTTCGTACCGATTTCAAGTCACAACTTTCGTTCCCATCTTTAGCTTGAGTAGAACTTGTTTTTCATATTGCCTCTCACTAAATTTAAGCCGTGTAATACCAAATTAACGAGCTTTTAGAATTCTATTAACAAACAAAAAAGGCAGCCATTGGCTGCCTTGAATACCCTACCCTTATGTTTAAGGGTTCATAACATAAGCATCTTTTTTCGCATAAGCAAAATCATTCAATATTCGCTCAAAGCGACGAGCATCTCTTTTTGGCTTACTGATCATCACTTGGCAGAATACCTGTTGTACACGCGTGCTGCTGGTTTTTGAATACAACTGAAGCGCATATTTTGAGAAGTCGCGCACCATAAAATCAAATATCTGGTCAATCAAGTCATCGTCAATTTCATTTTTATCCCAGCTTTCTAATATCAGCTGGCCGTAAGCTACAAGTGTAAATAATTCGCCGACAATTAACAGGAAGTCTATGTCTTTAACTTGATTTTTATTCGGGCGCGCAACCATTAACATTTTTTTGAAAATTGCGATTTGCTTCTTGAAGATGGATACATTCGGTAATTTACACTTGTCATAGGCTAAGTTGTAATCATGGAAGCGTGTTTTACCTAAACCTTTTGTGATGCCCTGATTGAACAAAAAGTCATCATTTACGCCATCACGACGAACAGGTACATCATCATACTTGGCAGGTTTAAAGAAGTAATTGGCCATGAATTTAACAATCAAAGCCATATTGACGTGCACTGTTCCTTCAAGCTTTGGTAAAGCACGAATATCGATCACAGCATTTTCAAAATATAGGTCTTTTTCAAAACCTTTTGCTGCCATCACATCCCAAAGATTATTCATGACTTCTTCACCTTGAGTGGTGACTTTCATTTTAACCATTGGATTAAATAATAAGTAACGTCGGTCGTCTTCACTCGCTGATCGCATGTAATCCCTTGCTCTGTGAGCAAATAGTTTCATTGCAGTCAGGCGGGTGTATGCGTCAACAAATAATTGTTTGATATGAACAAAGTCAGTGACGTAGTGATCAAATAAGCGACGATTTGAGGCGTGATCAATCGTTTCATGATAAGCATGTGTACAAATACCAATCGAAGCGAACCCTAAGTTAAACTTCATGACATTAATGGTATTTAACGAGTCATCCCATGCTTTATGGCCTATTTCAGAAATGTCATCTTTGGTAATTGGATAATCATTTAGTCGATAATTAGCGACATAGTCTTGGTTGTTGATTACGTTTTTAATACATTCATATTTTTCATGCTGTGAATCCACTGCAAAAAATACGTAGTCGTCAGTCCCTTCTACTTTACCAAAGGTCGAAACTAAAGCAGCTTTGTTACCATTACCAATGTAGTACTTTTCACCTCGTGCTAAATAGGTGCCATCTTTTTGTGGAATCAGTTTCATTTCAGATGAATAAATATCGGCGCCGTGTTCTTTTTCAGAAAGACCAAAAGCAAAGATTTCACCTTCTTTTAATAACGCTGCGGTCTTCTTTTTTAACGCCTCATTGCTACCCAGAAATATTGGACCGACACCTAAAGCCGAAACCTGAAAGCAGTACCAGTAGGTTAATCCGTAAAAGCCAAGAATTTCTGCAAAATCGGTTATACGAGAAGTATCCCAACGCGCTGACTTTTTCCCGTATCCTTTCGGCGTCAGTAGGGTTGCAAAGATTTGCTCTTTCTTATTGAACTCTAGAAATTCTGTATACCACCGGCGACTTTCGTAGTCGGCTTTAGTCTTTGCCAAACCCATGCCTTCAAAGAAGTCGATGGTTTTAAGCATAATCTGTTTGGTTTCTTTGTCGGGATAGGACTGAGCAAATTCTTTTGGATTTAACAGGTGCATGGTAATGAGTTTCCCTAAGTGGATTTAGTTAGCAGCGCTGAATTTCACTTATGGCTATTTAGACTCTGAACAGGTTTACATTAAATAGTCATATGTTTATTAAACAACAAAAACATAGCATGTTTTTTGTTGTTTAGTCATTAACATAGGATAGCGTCATCAAGTATATTTATAGGTAGATTTTAGAATAGTGAAATCATGCTTGTAAATGCAGTCATTCAGCCAGTATAAAATCGAGCTTTGATGCCGAACAATCAGGGCAAGTCCAATCATCTGATATATCTTCAAATCGGGTTCCTGCTGCAATGCCTTCTTCAGGAAAACCTTGGGCTTCATCATAGATAAGGTCACAGGTTATACAACAATATTTTTTGAAGGGTTCATTACTCATATTTTCTCCTTAGATTCAACCACATCTCCATTACCGTAAAGGATTAGGCATAACCTATTGATTTTTTATTATAGATAATTAAATTTACAACTAAGCAGACTACCAAAATGACAGCAGACTTTAGTCATGCAACGCTACAGAACCCTCCGTATCTTCAAACTAATAGAGTTTAATTCGTCTAAGATTCTAACGAGATAAAATCTGGTTTTTCCCTTACAAAGCAATCCGGGCATGGAAAGTCTTCAGGTAAATCTTGCCACTTCGTTCCTGCGGGATAGCCTTCATGTTGCGCCCCTTTAGTTTCATCATAAACATAGCCGCAGTCTGGGCATTCATATTTAGTCATTTGCCACCTCTTATTTATTCTACTTATTCAATTTACTATGCTGCTTCATCAACACTTCGTGGGTGATGATATAGATCAAATGCGGCTTGTTTTGCATCAGGATCAATATTGACCTTATTCATGTCACCGCCCGCCCACTCTATGACTTTTGAGTTCATTACTGCATACCAGGCTGGAGGAATCATCGCTAACAAAAACATGAGTGGATAACCTGATGGTAACGAGGGTACATCCTGATAATCTCGTAACACCTGATAAGGACGTGTCGGGTGTGCGTGATGATCAGAATGTCGCTGCAGATGGAGTAGAATTAAATTTGACGCTTTGTGGTTACTATTCCAGGAATGGTGCGGCTGACATCTTTCGTAACGACCATTTTCATTCTTTAAGCGTAGCAATCCGTAATGTTCAACATAATTAGCACACGTCAATTGCCACCACCCATAGGATGCTGCAATGATTAAAAAGGGAATCATTACCGGACCAAAGTACGCCAACATTAGCGTATAGGCGATGATAGTAATTAAACCAGATTGAAGAATTTCATTACTCTTTGACCATTCAGATTTACCCAAACGATTTAATCTTGCGGACTCAAGAGACCATGCACGCCTAAATGCACCTGGAATTTCGCGTTTTACGAACTTGTAGATTGACTCACCAAACCTTGAAGACGCGGGGTCTTCAGGCGTTGCAACATCTTTATGATGGCCTTTGTTATGTTCAATACAGAAGTGTCCATATCCACTACAAGCTAACACAAGTTTAGCGCATGTTACTTGGGCGCGATCGTTTACCTTATGACCCATTTCATGCCCTGCAACCAAGCCTACGCCATTAATGATTCCGGCACTGATGGCTCCACCCAATATACTGAACCATGACCAATCATATTGAGAGACTACATAAGCCATTCCTACCAATGAAGCCCAGTGAACAAACGTGGCAATATACATAATATAAACGTAGTAACGCTCAGCTTTTAACTTTTCAACTAACGCGTCATTTGGGTTTGAGTCATCAGTCCCAAAAATATAATCTGCTGCAGGTAAGATGGCGTATAGCACAGCAACCGTAAACCATAGCCATAGGCCATTACTTGTCTCTATAGCTAAATACCCTGAAATTAACGGAACGGCAGGCAATATAAACGATAACCAGTACCAATAGCGCTTACTTAAAATCCAGGCACTCTTCGAGCCTTTGTCTACTTTATTGGGCTGTGAAACGGCTCCCAATGTGTCCACTGTGCTAGTCATAGATCACCTCATTAAATTGAAACCTCGGCGAACTTGATATCCCCAAAGTTAAGTTATTATTAGAATTATTAATCAACAGGGTTAGATTAATTTAAAAAAGATGGTCATGACATGGTAATGCGCGTCAAGGCATGGTCATTTTGATTCATCTTAATATTGTTAAGAGGCTTATAAGATACGAAAATTCAAATTCACAATAGGTTTTTCTGTCGATATGAAGCGGGAGAACAAGCGAACCAGCGCTTAAAGGAGCGGCCAAAATTAGAGTTATCTTCATAGCCTAACTTAAAGGCGATTGCTTCTACTGAAAGATCAGACTCTAGAAGTAAGTGACTCGCTTGCTTTTTCTTGAGGTTTTCAATAATTGATTTATACGAATTATTTTCAAGTTTTAGTTTCCTGGTCAACGTACTTTTAGACATATTGAGATATTTAGCGATGGTTTCAAGCGTGAGACTGTAGTTGTTATTACTCTCAATCAAATAGCAAATTTTTTCAGACAAAGTGTCGTAATGATTAATTCTTTCCAGCTCAAGATCACACTGATTTTTAGCGTAGTCAACCGAGCGTGCATTTGGTGAGACACAAGGGATCGATAGTAACGACAGCGGGATATTGATAGATGCGACTTTATGGCCAAATGATACAGAACAAGGTAATAGCTCATAATATTTGTCGCTCCACTCAGGCTCCGGGTAAGGAAAGTTAAAGACACAACGCTGAGTTTCATTACCAATAACGTACTCAATGATATTGAGTAATGTTAATGCTAACACCTCATGTAGAATACGATTAACAGGGTTCCAGTCACACGTTTCAGTCACGATTATGCTGTAGGAGTCGCCTTCAACGATTGCTTGAATATCCATGGCCTGCAAACGGGTTTGGTAATAACTACTAATTAACGCTAAGCATTCTCGTAAATTAACACCATGAGTCACAGCAAACCCAAGACTTCCATGGCTCGATATCTGTAAGTTTTGGGCCACATCCAAACCAACCCATTGTTTATCTGATTTTAAGGATATTTCTGCTATCAACGCTTTAAAATTTTCAAAAGGAATAAAATCTTGTTTATCACTAGGAGAAAACTTTGAAACAACAGCGTCGACATCAATTCCGTGCTCTTCACTATAACGAACAAAGTGATTCCAATATGTTACTGAGGATAAAGGTTTTACCGCTATCGTACTTTTCAAAAGAGTTGTGGCCTTTTTAGAATTATTATCAACTAGAGAACCAATAAGAAAACACTATACTTAATTTAAATATTTTCAGTCAATAATCAATCTATAAACTCAGAAACTCTCTGTTAGACACCTAAATATAAGATTTTAACACTTGCCAACTGTCTAACTTACTTTTACGCGAAGTTGCCGCATTAGCTGGGCTGGTTGATGGCATGACTAGAAAATCACCTGAGTAGTTATTCAGTATTACATTTTTTTTGAATAGTTTTTGGGCGGCCTGACCATTAAAAATAATCAGGCGAATTGTCGAATAGTCATTAAGTAGTGTTAAAAAATCATTCGCCTGCACACTGGATTGATTAATTGCCGAATCAAGACTGCCTTGTCGGTGGCACGACTGAACCACATCCCAAACAGCGACACTGTTGCCTGTTAACTGACTTGTCCGCGATTCATATGACTCTAAAGGGTCAAAGCCAAATAGCTCAGACATAATCCACCAAAACGCATTTTGCGGATGAGCATAATATTGCTGGTCTTCAAGTGAACGAACACTGGGCATGGAACCCAAAACAAGAACCTTTGGGTTACAACCTAAAATAGGTAAAAAACCTTGATCGATCCTCATCTATTTTTCAAAGCAGCTGTACACTGACAGTTGAAGAGACCTGAATGGCTTTCTCAATAGCTTGCTCTACATTTTGACCCAATGCTAAGCCAACCCCCATTCGTCTCTGTCCATCGACCTCTGGCTTTCCAAACAAACGTAATTGAGTATCAGTGTGTTTGAGTGCAATATCGAGATTTGAAAACAAAAGCTTAGAAGACGTGCCTTCAACCAAAATAACAGATGAAGCTGAAGGGCCATACTGCTTGATTGCAGGAATTGGTAAACCCAATATCGCACGAGCATGCAACGCAAATTCGGATAAGTCTTGTGAAATTAATGTGACTAATCCAGTATCATGAGGGCGAGGTGAAACTTCACTAAAAATTACGTCATTTCCCTTTATAAATAGCTCTACACCAAATATTCCATTACCACCCAAATTCTCAGTCACTCTGTGGGCAATATCTTGTGCTTTTTCTAAGGCCACTTCAGACATGGCCTGTGGTTGCCAAGACTGCTGGTAGTCACCATTTTTCTGAACATGCCCAATTGGCGCACAATAACTTGTTTGGCCAGCGTGCCGAATAGTTAGTAAGGTAATTTCATAATCAAAATCAATAAAGCCTTCAATGATAACCTTACCCGCCCCGGCCCTTCCGCCTGATTGCGCATAATCCCAGGCTGCGTCGATTTCTGCATCAGTTTGGATCGTACTTTGACCTTTTCCAGATGAGCTCATAATTGGTTTTACGACGCAAGGTAAGCCTATTTCCTCAATAGCTGTCTGATAATCCTGATGATTATCTGCAAAGCGGTAAGGCGATGTAGGGATTCCGAGGGTTTCGGATGCCAAAGTTCTGATACCTTCACGATTCATGGTTAAATTTACCGCTCTTGCTGAAGGTATGATATTAAACCCTTCTTCCTCCAAAGCGATCAATTCACTCGTTGCTATGGCTTCGATTTCTGGCACAATGAAATCTGGTTTTTCTTGCTCTATGACTTTCCGTAATGCCGTGCTATCCAACATATCAACAACATGTGAGCGATGCGCAATTTGCATAGCTGGTGCATTCTTGTACCGATCAACCGCAATCACTTCAACACCATAACGTTGAAGCTCAATCGCAACCTCCTTACCTAACTCCCCTGAGCCACAGAATAAGACTTTTGTAGCCGTTGATGAAAGCGGTGTTCCGATACTTGTCATTAAAAATACCTTCTATTCTTGTAGAATAACTTTAATTTTGGTTTTACGGATAACGACACGACTAAATATATGACTGGGTTTCGCGTTCTTTTACTTTATCCAGTATTTGCTGCTTTTCTGCGTTTTCCATTCCCCACCAGCGGGTAATTTCATCCCCTGTCCGGTAACAGCCGACACAAACATCGTCTGCATTTAAAGCACAAATACTCACGCACGGCGACGATATTTCATTTTCAACTTGTTCGCTCATTCAATAACCTTCAGTCTTGAGCCAATAGCTCTTTAGCGTAATTTTTTCCATTATAAACATAATGTACAGCACTCAATTCTAACATTTTGAGTTCATGCGCTGAAAGTTCACGCTTAATCTTTCCTGGAGACCCTATCACCATTGAGCCATCTGGTACGATCATATTTTCAGGTATTAAAGCATTTGCGCCAATCAAACAATTTTTACCAATTTTAGCACCATTAAGCACGACAGCATTAATACCAATCAGCGTGTTATCACCAATAGTACAACCATGTAGCATCACTTTATGCCCGATCGTCACGCCCTTGCCTATATTCAGGGGGAAGTTTGCATCGACATGCAAAACTGAACCATCTTGAATATTCGTGTTTTCACCGATAACAATTTTATCATTGTCAGCACGAATCACGACATTAAACCATATACTCACATTTTTATGGATTTCAACCGAGCCAATCACGGTTGAGTTTTCTGCTATAAAGGCGGGTTCACCTTCCAACTTAACTTTTCTATTTCCAAGAGAATACTTCACAATTTAGGTCTCATTATTTTTAACTGAAGAACTCAAAGGTTCATCAAAAATGGTAATGGCTGTATCAAACGCGATGTTCATCAATTCAACCAGAACAATGGCTGATAGCCCCCAGATTTCATACATTTCACCATCACACTGATAATCATAACTCGGTACTGACAATGAGATGTCTCGATAAGTCATTTTATCACGTCGCTTGGGCACCGCATTATTAAAGAAACTCGTTGGCACTTTAAAAATACTATCCAACTCATCAAGATTAGGTGTAAAGCCTACATTTTCGTCAATTAAGCCAACGAAAGGCGTCACTCTAATTCCATGTAGAGATACAACCTGACTTAACTGGCCTACAACTTCAATGTGATGTGAAGCAACGCCTATCTCCTCATGACATTCACGTAACGCCGTTTGCTTAAGTGTTCCATCATCATCGTCAAACTTCCCGCCAGGAAAAGCGACCTGCCCTTTATGAGTGTTCATATGCTGCGCTCTTCGGGTCAGGATCACACTAGGCGATTTTTGATTCCGCGTCACAAGCACCAATATTCCGGCATCAGGAAAATCAGCATCAATCACCTTAGGGGTATGAGACTTAACTCTTTCAACAAGTTTATCAATTTGATTCATAGGCACACATTTAAATATTAAGGACGTAAACTTTAGCATACGTATATTGTTATTGTGATGTTAATTAGGTTTATACTCGCTTTACAAGCGACGAGATTATTTTAATAAGGGCATTATATCGTATGAAGTTCTGTAGCCAATGCGGCGGAGATATTGAACACAAAATACCTAAGGATGATAATCGTCACAGGTTTATATGTGTAAACTGTGACATTATTCATTATCAAAACCCAAATATTGTTGCTGGTACCGTTCCAGTCTATGAAGACCAAGTTCTTTTATGTCGTAGAGCAATAGAACCACGCCATGGGTACTGGACACTACCTGCCGGCTTTATGGAAAACAAGGAAACCACAACTGAAGCAGCTATTCGTGAAACATGGGAAGAAGCAGAAGCTAAAGTAAATATTGACGCTTTATACACCGTCATCAATGTTCCTCAAATTGATCAAGTACATATGTTCTTTAGAGCCACGATGGTTGATGGCAAGTTTGGTGCAGGACCTGAGAGCTTAGAGACCAAGTTATTCAAAGAGCATGAAATCCCATGGGATGAACTGGCCTTTCCTACCGTTAAAAAAACATTACAACTATTCTTTGAAGACCGGAAAAAAAATCAATTTGATGTGCATGTTAGTGACATCATTAGATCACCAAGAGACGAGAAACCAAGGATACCTTAGATTCAAAAGTCTTCTAACTTGAAAACTTCATAAGCTGGCTCTTCGTATGGATGCGCTTCCTTTAATGCATTTATTGCGTCATGCACAAATTCATCACCACAAACTAACTCCACTTTTAGTTCTTCAACTTTTTCTAACAACCCCGTTTCGCCTACAAACGGGGTGCTACCAGAAAGTGGTTTAAACTGTCCAGTCCCTTCCGTTTCCCAACAACAACTCTCATAGGCACCAATACGTCCAGCACCTGTCAAAAATACAGCATTCTTTACTTTGTCTGCATAAGGTAGAGGAACAAAAAAACATATTTTATACATAACGTCACTCTTACATGGCAAATTTTGTAACTGTTTATATCTGACCATTATAGCTGAATCCTTTAATAACGGGGCTTTCAAAGCATTTTTTGATCTAACTTCTAGTTACCCACAAAATCTGTGGATAACTCTGTGTACATTTTTAGGGGACATGCCTGCAACGTACATAAATACTGCTTTCTTTATAAATTGTTAATTTTTTAACCCAAAGTTATTTTATGTTAAATATCAACATGTTAAATAAGTCAATAATATTTCTTGTTTGAAAGAAGACGATGAACTTAAAATGCCTATTATGGGCTCAGAAAATGTGCATAAAAATAACAATAAAGTACTCAAATATACAACTTAGTCAATTTTACGTCTGTATTACTAACTAAAACCGGCCAATAAACATACAGAATGACGAAAAAGCAACACGCCTTCATGTACACTTTTAATACATATAATTACATTTTGTTACGCTGGTATTTTTCAGTACAGATAACTGTAAACAAACTCAGAAACAGATAGTGAAATAGACAATTGTTTTGGAAGAAATCAAGTAAACCAGCTTAAAAATACCAAAAAAAAACACCCTTAAAAATAAGATTTTAAAGGGTGTTTTTAGCTAAGTAGCAACACTATACAAAACTAGAGAAAAACGTTTTTAATTGAAGTGCTTTCTAGCGTTTCTAAATAAACGTAACCATGGCGCATCTTCTTCCCATTCACTTGGGTGCCATGAATTTTGAACCGTACGGTAAACCCGCTCAGGATGGGGCATCATAATTGTTACACGACCTGAGTCAGAACAGACACCTGAGATCCCTTCAGGAGAACCGTTCGGGTTTGCCGGGTACTGCGTTGCTACATCACCCAGATTATTTACATACTGTAATGCCAATTGATTACTCTGTTTCAGTGCGATGAGTTTATCTTCATTCGAAAATTCTGCACGCCCCTCACCATGAGCAACCGCTACAGGAACTCTAGAGCCAGCCATGCCACTTAAAAACATCGATGGTGATGATTGAACCTCAACCAGTGATACACGCGCCTCAAATTGATCAGAGCGATTACGAACAAAGTGAGGCCAGTTTTCGGTGCCTGGAATCAGTGAATGTAAATTCGACATCATCTGGCAACCATTACAAACACCTAAAGCCAGCGTATCTTCATTGGTAAAGAATGTAGCAAACTGATCTCTTACTTGTTCGTTAAATAATATGGATTTTGCCCAGCCTTCACCTGCTCCCAGTACATCACCATAAGAGAAACCACCACAAGCGACTAAAGCATTAAACTCATCAAGTTTATGTCGGCCAGCCATTAAGTCGCTCATATGGACGTCAACTGCCGAGAAACCTGCCCGCGTGAAAGCTGCAGCCATTTCAATCTGACCATTAACGCCCTGCTCTCTTAACACCGCAACTTTTGGTTTTGCGCCTGTATTGATGTAAGGAGCTACTATATTGTCATTCGGATCAAAACTTAATTTTGCGTTCAAACCCGGATCAGACTTATCCGTAATTACATTAAACTCTTCCTGTGCACATTCTGCATTATCACGCATTGATTGCATTCGATAACTTGTTTCTGACCAGAGTTGTTGGAAATAACTGCGCTTCTCTTCCAGCACAGACTCTTGATCAAAGGTAAAACGAATATGGTCATCTTCATTCAAGCAACCAATCACTAAGGTATGTTCACCTAAACCCGATGCCGTAAACTGCTGAAGTACCGCTTCAGTATCTTCTTGTTTAACCTGAATAACAGCACCTAATTCTTCATTAAATAGCTCTCTAGCAAAGTGTGTTTTATCTTCAGCAAGTAAGTCTAATTTAACGTCTATACCAACATGCCCTGCAAAAGACATTTCCGCTAATGTGGTAAATACGCCGCCATCTGAACGATCATGATAAGCAAGTAATTTTTCATCTGCATTCAAACCCTGAATAACAGCAAAGAAAGCTTTTAAGTCTTCAGCATCATCCAAGTCTGGGGCTACCGCACCGACCTGTTTATAGACCTGAGCTAAAGCTGAACCACCTAAACGGTTCTGTCCATTCGCAAGATCAATCAAGATCAAGTCAGTCTTACCCTGATCAGTTTGTAATTCTGGTGTTAGAGTACGCCTTACATCGTTAACAGGAGAGAAACCAGTGATCACTAGAGATAAAGGCGACGTAACGGTTTGCGTATCGCGCCCCTCCTGCCAGGTTGTTTTCATAGACATGGAATCTTTGCCTACTGGAATTGAAATGCCTAATGCTGGGCACAACTCCATCCCTACAGCTTGTACTGTTTTGTAAAGGTTATCGTCTTCTCCCGGGTGACCAGCAGCAACCATCCAATTAGCGGAAAGTCGAATGTCTGAAATTTTGCCAATTGATGCTGCTGCCATATTGGTCACAACTTCACCAACCGCCATTCGACCAGAAGCAGGAGCATCGATGTTCGCAATAGGTGTTCTTTCACCCATTGCCATGGCTTCGCCGAGGTAACCGTCTAAGTCAACCGATGTTACCGCAACGTCAGCAACAGGTATCTGCCAAGGTCCTACCATTTGATCGCGCGTTACCATACCGGTAATAGAACGATCGCCAATTGTTATCAGAAAGTTCTTACTGGCAACACTTGGTAGCTTTAGAATTTTCTCTGCCGCTTCTTTTACATTAACATCACTCGATTCAAACATCGGTTTAGTGAAAGATTCACTTTCAACAGAACGATGCATTTTAGGTGGCTTGCCAAATAAAACAGACATTGGCAAATCGACAGGTTTATTATCGAAATGTGGGTCTTCTAAAGTTATTTCCTCTTCTTTAACCGCTTCACCAACCACAGAATAAGGGCAACGCTCGCGCTCGCAAATGGCTTCAAAGCGTGCAAGATCTTCAGGCATTACAGCAATAACATAACGCTCTTGCGACTCATTACACCAGATTTCATGTGGCGCCATGCCAGGCTCATCGTTAGGTATTTTTCTTAAATCAAACCGTCCACCACGACCACCATCTTTAACTAATTCAGGAAAGGCATTCGATAAGCCACCCGCACCGACATCATGTATAAATGCAATAGGGTTTTTATCATCTAGCTGCCAGCAACGATCAATTACCTCTTGGCAACG
>CAJWBJ010000105.1 GCA_913020495.1 uncultured Oleiphilus sp.
AGTCGAACTAATCCAGGTATACCTGATACATCTCTTTCCTGCAGAATAAGCGGAACAATATCAATATTTACACGCTCGTTATAAGCCCAGCGCCCACCAAAGGCGAAGCTATTATCAGTATCATCTTGTGTGGTGAAGCTACCTTCTACGCCTAAAGAAAAAAGCCCTGATACGGTGTCGATCACGCCAACATAAGCACCTAAGTCAATATCTACGTAGGTATCACTTTCTGAGCTGCTGTTACTGCTATGGACTAGTTGAGGGCTAAGCGAAAAAGTTCCTGCATCCGCTTCAACGGTTGCAGCAAGACCAAATACCACGCTGGTGTTATGAGCGCCGTCTTCGATATTAAATTGTGAAACACCGCCGAGTAGTGCCCACTGTATGGCATTGCTAGAATCGTTACTCGTTTTAAAGTCTTTCATGGCATATTTAAAAAGCGCTGAGTTTGAGCCGTTCGCATCAATGCCGCTATTAATGATCAACTCAGAATTAGGCAAACCAAGACGAATGCCACCACCGTTATCGAAACTATCTGAACCAGTACTCAGTTCGATCGATACCTGACTTTGCTTGCTCACGGTGCCGTGCTCTATAAAAAAGCCGCGTGTTGGCTCGTTATATTGCTTTTTAGGTGTTGAGGGAGGTGTTGAAGGTGCTGTTTCAGCCAGAGCCGTTGACGCAAGCAAGCTAAATGAAAGAGCGCTATATAAAGCAATACGCATAGTAAATTTCCTTATAGAAAGTTTAAAAGATAAATGAATTGTGAAAAAATTAGAGGATGTTATTCGTTGATAAACTTAAGGCCAATACCTGCAGGTTCAAGACGAACGATTTTCATTTTAAGAATGGGGGCTACCATGCCCATACCCTGAACTTGGCCCTGGACGATTGTGCCGACTGGCGGCATATCGATATCTTCTGTTAAGAGAAAAATACCGCCATCTGAAATGTCGCGAGTGTTAACGAGAATCTCGCCGATGCTGTCATGGGTTACTTTGACTTGGCATTTCATCGGTGTTCTAGGGTCGTTACGGCTATCTGACATAGTTAATACTTGTGATCTTTTAGTCTTAAATTGAATGAATCCTTTTATACTGGCTTATTATTCATGTTTTTTCCAATATTGCCCTTAAGTTTTGTTAAGGTTTGGGTGAAATAGAGCCAAAAGAGTGCTTCAAGAGAGTATTGCATGACTCAAACCGCTGACATTCCGGCCGTCGTTTTATACGGAATCCATTGTTTAATGCTGAAAAACTACAAGCGAGCTGGGATCTGATTGAAAAACGCTCCGGGATGATAAAGTAACTTAAAGGGACGGTTATAGTGAAAGCACTTTTTAGTTATATTTTGCAGCGTATTGATTAAAATGTTCGTATGATTCACTTAGTCATTGAAACAACGTGTCGTACAGATCAGCGCCGACGAAAAATGAGCAGTAGTATAACAATCTTAAACAGGGAAAAATAATGAAAACAGGAAATGGGTTTTCAAGTGCAACACGAGTGCTGTTTGTATTAGCGGCTTTTGTTGTGGTGGTGGCTGGTCTGCGTTCTGCAGAGTCCCTAATGGTAACGTTCTTATTGTCTGGTTTTTTTGCCATTATTTGTGCGCCGCCTTTTCTTTACATGTCGAATAAAGGCTTACCTCATTGGCTGTCACTGATTCTTGTCGTCATATTTATTTGTTTAATACAATTAGTGTTTATATCGATTATTACCACTTCACTTAATAACTTCTCACAAGACTTGCCTATTTATCAAGAACGGCTCAGAGCGCAAACGGGTGAGCTGTTTACATTATTGGGCGCTTGGGGGATTGATATTCCAAAAGAGAAACTCCTACAGCATTTCGATCCGTCCACTGTTTTTAATATGGCGGTAAAAACTTTAGGTAATCTTGGCGGTGTGCTCTCCAACTCATTTCTGATCATTCTGACAGTTATTTTTATGTTGTTTGAGGGGGTGTCTTTACCTGCAAAACTTCATTTGGCATTTGGTGAGAGTAGTGCGCACATGAATCATATTCAGCGCTTTTTAGACAATGTTAAGCAGTATATGACTATAAAAGTAATGATTAGCTTAGCAACCGGAGGCGTAATCTATATCTGGCTGCGCATCTTAGGGGTGGAGTATCCGATGCTTTGGAGCTTAATTGCATTCTTATTTAATTTTGTACCAAATATAGGGTCAATTATTGCGGCAGTGCCGACGACATTGCTTGCTTTAATACAGTTGGGGCCATTCTATGCTTTATTAACTGCTTTGGGTTATGTCGTGACAAATATGGTGATGGGGAGTGTGATAGAGCCGCGCTACATGGGGCGTGAGCTTGGTTTATCAACATTGGTGGTGTTTTTGTCTTTGGTTTTTTGGGGCTGGGTGCTTGGCCCTGTGGGTATGCTACTGTCGGTGCCTTTGACGATGTTGCTGAAAATTGCATTTGAAAGTAGTCAGGAAACACAGTGGTTAGCGATCTTGATGGGGCCGGAACTCGTGACGAAAAGTGAGATACCGGCTTTAGGTAAGGTACTTAAATAGAAGCTAACTAAGCTAATATGGCTAAAAATCGTCACCAAAAAATGGGTCATCTTTACTAAGTGCTTCACTTGAATTTAAACTTTTTAGTGAATTAATTCGGTCTTTGCTATGTGTCATTGCTTGGCTTATTTGTTCACTATATTGTTCTAACCATGTTCTAGAGCCTGGAACCATATGTGCCAAGTCATAAGTGCCTGACTGCAAAGCAGTTAAAAATGTCTGAAAACTTTGTTCTTGTTCAAGCATTACTCTTTTAAGGGTCGTGTTTTGGGTGTTGGCGAGCTGCCCTTTTAGCTCAGGAATTGTTAATGAAAAATCATTAAGTTTTGAATCAAGGTTGCCCAGTTGCTGTTTAAGTTCTAATACTTCTGTCTGTAGCCCGGTGTCCGCTTCATTATTTGATTTTTTAGTATCTTTAAAAATCAAAAGAGTGAAAGCGGTTACTAGCATCGAAATAACAATCACAAGCACTAATGCCATACTAAATAAGACTAGCTTATTCGTGCCTGCTTTTTTTTCCAGTTGAGCTATTCGTTGTTCTTCTGTTAGAGGCTCTTTATTTTCGGGGGCTTCTTGCTCGGTATCTTCTTTTTTTGCCATGTTTAATCCAAATTATTGAGTACTTTATTTAGTGTAGTACAGAATACTAAAAAGTCATCAAATGCTTTTGAATTAAGGGTTTAGCTCAGCTTGTTAACTGGTTAGTTTAATATATTTTGCCATGAGCGCATCTTTGTCTTCGTTGTGTTCAGGATCTAAAGGAATACAGTCAACAGGGCAAACTAACTGGCATTGTGGTTCGTCGTAGTGTCCAACACACTCTGTGCATTTGTTCGGGTCGATAATATAAATTTCTTCTCCGGCAGTAATTGCTTCATTCGGACATTCTGGTTCACATACATCACAGTTGATGCAGTCGTCAGTAATTAGTAATGCCATGTATAGGGTCTCGTCTTAAAATTTTAGGCGTTTTTAAATTGTTTGTTTAATGCTTCCACAACGACAGGGCTAACAAATTCTGTGACATCCCCACCTAGAGTAGCTATTTCGCGAATTAAAGTGGATGAGATATAAGACAAGTGGTTGTCAGGTGTCAGGAACAAGCTTTCAGCTTGAGGTACTAAACGGCGGTTCATATCAGCCAGCTGAAATTCAAACTCAAAGTCTGAGACGGCGCGTAAGCCCCTTAAAATAATATTTACTTTATGCTCAATGACAAACTCAGCCAATAGATTCTCAAAACCAATCACTTCAATATTGTCAAGGTGTGATAAAACTTCTCTTGCCATTTCGACGCGTGTTTCTATCGGAAATAATGGTTGTTTTTTAGGGCTGGCTGCAACTGCAATAATGACTTTATCGAACAGTTTTGCTGCGCGTTCAACAATGTTGGTATGACCATTTGTAATTGGATCAAAGGTACCAGGATAGACGACTATATTCATTGTAATTTAAGCCCCGAGCATCTCAAAATAACAAGATAAAAAGAAGGTGAAATATAAGGGGCTGAATATTAACTAAATTTGAAACAACTTTCCAGATCACTAGCATGGCACTTGGCCATGCTAGTGATGATGTTAGCGTAAAAAGATAGAAAATATAGCTTTATGAATTGCTTTGCCATAAGGAGGATAAGCGAACTTCGTGCTGTTAAATCCTGACTTCTTGAAAACCGACTTCGCATGAGAGAAAGTCAAGAATCCCTGTTCTCCATGATAACTTCCCATACCTGACTCGCCTACGCCCCCGAAGTGTAAGTCCTCTTGGGCAAAATGAGAGATTGTATCGTTTATGCAAACCCCGCCAGCTCGAACCTGATCAAGTACATGTTGTTGTTCGTCCTTGTCTTTGCCAAAGTAATACAGAGCAAGTGGTGATGGTCGGTCGTTGATGTAGTTAAGCGCATCATCTATTGATTTGGTCGCAATAACAGGCAGGATTGGCCCAAATAATTCCTCTTGTAGAACCAGCATGTCGTCGGTGGCGTTCAATACTAAATAGATAGGCATCTTTCGAGTGCCTTCATTCATATCTTCGTCGGCACTGTTGCACTCAATAATAGATGCACCTTTAGCTCGGGCATCATCCAAGTATGATTGAAGGCGAGCATATTGACGCTGATCTATGACACTTGTGTAGTCTTTATTGTGTTTGAGGGTCGGGTACATTTTAGCAATAAAATGTTGGAACCGGTCTACAAAGTGCTCAAGTCGATGTTCTGGACATAGAATATAATCAGGTGCTACACAGGTTTGTCCTGCATTAAAGGCTTTACCAAAAGCGATAGGTTGAATGGCGTCATCCATATCAACATCATCAGAAATAATAGTGGGTGACTTGCCGCCTAACTCCAATGTAACGGGTGTTAAATTAGCTGCTGCTGCACGCATGACGTGTCGGCCCACGGCTGTTGAACCTGTAAATAGTAGGTGGTTCCACGGGATACCCGAAAACTCGGTTGCTACTTCTGCATCACCATTAATCACTGTGACCAAATCTTGAGGGAAGGCATTATGAATCAGGTTTTCAATTAACGCTGAAGTAACTGGCGTAAATTCAGACATCTTGATCATTGAGCGGTTGCCTGCAGCGAATGCGGCAATGAGAGGGCCCATTGATAACGCTACTGTATAGTTCCACGGTGAAATAATACCGATCACCCCCAGAGGCTGATATTGAACAAAGCTTGTAGCTGGCTGGAATAAAGGAGATACTTTTTTCTTATCTATGGCCATCCAGGATTTTAAGTTTTTGAGGGTGTAATCAATACTGTGTATAGATGTCACTAACTCGGCTAGTTTTGTTTCTTCGGTTGATCTGCAAGAAAAATCCTCAGTAATGGCATCAATAATGGCTTGTTGATTATCCATAAGCATACTGCGAAGCTTTTTTAGGTTCGCAATACGCTCTTCGTAAGACGGCATTGGGTTTTTTCGAAATGCTGCTTTTTGTTCATCAAATACTTGGTTCATGTGTTTTATTTGTTTTTTGCTTTCAGTAATCTGAATAACTTTAGCGACCATTTGGAAGTATCCTGTAAAAAAAATAAAATGAAAATAACTCTTACAACACTATGTTTTGTATTTTTAGAGTATATACTCTAAAAAGTCAACAGTAGAAATATTAAATATGACCGATAGTCACAAATATTGAGGCTCGATTGTTGATATTTAGGAGACTTGGTTCTCGTGCTAGGTTTCAGATATTGCGAAACTCGGCATCACTCATTAGAGTGCGCCCTTCGCATATTTTGATGTGATGATGAGCTAAAAAGTTCGTTGTAAAATTAAATACTGGAAACACTCTTTAGATGAAAACGAAAGATAAAATTATTTTAGCAAGCCTGGATCTTTTTAATGAGAATGGAGAGCGTAATGTATCGACTAACCATATTGCTGCGCACTTAAATATATCTCCTGGTAATTTGTATTATCATTTTCGGAACAAGAGCGACATTATTTATGAAATTTTCAAAAACTATAAGTTAATGGTCGACACCTATTTGAATGTACCTTTTGATCGGGCGATTCACATTAATGACCTGATTGCTTACCTTGATGCGGTTTTTAATGGTTTATGGGCTTATCGTTTTCTTCACAGAGATCTAGAGCACTTATTAGAAAGTGACGAGCGCTTACGTAAGGATTATCGTCAATTTACTTTAGATTGTTTGGAGAGCGTCAGGGCGATTATTTATGAGATGGAAAAAAGTGAAATATATCGACCAATGACCGACTCCCAGCGTCAGTCAAAAGCATTAAATACCTGGTTGATTGTGACTAACTGGATGACTTACCTAAAAACAGTGCATGATGAAGAAAAGGGGTCTAATGCGCTGAACCGACAAACTATTAAGCATGGTGTGTACCAAATATTAGATTATGTCATGCCTTATTTACATGAGGATAAGCAGGCACTGGCAACTGAGTTACAGGCTGCTTATCGTTTTGATGGGATCGTACCTAATTCGGGGATTTAATCTGGCATGGGGTGAGCTATATCCCCATTTTTTCTTGCACTATTTCAGTCAGTTGTGTTCGAACCTCATCGACACCGGATTTCTTCAAACTGGAAAATAAAATAACATCAACTAGTGATGAGTGTTCTTCGAGCGCTTTTTTGACTTGGAAATATACTTGCTTGGATGGCCCGTACTTCATCTTATCGCTCTTAGTGAGCAGTATTACTGTTGGTAGTTCACATTGGTCAGACCAGTCGAGCATCATATTGTCGAAATCAGTCAGTGGTTTTCGAATATCCATAATTAACACTAGAGCAGAGAGGCTTTCACGATTTCGTAAATAATCATCTAAATGTTTTCCCCATTCAGACTTTAATGCCAACGAAACTTTTGCATAGCCATAGCCAGGAAGATCAACTAAGCGAACGCCTTGTGTGCTCAAATCAAAGAAATTAATTAATTGTGTGCGTCCGGGGGTTTTACTTGTTCGGGCTAATTTTTTATTGTTGGTAATTGAATTAATTGCTGATGATTTCCCCGCGTTGGAGCGACCAGCAAAGGCGATTTCGATGCCATCATCTTCGGGGCAGTTTGAGAGTTTTGAGGCGCTTCGGGAAAAAGAAGCGCTATTATAAGCAATCGAAAGTGAAGTCATATTTAAGTCAATTTTTAAGGTACTAATGTTAAGGCAATGATAAGAAGGCCGTACTGTAAGGTAAGGGTTTTATCAAGAAGGGCTTAGTGTATAATAGCCCAAAATTTTTTGCCTGATCTTTCTGTTGTTGTTATGGATTTATAGTTCATAATGATACTCGGGTTATTTGTTTTCAGGCTGGTTTGTGCATTTCGAATGAGAGTGAGCGAGATAAAAATGAGAAATATTTTTACAAGTATATTGTTAGTTGTTGGTTTGGCTGGAACTTATGGCGCTTCAGCAGCTGATGTTGATGCAGGAAAAGCAGCTTCAGCAATTTGTGCGGGTTGTCATGGTGCTGATGGTAATAGTGTCGTGGGCAACTTTCCTAAGTTGGCGGGTCAGGGTGTAAAGTATCTTGTGAAGCAAATGGCTGACATCAAAAGTGGCGCTCGTCCAGTTGTTGAAATGACCGGGCTCTTGGATGGATTAACCGTTCAGGATTTCAATAATCTGGCGGCATTTTATCAATCTCAGGTGGCAACTGGTGGTCAGGCAAAGAAAGATTTAGTTGCTAAGGGTGAAGAATTATACCGAGCTGGAAATCCAGCAACGAACGTCGCTGCTTGTACCGCTTGTCATGGTCCTGCAGGGGAAGGTGTTGAGCTGGCAGTATTTCCAGCATTAGCGGGTCAGCAGGCTGATTATCTTGCTAAGCAATTAAAGAACTTTCGAAGTGGTGAGCGGGCTAATGATGGCGAGGCTCGTGTAATGCGTGCAGTTGCTGCAAGGCTAAGCGATAAAGAAATTGAATCGTTAGCGAGTTATATCTCTGGTTTGCATAAGTAAAATTTTGAGTTTGTAAAAAACCCTCCTTGTGAGGGTTTTTTTGTGCCTGTTTAGTCTAACGAAATAGTCATGTAAGTTTTCTTGAGCACTGATTTGTGCCTCGTTATGATGTCGTATCTAAACTTAAATGATCATTATTATTGATAAAACAGAAGAGGAATGGTTCATGCGTCTATTTAAATTACGTTTATTGCCGCTATTGCTGGTATTACTTTGTGTAAGCTCCTTTGGTTATGCTGCTGATATTTGGGAAAAAGGCCGTCACTACAAGGAATTACCATATCCGGTTAAAACTGCAGACCCAAGTAAGATAGAGGTGCTAGAACTGTTTTGGTACGGTTGCCCGCATTGTTATGAGTTTAACAATGATCATCTTCCTAAGTGGGAGTCGGAGTTAGCTGATGATGTTGATTTTAAACTAATGCCTGCGACTTTTCCTGGTTGGGTAGAGCATGCTAAAGCATATTATGCGGCTGAATTTCTGGGGGTGCAGAAAAAAATGCACCAGCCTTTATTTGATGCAATTCAAGCAAGCCCAAAAAAATATAAAGATGTCGATGATCTGAAGCCTTTATTTATTGCTCAGGGTGTCAAGTCAGAAGACTACGACGCTATTTTTGAAGCGAAAGGTTTTAGAAAAATATCAAAAGTTGAAGAAGCGATTGAAAAAGCAACGAAAAAAATTAAGAGCTTACGTATCTCGGGTGTGCCTGCATTAATTGTAAATGGTAAATATAAGATTGGGGTACGAGATGCAGGGGGCTTTCCTAATATGCTAAAAATTGCTAATTTTTTGATTCACAAAGAGCGTGAAAGCTTAAAAAAGTAATGCTACTGTAGACGTCTTACTAAGATATAGCGTCCTTCAGGGCGCGTATCTTCAATCTGCGTTCTCAATCGTATAAAGGTCTTAAGTGGTATTATGCGCAAGCGATTGAAATTTCATCTAAACAGGATTCTATCGCCATTAGAATCTTCTTCCAAAATTGCTGATCAATCGGTGATTGATCAAACTCCATACCTTGATACTACGCAAACAATTCGTTTACTGACCTTTAATATTCAGGTTGGGATCTCAACATCGTCGTACCGTCACTATCTTACGCGTAGCTGGCAGCATATTCTTCCTCATAAAAATCGACAGGATAATCTTGATAAAATTGCAGTGCTGCTAAAAAACTATGATGTGGTTGCTTTGCAGGAGGTTGATGGCGGCAGTTTGAGAAGTGGCTTTGTTAATCAGGTTGAGTATTTGGCGAAAGAAGGTGAATTTTCATATTGGTATCAACAGCTAAATCGTAATTTTGGACCGATTGCTAAGCATAGTAACGGTTTGCTGAGTCGTTTTAGGCCGATTCAGGTGGATGAGTATAGTTTGCCTGGTTTAATTCCTGGGCGGGGGGTGATTGTTGCCCAGTATGGGAAAGTGGATGATCCAATTGTATTGGTGATAATGCACTTGTCTTTAAGTGTTAGTGCGCAAACACAGCAGTTACGTTTTGTGCGAGACTTAATTGAAGGCTTCGAGCATATTATTTTAATGGGAGATATGAATACTCATGCGGAAAAGCTTTTGCATGATTCCCCGTTGAAAACTTCCGGTTTGGTTGCTTTGCCTGGTGTGTCTCATACCTTTCCTAGCTGGCGGCCTGAAAAGGGCTTGGATCATATTCTGGTGAGTCGTTCGTTAGTGATTAAGAAGGCGGGTGTCGTGCCGTTTCCGGTGTCGGATCATTTGCCTATTGCCTTGGATGTGCGTTTACCTGACTCTTATCATCAATAGCTTGAATCTCAAGAAGCAATAAACAAAAAAACCGACGTTTTTATTAAAAGCGTCGGTTTTTTTAATGGAAGCATAAGACTAAATGCTAAAGCAAAATCACTATTTGATTTTAGCTTCTTTGTACATTACGTGCTTACGAACGACAGGGTCGAACTTTTTGATTTCCATTTTTTCTGGCATGTTGCGTTTGTTCTTGTCAGTCGTATAGAAATGACCAGTACCCGCGCTTGAAACTAAACGTATTTTATCACGCATTGTATATTCCCCTTAAACCTTTTCGCCGCGAGCGCGTAGTTCGCTCAGGACAGTATCAATACCTTTCTTGTCAATAATACGCATACCCTTAGTAGATAAACGTAGCTTAACAAAACGGTTCTCGCTCTCAACCCAAAAACGGTGAGATTGCAAGTTAGGCAAAAAACGACGACGTGTGCGGTTTTTTGCGTGTGAAACATTATTTCCTGTTACTGGGCGCTTGCCTGTAACTTGACATACTTTAGACATTGTAACCTTGCCTCCAACTTCTCAACGACCCTTGAAGGCACGTTAAAATAAATTCAAATCGTCGGACTTTTTTAAAGTCCTTACTAAAGAGCCCGCCTTTATACCAGAAAGCCTTTTCGATCGCAAAGAGAATTACATTAAATGAGACTAAAATGTCGAATTTAATGCTTTCTGCTATCATAGTAGGCCTTGTTCAGCGAAGCTCATAACCTGATGGCCTGCAACGATCATGTGATCGAGTACTCTAACATCTATTAGGTCAAGCGCTTTTTTGAGTCGCTCAGTTAACTGAATATCAGCATGGCTGGCTTTAGTAGATCCTGAAGGGTGATTATGGCAGAAAATTACGGCGGCAGCGCCTTTTTTTAGAACACTTTGGATGACTTCCCTAGGGTAAACAGATGCAGAGTCCAGAGTGCCTCGAAACAGCTCTTCAAAACCAAGTATTTTGTGTTGTGTATCTAAGTATAAACAGGCAAAGACTTCGTGTTGTCTATTGCCTAAAGCGCTAAGCAAGAATTGTTTGCTGGCTGCCGGGCTGGTGATGATATTGCTTTCACACATCTCGTTGTGAAAAAAGCGTTTACTCATTTCTAATGAGGCTTGAAGTTGAACATATTTTGCGGGCCCCATACCAGGGAAAGCGCAAAAATCAGCTTCACTGCTCATAAGTAAAGACTTTAAGTTACCATAATAGTTGATAAGGTCACGGGCAAGATCGAGAGCCGTTTTGCCCCGCATTCCTACCCTTAAAAAAATGGCTAAAAGCTCTGCGTCGCTTAAGCTATTTGCGCCATGATTTAAGAGTTTCTCTCTGGGGCGTTCATTTATTGGCCAGTCTGTAATTGCCATACTAAATCCTTTTAGTTTGTTTTTGGCTTGAAGTTGAAAGCTGTCTGTTTACCCTGTTCTAATTGCCTGCCATGCCGCCTCTGCATATAACTCGCGGTGCTCAATTAGTTCTGTTTTAGTTTTATCTGCTAGCCAGCGTAAAGCAAAGTCTTGAGAAGGGCCAATAATCAGTGCGTGATAAACCTCAAAAGGCAGTTTTTTAATTTCATTCCGTTCAATGTAGGGGAAAAACCAATCACGAAGGCGTTTGAAGTGTGCTCTTTTTTGCTGCTCATGTTGTTCTTTTTGTTGGCTGTTCTCGACCAAACTTCGGTAGCGAAATACAAAGCGAGCCCAGTCAGGATTTTCGTCTATCCAATCTATATAGCATTTTACGACGGCCTTCACGCCTTCTTTGGCTGTATTTGCCTCAGACAATGCGATTTCCTGACGTGCACTATGGTTGCTGACGCCATTTAAAAAAAGTGCCACCACGATGCCGTTTTTATTGTTGAAGTGGTGGTAAATACTGCCAACACTAACGCCAGAAACGTCGCGAATATCAGCAATGGTGGTGCTCTCGACGCCTTTATTTATAAAGCATTTCAAGGCGCCAGCTAAAATATGTTCTTTTGATTTGTTCATAGATTTGTCGATAAAAGCACGATTAGAATATTATTCTAGAATTTAGTTCTGGTATTGTGTAGAGTTTATCGTGTCTATTGATGAAACGAAAGATAGAGCCGACAAGAAATTATCTAAATAACCAAGGTGAGGTATATGAGTCAATTATTAACCGCATATCAACAAGCCGGTCCTGAAGCGTTTGGTGAGATTATTTGCCAGATGGCCCCGTATTTTTCCACCATTGATCCTGAGTTTGTTGATTTAAAGCCAGGTTATGCTGAAGCCAAAATAACTAAATGTCGAGAAATTCAAAACCATATTGGCACTGTACATGCGATTGCTATGTGTAATTTGGCGGAGCTTGTTGCAGGCACTTTAACGGACGTTACTGTTCCTGCTGGTTATCGTTGGATACCCAAAGGTATGACGGTGCAATATCTTGCTAAAGCTAAAACCGATCTACGAGGCGTCGCAACTTCAGAAGGAATTGATTTCAGCGAGTCCGGCGATAAAGTGGTCAGTGTTGATGTGTTTGATACTGAGGGAGCAAACGTATTTCATGCAGATATTACGATGGATGTCAGAAGTGCTTGAATGAGGTGATTTAATCGCTTATTTATAGTGCTGAAAGCTGAATCCTGATTTATCATAAGCTTATTACGTTAGAAGGCATTGTGCTTTATAACCTACCTTAACCAAGAGGCTTTCATGACTAAGCAAATAGAAATGACCGATCAGCAACGTACTGAAATCGAAGCTGCTGCGTTTCGTCGTTTACTAAAACACTTTGATGATCATAAAGAAGTGCAGAATATCGATTTAATGATTCAGGCTAATTTTTGTCGAAATTGTTTAGCGAAATGGTATATGGCAGCTGCGAAAGATCAAAATGTTGAAGTTGACTATGATCAGGCGAGAGAGTCTGTTTACGGTATGCCCTATTCAGAGTGGAAAGATAATCATCAGCTCAAAGCTACACCTGAGCAGCTTGCTGCATTTGAGGCTACTCAGAAGCCTAAGTAACATTACAAACCAAGCAGTTCTAGTGGTTTGTCTGCTTGGTGTTACGATCTATCGGTTAGAATAACTATTCTTCGTTTTCAGGTAACTCATACTTCTCTCTAAATGCAATGAGTCCGTCTTGAATTAAATCGTAAGTCTTGTCGATATTTTCAGCAATTTCATCTTTTAAAACCCCTAAACCATCCAGAATTTCACGCGCTTCTGAAAAACCTGTGTCAATGCCGCCGCCAATGATGCCGACGAATTTCTCTGCTTGTTCCTGCTCATTTAGTTCAGGGTGTTGCTGTTG
>CAJWBJ010000106.1 GCA_913020495.1 uncultured Oleiphilus sp.
GGCTTTTTGGATCGTACTGGTGATGAAATTCATACTTCAATGGAAGCGGGTGTGATCATTCCTAAAACAATCATGAAGCAGCAGAAATGGATTGCCGCTTATGAAGATTGGAACGTTGATACAGGTTTAGAAACCGGCCTTCAAGGGCGTGCACAAATTGGTAAAGGCATGTGGCCGATCCCTGATGAAATGGGCATGATGATGGAGCAGAAAGCCGGTCACCCTAAAGCCGGTGCAAACACTGCATGGGTTCCTTCACCTACTGCAGCAGCATTACATGCAATGCACTACCATCAGATTGATGTATTCAAAACTCAAGATGATTTGAAGGCACGTGACCACGCATCAGTTGATGATATCTTAACGGTTCCACTTTTGGCTGACCCAAGTTCATTAACAGCTGAAGAAATTCAACAGGAAATGGATAACAATGCGCAGGGTATTCTGGGTTATGTTGTTCGTTGGATTGATCATGGTGTAGGTTGTTCCAAGGTTCCAGATATTCATAATGTTGGTTTGATGGAAGATCGTGCAACACTTCGTATTTCATCTCAGCATATGTCTAACTGGTTACGTCATGGTATGTGTACTGAAGCGCAAGTTGTTGAAACCCTTCAGCGTATGGCGGGTGTGGTTGATCAGCAAAACGCTGGCGACCCAGAGTATCAAAACATGGCTGACAACTTTGAAGAAAGTGTTGCTTACCAAGCTGCGCTTGAATTAGTTGTTGAAGGTACCAAGCAGCCAAGTGGTTACACTGAGCCTGTTCTACACAGACGCCGTTTAGAATTAAAAGCTAAGTTAGCGAATAAGTAATTGTTAGCATGAACTAAAAAGGCCTTGTTTGTAAAAACAAGGCCTTTTTTATGTCGGCTATAAGAATATGTGTCGAACAAATTGTTAAATTGCTAAGCGTCTAAATTCAATTGAAGGCTTGGCAAACTGCCATTGGTCTTCGAACTTTGCAATAAGGCGCTGAGCAATCAATTGATTATCATACGTTGCAAAGCCGGTATAACTGCTTAAAGTTTTTCGGTAAATGCCTGCTGAAAAATCAACAAGTGTTACCCATTCGCTAAAATTATTTGAATTACCTGGTAGTGATCGTATTTCTACAAAGCTTGATAAGCGTTGTGCGAGATTAATGAGCGGATTAAAATGTCCTGCCCCCGCTTTTCCGTCTTCTAATAAAATTCTGATTTCAGCTTGAGGGTTGTTTTTAGCTAGTTGTAATAACGACTGACTAAACTGTTCATCCTTTAATAAAGAAGAATTAATGGCATTAGACATAATCCAGATTCGGCGTTTTGCTTGTGACAACATGTTACGGTGTAAAGCTAAGAACTGGGTTTCATCATGAAAGTTGTAAATGGTTTTATCTTGAGACAATACTAATGGTTGGGTTGTCTTTGATTTTTTTTGCTGATTTTCAATTTGGGTTTGTTTATAAGCTGAAATAAAATAAGCAGGGCAGGGGTTTTCAAGTTTGAAATGAGTCGTTTGAGCTTTTGGACACGGCTCTTTGGTGACAACAAAACCGAGGTTTTTAAAGAAGTTAAGTTGGCTTTTTTCAGTTTCTAATTTTACTTTTTTGCAGCCAAATCGAACGGTTGTAGTTAACAAATGTAGGGTGAGTTTTTGGCCTAATGACTTTCGTCGATATTCTTTTTTTATAAAAACTGAATGAAGAGTTGCCATGTCATGGAGTGTGCTTAATAGTGCAAAGCCTAAAATAGCCTCATTGTTTGAAACGGTAAAGCAGTGCGCAACTCGATCGGGTTCTGTGCCATATTGTTGAAAATAAGGTGTCAGTGAATTAGGGCTTAGCTGTTGAAGTTGGTCAGCTACCTCCTGACTGAGTGTGTCTTTCGTATAGTGTTTTATCTTAATTAGAGACATGATGTATTAAGCACTCAATGAAATAAAGTAATTCTGGTTATCGAAATATAAACTACCTTGCTGTAGTAGGTCTAGTATAAATTGCTTAATTTGTGATCAAATTTAGCATGCTGAAAGCTGATAGCTTGACCCAAGTTGTATTTTATAAAGAGTTTTCATTAATTCAAAATTTACGATTTATTGTTTGTGAGTCACACTTGATGCTTCTTTCAAAATTCACTCATATTGATTTGAATGTGAATTAAAATAATACGACCTCACTTGTATAATGATTGGCATTAATAAATATTAAGCACTGAAGGAAAAGAATGAAATTAGACAATTTCGATGTAAAAACTTTTTTAAGTGACTATTGGCAAAAAAAGCCAATGGTTATACGTCGCGCATTTAGTGACCCATACTGGTTGGAACCAGATGATCTGGCAGGCCTTTCACTTGAAGAAGAGGCGGAGTCCCGGCTGATTATTCAAGAAAAAAATGAATGGAAACTCGAACATGGTCCTTTTGAAGAGGCGCGTTTTTCATCGTTGCCAAAGACGGACTGGACACTATTAGTACAAGGTGTTGATCAGTGGGTGCCTGAAATAAAAGAAATCCTTAGTGGCTTTAGTTTTCTACCGAGCTGGCGCTTGGATGACATTATGGTGAGTTATGCACCAACAGGCGGGACAGTATCACAGCACTATGACTTTTATGATGTATTTTTGATCCAAGGAGAGGGGAGTCGAAAGTGGCAAGTCGGTAGTGTCTGCGGTTCGCACAGTGAGTTAGTGCCCGATATGCCTGTGCGTATTTTAAAAGAGTTTGAGGCTGAGTTGGAAGTAACCTTGAACCCAGGTGATATGCTTTATATTCCTTCTAAGCATGCTCATTTAGGCGTCTCTATTGAAAACAGTTTAACGTATTCCGTTGGGTTTCGATCGCCAAGCATTCGGGATATTGTTGATGGCATGGCGACGACATCGCTAGAAACGTTATTGGAAGATGATCGGTATGAAGATTCGATATCGTCTCTAAAGGCCTCAACAGGGGAGATCCCGCAAGCGTCCATTGAGCAGTTGAAGAGTATGCTTTCTAAAGCCCTTTTGAGTGAAGAGTCGATCTCAGCTTGGTTCGGCAAGTATGTCACTGAGCGGAAATATCCTGATCAGGAGCTTCTATCTTTTGATTCAAGTGATTGGGTTGAGCGGATTAATGATGGTGAGCTGCTGTATAGAAATTCAGCATCAAGATTTGCATATACAAAGCGTAATGGCTGTACTTTATTCGTTGACGGTCAATCATACACAGTGACCTTGTCATTAGCTGAACAGCTATCTGATTTTGAAGGTATTGACTTACAAGCAATCGAAAACCTAATTAGTGATGCAGACAATTTTTCTACTGTTGAACAGTTGTTGGTTTGCGGGGCTTTAATTTTTGATGAGCTTGGCGATGAAGACGGGATTGAAGGTGAATAAGCGAACTCAGAGATTTGCACACCTGTAAGACAGAGGCATTCTATTAGAAACACTGCTCAGCGCTTAATTCGCCATGCAGTGTTTCTATATTTAGAACTAGATAGTAATAGCTTTAGCTTGAGTCACTGCGTTGCCAATATAGGTTGCAGGCGTTAGTTTTAGTAACTCATCTTTCGCAGACTGAGGAATTTCAAGGGTATTCACGAAAGCTTGAATTGTTTCCTGATTCATCACGTTGCCACGCGTTAAAGCTTTCAATTTCTCATAAGGCTGATCTATTTTATAGCGACGCATGACCGTTTGAATTGGCTCAGCCATGATTTCCCAAGCGTTATCCAAATCAGCCAGAAGCTTTTCAGGGTTGATTTCAAGTTTGTTCAAGCCTTTTAAGGTTGACTGGAAAGCAATTAAACTATGCGCAAGCCCCACACCTAAGTTTCTTAACACCGTAGAATCAGTTAGATCTCGCTGCCAGCGGGAAATTGGGAGTTTTTCAGCTAAATGGCCAAGAATCGCATTCGCTAAACCCAAGTTACCTTCAGAGTTTTCAAAGTCAATTGGGTTAACTTTATGCGGCATGGTAGAAGACCCTACTTCGCCAGCAATAGTTTTTTGCTTGAAAAACCCAAGTGAAATATAAGCCCAGATGTCTCTGTCGAAATCGATTAAAATCGTGTTGAAGCGCGCTATGGCATCAAATAATTCTGCAATATAGTCATGTGGCTCAATTTGAGTGGTGTAAGGGTTAAAGCTTAAGCCAAGGTTCTCAATAAAGCGTTGGGCATTTGCCGCCCAGTCAACATTTGGGTAAGCCGAGAAGTGAGCATTGTAATTACCCACTGCGCCGTTGATTTTACCTAAAATTTCAACATTCTCTATTTTCGATAATTGAATATTCAAACGCGCCACGACATTGGCAAATTCTTTACCCATCGTCGAAGGTGAAGCTGTCTGGCCATGTGTTCGGCACAGCATTGGCTGTTCAGCGTATTCAAGTGCTAGTTCCTGCATTTTCGCAATCACCGACTTCATTGCAGGCAAGATGCTTTGTTTCAAACCATTTGAAAGCATTAAACCATGGGACAGGTTATTGATGTCTTCTGAAGTGCAAGCAAAGTGAACGAACTCAGAAGCATCTTCAAGTTCTGGAAACTGATCTTTGACGGCAAGTAGTTTTTCTTTAATTAAGTATTCAACCGCTTTTACGTCATGGTTAGTGGTGCTTTCAATATCTTTAACACGCTGAGCATCTTCAAGAGAAAAATTGCTAACAATACTATCAAGAAACGCGCTAGCTTCTTCTGAAAATGGGCTTAGCTCCTCAATTTCAGGGTGGGATGCCAAAGCTTGAAACCAGCGAATTTCTACTTCAACCCGAAACTTGATGAGACCAAATTCGCTGAAGAATTCACGTAGATCGCTAACTTTAGAGCCATAACGGCCATCAATAGGGGAAACTGCGGTAAGGGGAGATAATTGCATTCGTGCTCTCTTGTCTGGTAATTCGAAGTGAAAATACGATTGGTTAAAAATTGGGCGCAATGATACTACAAAATGAGTGTTACATCACAGGGAATGTTCTTTTGGTGTGAGAAGTTTTAACTCTCAGCTTCAATTTGATTGAGCAAAAACTCAGCTTGTTTCGTTAATTCAGCTCTTTTAAAAATAAAATGCCAGCGTCGTCCGCCGACTTGTCGCCATAATGTCGCTGATCTAATGCCAGATAGAAGTAAAGAGCGGATCTTTGCAACATTGAGACCCATGGTTAATAAGCGTTCTTCACCGCTTATTTGGACGCGCAGTTTAAAGGTGCTAATGGTATCAAGATAAATTGAAGCAATACTTTCAAGTACGTTTTCATGTAATAAACCAAAGTGCTGGACTTGATTTTCTGCCCGCTCGAGGCGTTGCCCAATAGCTGACAGCATTTCTTTGTGCTTGTTGAGTTTTGATTCTAGGTGCACAATTGCTAAGGCATAACGTATTGAATTTAAACGTTTATCAGGGTTTGTTTTGTTTAAAAGATTACGTACTTGTTCAAGGCCTTGTTTGAGATTAGCCGCTTTACCGAAAACATCTAAAGCATTTTTTGGGTCACTAATAAATAAACTGCTTAAAGAAGTCTCCAGAACTTGTTCATCGCACCTGCCTTTTTGAGCAATGCTCTCAATGGCTTCCATTGCCTGAAATAAACCCGCTAGAGCGATGACCTGTTCTTGAGATTTATTCACTTAAAGGTCTCCTCAATAATACCACCCCCTAAGCATCGGTCGTCTTGATAGAATGCAATTGATTGTCCTGGCGTGACAGCACGCTGACCTTGAGTAAAGCTTACAATATAGCCTTCATTAGAGACTCGTTCGATGATGCAATCTTGGTCAGCTTGTCGGTAGCGTACTTTAGCTTTACAAGTGAAGGGTAGGTCGGTTGGTGCGTCATTGATCCAATCAATAGCAAGTGTACTTAGGCTATTACTATAAAGTAGTGGGTTCTTGGTACCTTGAACAACAACCAAAACATTGCGGTCTAAATCTTTTTTCGTCACATACCAAGGCGACTCGTCATAGTTCTTTAGTCCGCCAATACCCAAACCTTGGCGCTGACCTATGGTGTGATACATCAGTCCGTTATGACGGCCAATGACATCGCCAGAATCAGTTTCGATATTACCGGGTTGCGCAGGAAGATACTGTTTAAGAAAATCTGTGAATTTTCTTTCACCAATAAAACAAATCCCCGTACTATCCTTTTTATTGTGGGTGATTAAATCATGCTCTTCTGCAAGTTTGCGCACAACAGGCTTTTCTAGCTCGCCTACGGGGAATAAGGTGCGTGCTAATTTACTTTCATTAACGGCATGAAGAAAATAACTCTGATCTTTATTGTCATCGAGACCTTTCAATAGATAGGTTTGGCCATCCTGCTCAGACCGTCTGACATAATGACCTGTTGCAATATAATCAGCACCTAAAGTCGTCGCGTAATCCAGAAAAGCTTTAAACTTGATTTCTTTATTACACAGGATATCGGGGTTCGGGGTTCGACCCGCTTTATATTCCTGTAAAAAATGTTCAAAAACACCATCCCAGTATTCAGCCGCAAAATTTGCGGTATGTAAATGAATGCCAAGTTTGTCGCTTACCGCTTGGGCATCTTTCAGGTCTTCAATGGCCGTGCAGTAATCTGTGCCGTCATCTTCATCCCAGTTTTTCATAAACAGGCCTTCAACTTGATAGCCCTGTTGTTGAAGCAGGAGAGCTGAAACGGAGGAGTCTACGCCCCCAGACATACCGACAATGACACGAATATTGCTGTTTGGATTCATAGTTTTGATTTATAGTCGCAGGATGTTAGAAAAAGCTAGGCTCGAATTCTACCTTGTTGTACTGAGGATTGCATAGAGAAATGCTGACCATAGAAACCTTGAACCTCTTCAAAGACCTGTTTTGCTATTTCGCCACGTATAATGCCATGCAAATGAAAATCAACTTCTTTGTATTGTTTTTGCTTTGATTGAATGATTTTATAGATCTTTTGGCTACTTTGAACGTCTACTTTGGGGTCATCTCTACCATGAACAAGCAGTGTTGGGATAGAAATGCTTGAAAGCAACTTGCACACTTCTTCCATCAACCGTTTAATTTGAACGATGCTGTTAACAGGGCAGCGTAAATAATTAATATGTGGGTTGTCGGCGTGATTGGTCGCGAATTCTTTTCGCCACCGGCGAGTCTTGATGACTTTTCCAAGAATGCTGTCGTCCCAAAAATGAGAGAGTTGGTTCCAGTGATTCACAGGTTCTGCAAAATGTGTTGAAAACTTTTTAAATTTAAGGGGAGCGCTGATGCTAATCAGTGTTTCAAAAGCTTCTGGCTTTTGAGTGACCTGAAAAAGAGCCACGGATGCACCGGTAGAAAAACCTGCAATGGAAATATGTTCGCAGCATGCTTTCAAAATTTCGTGTCCACGATCAACAGAATCCACCCATTCACTTGCATTTCTTTGAGACAGGTCGTTGGCGGAAGTGCCGTGGCCTGCCATTCTAGGGGCGTATACGGTATAGCCAAGCGCATAAAGGTATTCGGCCCATTCTCTAACTTCTTCAGGCGCAGCCATTAAGCCATGAATAAGCAGTACGCCGTGTTGAGCGTTTTCGTTATGGAGTAGATAGGGTTGGCCTATGCTTTTCGGTTTGCTTTCACCTTCAAGGTAATACTGATGATATTCGTCTTCAAAAAGCTGTCGTTCTTGTTCGATCAAGTTCTTGCAAAGATTGGAAAGGCTGATAACAAAATTCCTATTAAAAGCAAACTCAGGCCGCAATAGATGCGGCAGAGAACGCACTATAAATCAGTGCATAATGGCAAGCGCCGCCCACTAAAACCATGACATGAAATAGCTCATGAAAACTAAAAATTCCGGGCATTAATAATGGTTTTTTAATCGCATAAAACAGAGCGCCAGCAGTAAAAGCGGCACCGCCAGCGAATAGTAATGTCGCTTGATCTGTCGTCATTGCATCAAGTATTTGTGAGATAGGAAATACCAACATCCAGCCCATAATTAAAAAGATTACTGCGTAAAGCATTCTTGGGGCACGAGGAAAAAATATTTGTGAACAAGCCCCAAAAGCAACTAAGCCCCATTGTATGGAAATCATCGGCAAGCGCCAGTTATCATCTAAAAAGAAATAACATATTGGCGTGTAGGAGCCGGCAATCATGCAAAAGATAGCCAGACGATCCATTTTTCGCCAAAAGGAAAGCTCGTTCTCTTGTTGCTTGAAAGCATGATAAAGTGAACTGGCAGAGAATAAGAAAATAATTGAACAACCATAAACTAATGCGGTGATGACCATGGAAGCAGATTCGGTTGCCGTGCTAACTAAAAAGATGGTTCCAATGACGGCTGCAATCATTCCTGCAAGGTGTGAATAAAAGTTGAATGCTTCTTGGGATTTTACCACTTTGATCCTCTTTTCATTAAAGGCTGTTACAAATAATGATTAACGTAGGTCCTGACCGGTACTTTAAGTCAGGGTAGTTTTAAACAATCTACAGACTTTAGACTTTTTTAAGCAATATGGAACAAGTACGGCAGTGCTTTTACAAAACTTTTACATAAGCTTATATGAATGAAATGGTACTTCTGAGGAAAGGTGAAATTATAAAATGCCCAAAATTAAACTAATGCCCAATGCGATATTTATTTTTATATTTTCTTTAGTCGCATTGCTTTGCTCTTTCGTACTATATATCTATTGGTACATAGAAATTAGCAGTGGTTTAGATGATGTTGTACTCAAATTTGACCTAGACCCACGTCAGGTTTTTGAGTCCCAGCCTGCTGTGGTCGTGGTTGTGCTCTCTTTATTGGCCGGTTTGATTTTTATGGGGCTGTCGATGACGTTTATTTATAATTTGAAAATGCAGCAGCTTTATCGACTTCAAAATAATTTTATTAACAATTTCACCCACGAACTGAAAACGCCTGTTACCTCATTAAAACTCTATCTTGAAACATTTTTAAAACATGATTTAAGCAAAGAAGAGCAAAAAAAGTGTGTTAATTTCATGCTGCAGGATGTACATCGCTTGTCAGATAACATTAGTAATATCTTGGACCTGGGGCGAATTGAGAGTCGGCACTTTCAGGGCGAATTTGTGAAACATGAACTAGGTTCTTTTGTTGCTGACTTCTATGATAAAAACGCCTACCTGTTTCAAGATGCTTCAATTAGGGTTGAAGTGCCTGAAGGAGATAAATTTTACGTATCAATTAACGAATCATTATTTGAAATGTTGTTGATCAATTTGGCGTCAAACGCCATCAAATATAATGAGTCGGACAGACCTGAATTAGTGGTTATGTTTGACAAAAACATAAAGTCTATCAATATGCAGTTTTCTGACAATGGCGTAGGGATTGAGCGCGGGCAGGCAAAAAAGATATTTAAAAAATTCTATCAGACGGCGCGTTCAAATATTAAATCAACGCAGGGGAGTGGTATCGGCTTGTACCTTGTACAAAATATAGTTCTGGCGCATAAAGGAAAAATTAAGGTGAAAAGTTCCGGTGTGGGGCGTGGTGCCACATTTACAGTGTCACTGCCAGTGGCTAATTTACCGGGTGAAAATTCATGAGCGCTGTTGAGCATAAACCGAGTAAGCGTATTTTAGTGGTTGAGGATGAACATCATATTGCTGAAGGGCTCCGTTTAAACCTCCAGCTTCAAGGTTATGAAGTGCTAATCGCTGAAACGGGCACGGCAGGTTTGAGTGCATGGAAGCAGTGGGAGCCTGATTTAATTGTGCTGGATATCATGCTACCCGGCATTGATGGTATTTCTGTCTTAAAAAGTATTCGTCTAGAAGATGAGCGATTACCTGTGTTGATACTCTCTGCTAAAAATTCAGCAGAGGATCGGGTAAAAGGTTTGGTTTTAGGTGTGGATGATTATCTATCCAAACCATTTAATCTGGATGAATTTTTATTACGGGTGGAAAGGCTTTTAAAACGAAATAGCTGGGTGAAAGAAGAGTCTAAACCTGAGGTTGAAAGGCTTACGGATTCTTATGTTTTTGGGGATAATAAAATTGAATTCGGAAAGAGTTTAGCTGTATGTAAAGGTGAGCAGGTGACGCTGACCGAGCAGGAGATACGTTTGCTTCGATTGTTTATTGCTAACCGGGGGCGAGCACTTAGTCGGGGTGAAATACTTGAACTTGCGTGGGGCTTTTCAAAAAGTTTAACGACAAGAACGGTGGATAACTTTGTAGTGCGATTCAGAAAGTATTTTGAAGATGATCCCAAGAATCCGGTTTATTTTAAAAGCCGCCGCTCAGTTGGCTATGTATTTGATCATTGATTGTTTTTTTAAATTCAGCACCGTTTTGTGTTCATCCCCGCTTCAGGAAAATTAAATAAAAATAAATAACCCTTTTTGGATCGACCTTCGTTTATAGCTTTTGACCATGTTTTAGAAATCTTAAACATGCCATCAAAACACGAAGGAAATCAGCATGAAAACAATTACAACTATACAAACGAAAATAGAAACGAAATTAATGCTACCAGTATTGCTTTCTGCGCTGGTCGGTTGTGCCTCAAATCATGACTTAAAAGTAGATCAAAGCAATGCAAAGAATACAACGGTTATTACCAAACCAGAAGTGAGGATTGAGAAAGACGAAGTACATATCGATCTACAAGAAAACTCACTACCAGTTCAACAAGCCGTATCTTATGACCTCTCTCAGAGTGTTGTTGCCCCTCAGCGTTTATATAAACGAAAGCACCTAGCAAACAAAACAAGTGAGTCATCAAGAGGTCAGGCTTTGAGTCATCTCAGTCACTTTGCTCCGGTTGATAGTGTTCCAGTTTACTATCAGGACACAGACCGCGAACACTATGCCTCTATTGAACAGAGCGCCATTAAACAGGTTGCCCTTCATCCTGTGTCGACGTTTAGTGTTGATGTAGATACAGGCAGTTATACCAATATAAGGCGTATGCTTTCACAAGGCTCGTTACCACCTGTAGATGCTGTACGCATTGAAGAAATGATTAATTATTTTGATTATGGGTATCAAGCGCCAATATTCTTGGAAAATGATTTAGAAAAGAACGACCCTTTTAGTATTCATACAGAGCTAGCGCTTTCACCATGGTCGGAGGATCATGCACTTTTGAGAATTGGATTGAAAGGCTATGAACCTGCACCGCGAGATCGCCCATCATCGAATTTAGTATTCCTGCTGGATGTGTCAGGCTCAATGAACTCTCCAGATAAACTACCCTTACTAAAAAAGTCTTTGGTCTTGTTAAGCAAGCAGCTTAAATCCGATGATAAAGTTTCAATTGTTGTTTATGCCGGAGCATCCGGCATTGTTCTAGAGCCGACAGATGGAAACCAAACGCTGGAAATTGAGCAAGCTCTGGAAAAACTTTCTGCTGGTGGGTCCACGAATGGTCAGGCGGGTATACAGCTGGCTTATAAATTGGCGAAAAAGAATTATAACCCTTCTGGGATTAATCGCGTGATTTTAGCAACGGACGGAGATTTTAATGTTGGTACAAGTAACGTCGATGCACTTAAAGAGCTGATTGAACGAAAAAGAGAAGAAGGCATCTCCCTCACAACTCTGGGGTTTGGCACCGGGAATTACAATGATCATCTAATGGAGCAATTAGCAGATGTTGGTAATGGTAACTATGCCTATATAGATTCACTTAATGAAGCTCGTAAAGTGTTAGTAGAGGAGCTTTCTGCAACCTTAATGACCATCGCAAAGGATGTTAAAATACAGGTCGAATTCAACCCTGATCTGGTTAAAGAGTATCGATTACTAGGTTATGAAAATAGAGCGCTTGCACGGGAAGACTTCAATAATGACAACGTAGACGCGGGCGAAGTGGGGGCGGGGCATACGGTGACAGCGCTTTATGAAATTGTGCTTCAAGGTAGTAATAGTAAAAGGGTTGATCCGTTACGCTACCAGCGTCACGCTTCGCCAGAAATCAATCTTACAGATAAAGTGTCAGGCGAACTCGCATATATTAAGTTCCGGTATAAGAATTTGAATTCAACGAAAAGTAAGCTCATTTCTCGTCCAATAGTCACGCCAAAGCAACTTGTCAGTTTTGAAAATGCTTCAGAAGACTTCAGGTTTTCCGCAACGGTTGCGCAGTTTGGTGAATCATTAAGGCGCAGTAAATATGTGACAGAACTGGATTATGAATCAATAATCAACCATGCTTTAAATTCGAAAGGCTCGGATCCTTTTGGCTACCGGAGCGAATTTATTCAGTTGGTGAGGCTGGCTTCAAATCTGTAGCCATATGCGTATAGCGATAGTGGTCAAAACAAGGCGTGAATATGAATCATTCAAATAAAACTGATGAATCACTCATGCAGGCTTATGCTCAGGGCGATGTTGCGTCTTTTGAAGCTTTGTATCAAAAGCATAAGGACGCACTTTATCGCTATGTCGTGAGGCAAGTCTCCAATATGGACCTTGCGCATGACCTGTACCAAGAGTGCTGGAGTAGAATCATTAAATCGGCTGATTCATATACTCATGATGCCAAATGGACGACTTGGGCCTACCGCATTGCGCACAACCTTATCGTAGATCATTATCGAAGTTTAAAACCGATTGACTCAGAGCTTGAAATCGAATCGAATTCGTATGCTCCTGATCGTGTTTATGATCAAGAGCAGCTATCGGAACAGCTAAACCACTGCATGTCGAAGTTGCCTGCGGTGCAGTGTGAAGTGTTTGTCCTTAGTCAAGAAACTGACCTGACCTTAAAAATGATTGCTCACGTCGTTGACGCTTCACATGAAGCAGTTAAAACACGACTTCGATATGCACGATCTGGCCTACAAACATGCTTAGCAAAATTTGGTCTGTACGCCTCAAAAAGCTTATCTGACTCAGGTATGCAAACATGAATAAACACGACTCAGAAGACGAGCTTCTTGACCAACTATACTCAAAGTCGGCAAAAGAACAGCCACCAAGTCACTTGGATAAAAAAATTCTGGCAGAAGCGAAAGCGCGTTATCAGCCGGGAACTTTAGCTGCTTCATTTAAGTGGCAGCGAATTTTGTCCGTCGCAGCAGTCATGGTTTTGTCTATTTATGTGTTCTTCGATGTCAATGACAATCGAATGCCCA
>CAJWBJ010000107.1 GCA_913020495.1 uncultured Oleiphilus sp.
GGATTGCATGAAGTTCCTGTAGTAATTCTTAATAATATTAATGATGTTAAATCATTAGAGTTTTCTATTGTTGAAAATGTACAAAGACAAGATTTGAATCCAATTGAAGAAGCAAAGGGATATCAAAGATTAGTAGATGATTTTAACTATAATCAGGAAAAATCAATTGTCTATTTATCAAACTTAAGAATTTATAATGATTTGATTAAGCCAGTCAAGGATCAGGGTCCATTAAAAGAGGTCATTTCTAAAACGAAAGAATTAGTTTTGAATCACAGCCAAAGAGTTTTTACAATTGATTATGTTGGGATCAGCTATACTCGAAGTGAAAATAACCAATATGCTTATTTTTTAGAGGGTTATGATAATGAATGGAATTATGTCGAAACCACTAGAAGCGCTACCTATAAAAATATTCCAGCGGGTGACTATACTTTTATGGTTAAATCCTCAAATAATGACGGTGTTTGGAATAATATACCTACTACATTAAAAATTAAAATTCAACCAGCTTGGTGGTCAACTAAAACAGCAATTACCAGTTACTTTTTATTATTATTACTATTAGGGTATTTTATCTACAAGTTTCTAGTTACTAGAATAGAAGAAAAAAGAATTTTACAGTTAGAAAGACAAGAATACAAGCAGTTTGAGGCTCTAAATGCAAAAAAAATACATTTTTTCACAAATATTTCTCATGAATTCAGAACTCCTTTAACCCTAATTTTAACTCCGTTAGAAGATATTATTCAAAATCCAAAGAATAAATTTCCTAAAGAAATTAATGAAAAACACAATATAATTTTTAAAAATGCAAAGCGTCGCGTGCAATTATTTCAATTAATTCAAAAAGTTGTACAATTATTCGCCAGTTTGCTGCGCATCTGCTTTTTCTTTTTGAATTCGCTGATAAATCTCCTCTCTATGAACAGAAATATCCTTTGGCGCATTCACCCCAATTCTAACCTGATTACCTTTAACACCAAGAACAGTCACAGTGACGTCATCGCCAACCATTAGCGTCTCACCAACACGTCGAGTTAATATAAGCATTGTTAGTTCCTTATTATAAATTCTTCCAAAACGCTTCGCCTGAATGGACATTTAAACTCAGACCCACCAAATAGAGACTACCAAAGGCAAACTCATGATAACGAGTATTATCTAAAATACACAAAAAGAAAGTTTTTTGCGTATTTTAGTTATCTAAATTTGTTACTTCCATTCATACGAACCAAGAAGCTTTTTTCACAAAATAAAACTAGGACTCTTCTACAGTCTTCGTATCATCAAGGTCAAAAGCACTATGCAACGTCCTTACTGCTAATTCCAAATATTTTTCATCTATCACTACTGAAATTTTTATCTCAGATGTCGAAATCATCTGGATATTAATACCCTCTTCCGAAAGCACCTCAAACATTTTGGTCGCCACACCCGCATGCGACCTCATACCAACCCCTACAATTGATACTTTAGCGATATCATTATCACCAGCCGAGGTTTCAGCTTGAAGATTAATACAAACTTCATCCAAAACCGATTTCGCTCGCTTAAAGTCATTTCTGTGAACGGTAAACGTGAAATCAGTTTTTTTATCAAGCCCAACATTCTGGACAATCATATCAACTTCGATATTCTCATCACTAATTGGCCTTAAAATTTTAGAGGCAACCCCTGGAATATCCGGCACACCAACCAAAGTAAGCTTTGCTTCATCTCTATTAAATGCAATACCTGAAACCGCTGGCTGCTCCATACTTCCATCATCCTCAATTGTAATCAGTGTACCTGGCCCCTCCGTAAAACTGGACAAAACCCTCAAAGGCACCGCATATTTTCCCGCAAACTCTACAGCTCTAATTTGAAGTACTTTCGACCCCAAACTAGCCATTTCAATCATTTCTTCAAATGTTATTTTTTCCATTCGGCGAGCGTTATCAACTACACGAGGATCAGTTGTATACACCCCATCCACATCAGTATAAATTTGACACTCATCCGCCTTTAACGCTGCTGCCAAAGCCACAGCCGTTGTATCGGATCCGCCACGCCCAAGCGTTGTTATATTTCCCGTTTCGTCAACACCTTGAAAGCCTGCCACTACTATTACCCGACCTGCATCCAAGTCGGATCGCATATTATGCTCATCAATACTGACTATTCGCGCTTTAGTATGAGCTGTATTGGTGGTGATTCGAACTTGAGCGCCAGTATACGATACAGCATCACAACCTGCATGATTCAACGCCATAGAAAGCAAAGCAATTGTCACCTGCTCACCAGTAGAGACAAGTACATCCATTTCTCGCGGCGTTGGCTCTTCCATAATATCTTTGGATAGACCAATTAATCGATTCGTTTCGCCACTCATAGCAGAAACAACGACAACAATATCATCGCCCCTTTCTTTGAATCGCTTTACTTTGTCAGCAATCGCTTTTATACGCTCAGTCGTACCAACTGAAGTACCACCGTATTTTTGTACCAACAACGCCATTCAATTCACTTCCTTAAACCATAATATAAAAACAAATTAGTCTGGAATTTATACTCAGATATCAACCCACTAAAAACGCAAACAAACCGCCATACCAAAAAGCGGGCGATTATAACTTACTTTCAACCCAAATTTGAACCTTTTCTAACGCTTCTGGCAGTTTTTCAACATCTGGACCACCACCTTGAGCCATATCAGGCCGACCGCCACCTTTACCACCTAGCACAGCTGCCGTTTCTCTTACCAACTCACCTGCGGGGAATTTCTTGGAAACCTCTTTTGAAACACCAGCAATCAAAACAACTTTTCCTTGCTCTACTGTCGCTAATAGGACGACAGCTTTACCCAACTGATTTTTAAGTTTATCAACCGCATCCATCAAACCTTTACGATCAAAGCCATCCAATTGGACCGATATAACTTTTACACCTCCAACCTCAACCGCATTCGAAGCTAAGTCAGCCCCCGCATTCGAAGCAACTTTAGCTTTCAGTTTTTCAAGCTCTTTCTCTAAAACCCTAGTTCGCTCAAAAAAGGCATGGGTTTTACCTAGAAGCGCTTCACGATTACATTTAAGCAGTCCGGAAATCTCTTTAAGCTGCCTCATTGAGTCTCTATTCCATGACTCAGCGGCTGCACCAGTCAAAGCTTCAATTCTACGCACACCTGATGAAATACCACCTTCTGAAATCACAACGACGGAACCAATATCGCCTGTTCGCTGCACATGAGTACCACCACAAAGTTCTACTGAAAAGTTATCTCGCCCCATCGTTAATACACGAACATCTTCCCCATACTTCTCGCCAAATAAAGCCATCGCACCAAGCTCTTTAGCAGTTTTCATATCAGTCAATCGAGTGATAACATCTGTGTTATCCCTGATATGCTGATTAACAATCAGTTCTATTTCTTCAAGCTGCTCAGACTTAATTGACTCATAGTGCGCAAAATCAAAGCGAAGTCTATCACCATTTACCAACGAACCTTTTTGAACAACATGCTCACCAAGTACCTGCCTCAACGCAGCATGCAAAAGATGTGTAGCAGAGTGATTTAAGGCTGTTGCACCACGACACGCCTCGTTTACAGAAGCCGTGACATTTTGCCCGCCAGATAAAACACCTTCATTTACAATGCCTATGTGCAAGAAGTGCAGATCTTCTTTTTGAGTATCTTTAATTTCAATACTACCACCTTCCCAAATAAGCTTACCGGTATCACCAGCCTGCCCACCAGACTCAGCATAAAAAGGCGTTTCTTCTAAAATAACAACACATTCGTCACCCTTCTTTGCTTCCCCCTCTTTACCAGAAACAAGAACCGCCAGAACTTTAGACCCGCCTTTCAAATTATCATACCCCGTAAAGCTGGTATGACCCTCAACATCAAGCCCTTCATTATAATCAACACCAAACTTGCTAGAAGCTCGTGCACGCTCGCGCTGAGCCTCCATTGCCTGCTCATAACCATCGTAGTCGAGTGATAGATTTCGTTCACGCGCAATGTCGTTCGTTAAATCAACTGGAAACCCGTACGTATCATATAAAGTGAAAACAGTTTCACCAGGAATAACAGCCCCATTAAGACCACTTATATCCTGCTCCAGTACTTTCATACCTTTATCTAAAGTCTTAGCAAACTGCTCTTCTTCTTGCTGAAGTATTCTCTCTACTTGCGGCAGAGATACTTTTATTTCAGGATATGCCTCCCCCATAACATCAACTAATACAGCCGCCAGCTTATGAAAGAAAGATTCACTCGCGCCCAGTTTATTTCCATGCCGAACTGCACGTCGAATAATTCGTCTTAAGGTATAACCTCGACCTTCATTCGAAGGCATCACACCATCAGTAATCAAGAACACGGCTGAACGAATATGATCAACAATGACTCTTAGTGACTTTTCTTCAGTGGACACACCACCTAACAAATCAGAAGCGCCTTTCAAAAGAGCCTGAAATAAATCAATTTCATAATTACTATGAACATCTTGCATCACAGCAGCAATACGCTCCAAGCCCATTCCGGTATCCACAGAAGGCTTTGGTAAGTCTAGCGTCTGCCCATCTGCAGTACGGTTATATTGCATAAAAACAAGATTCCAGATCTCGATGTAACGATCACCATCGTCATTAGGTCCACCTGGTGGATCACCCGCAACATCCTCACCGTGATCATAAAAAATTTCAGTACACGGACCACAAGGCCCCGTATCACCCATGGACCAAAAGTTATCAGCATCTCCTAAGCGTGAGAATTTACTCTGATCTATACCGATGTCATTAAACCAGATCTCTTCAGCTTCTTTATCATCCTTATAGACGGTCACCCACAATTTATCTTTTGGAATTTTAAGCTCGACCGTCAAAAACTCCCAAGCATAGCGAATCGCTTCTTTTTTGAAGTAGTCGCCAAAACTGAAATTCCCTAGCATCTCGAAAAAAGTATGATGCCGTGCTGTATAACCGACATTTTCAAGATCATTATGCTTGCCTCCCGCACGAACACATTTCTGGGATGTGGTTGCACGGCAATAAGACCGAGTTTCTTTACCTAAAAAAGTATCTTTAAATTGATTCATACCCGCATTGGTAAACAACAAGGTAGGATCATCAGCAGGCACGAGCGAACTACTATCGACTACTTCGTGCCCTTTTTGGCCAAAGTAATTTAAAAATGCATTACGGATCTCTGCCGTTTTCATCACAACTATCACCTGTTATTTTACTTTTCTATAAGAATTTTTTCCGACTCTAGTCAGAAGATGCGGTACTCTAACACAATATAAGCAAGGTCAAAATATGACTTATTGAGGGATTTACAAGTTTTTTCTTTCCATAAAAAAAGAGAGCTAAAGCTCTCTTAGTAACAACAATAAAAACTATTCAGTTAACAGTTCAAGCAATCTTTCTGTATAGCTCGAAAAATCTTCTCTAGAAACCACACTTGATGCACCTTTTTCAATCGCTTGCTTAGTTATTGACTCCAAGACTAGCTCTCTAAAATCAAATTGCTGAGCATCAAATTTTTCGAGTAATTTTACCGATTTCTCAAACAATCCGACAACATCTATCAACGATTGGTTTTTCTTTATTGAGCCTTGCTCGGAAGCATTATTAGCCTGAGAGTAGGTACGAACTTCTTGAACCTGGACTTTCGATAAATCTAAAGAGAAACTAGCTATTTCAGAAGCATCAAACCCTACGTTTAAAGCAGAAGAAAAGGCATCCTGAAAGCGATCCTCAAAAAACAAAGATGACACCTCGCCAAGCTGAGCAAATAAATCTGATATAGCTGCCAACTCGCCTTCATCTAATTCGCCCGTCACTTCAAGCTGATAACCTTGAAACTGATTCAATTCAAAAAATAAATTCTGACCCGCAGACCGAAAGGATTCTGCGCCGGCTTGAACATAACGAAGAGAAATAGTGTCGCCATCCTGAGTCTTGAGGGTAAATTCAGAATCATGCCTAAAAGCTGATTGCGCTGAAAAACCAACTTGCCGCTCCCCGGATGATTTTGAATGAGATATGGTTTCCTGGAAAGACTGAGCACCCAGTACACTTACACTGCTTGCAGGAGCATTGCCTCCAAGCACGTCTCCTTCGACCTCCGTTTCAGGTGAAACCAAGGGCTTACCTACAGAGTCAGCATACCCTTCAAACCCATCTAGCCCTTGCCCAATTCGATCATAACCTTCATCTATCTCAGAACTTAGCTTATCCGTCATCAAACCCAAAGATTCAATATCATCCCTTGCTTGAGAAAAACCTTTTTGCACACCTTCTCGCGCTTGAGAAAGAAGGTTTGATATTCTCTCACTATCAGCACCGGACTCTAACTCTGAATTTAACCGGTTTTCAACAAACCCTAAAACCTTATTTGCAACTTCCAAAGGAGATGGAGGCCGGATAGCTGGCACCGTTTCTCGAACAGACTCATTCGTGCCACGATTAAATGAAAACTCAACACTTAATGACTGTGCCAAGATTTTATAACCGCCGTCCTCTGTTACCGAAGATGCAAAAAATTCAGTACGAGTTGAGTGAATCGAAACACGCTCAGTAAAAGCGTTTCCCTGAGATTTTGAAACAGTATTATGATGGTCGCCAGACTTATTTTTCAACAAGTCATATCGATCAGAAGATAGGAGGTCATGCCCTCCAATAAGATTATTATGCATAAGCTTACCGACCCTCTTTAAAAACTAACATGTATCTAATACTATCGACCAACATTGAAAACTCTTTAACTCAGATTTTTAATAGGAAGCAAACGCCAATTTTGATATATTTTCCCTCACGCTCACCAGACTTTAACCCATTAAAACACAGGCACTTATATATAAATGAAAAATGAATTTTCAGGACCGCACGATCAACTAATGCCTGCTTTTTTAACACGCAGACTAGCAGCACTTTTATACGACACTTTAGTCTCTACTGCACTTTTAATGTGTGTAACAGGGCTCTACATGATCATCCACGGCTTCTTTATCGGCGCGGAACAATACCAAACAATGACAGATTCAGGACAAACAACACACGACCCACTACTCTCTTCAATATTATTTATTTCATTATTTAGTTTTTTTGCTTATTTTTGGACAAAGAATGGGCAAACACTTGGTATGCAAGCCTGGCACTTACGCATTCAGAATAGCAATCACACTCACATCTCGCTATCTCAGGCGTTATTACGATTCTTAATGGCTATTGTTTCTATTGGCTCAGGTGGCTTAGGGTATTTCTGGATGCTTGTTGACAAGAAAAACAGAACATGGCAATGCATTCTTTCAGAAAGCGAAATTGTCCGCGTTCCCAAAAAATGACTCCCCCTGCTGCATAAGAGCTTCTTACAACAGGTATTTCAGTCACGCATAAAAAAACCTCAGGTAAAGAGCTGAGGTTTTTGATTACTCAGTGCTGAGCAACACAGTTAAATAAACTAAATCTTAATGAGCCGAGATAACCCAATTAGTCGTAGATTCAAGGTCAGTGATATAGATAGACCCTATTGATGAGCCGGTATCACCAAATGATATAGCACCTATGTCGATATCCCCCTTAAAACGAGTATTGATCGCAATTCCATCCACATAATTATCAGCCAAAGCACTACTCGTGGCATGTAAATTCAACACAGCATCTTTAACAGCATAAATTTCCAAGATTGAATGCGAAAAATCAAATGATGACGTTCCATCTAACCCCGTCCGATCGCCTCGCTCGTTATGAATCCGCATATCTGAAATTTGTACACCAGCTATATCGATGTACATATCCATATCCGTTATTTTTGAGTACCTGCTCCAATAAATTTTAGAATCTGCATTTCCAGATCCTGCACCCAATGGCCCAGTTCCATCGAAACCATTTCCGTTATTTTGTATGTGAAGGTCTTCTGGACCCAAATAGCCTTGTATACTTAATTGACTAATTAAAGTTGTTGTTCCAACAGCGCCCTCAGGAATACCGTCCGAGTTTATATCCAAACCTGCCGAACCAACTTCATAAGTAGAACTTGCTAGGCCTATTGCATCAATTTCAAGCCTAAAATCAACTGCATGCTCTAATACGCCTTCAGCTGTGGTGTAATCATCAGTTGATAAACGATTCGCTGTTTTATAGGCACTAAAGCCACCTTCATTCGCCCAGCCATCCGTAAAGTCGAAATGAATAACCAGATCACCATCATTATATATCTTCTTTGTATCAACAGCGGCGCCACCTCGAACGGAGTCAACACCTGAAGCAACATCAGCAAAGCGCGTATCTAAGTTCCCTTCATCCACATATAACTGTGAAATTTCTCGCATAGTCGAAAAACCATAGGCCAACTCATTGTCGCCGGCAACGGAGCCATCACCGGCAATATCAATATCAAGCCGGAGGTTATCAAATAAGATACCACCCGTCCCCGTACCGTTCCCCATTGAGTTCCCGCCCATACGCATACCTTGAATTATCAAGAAACCCGCATCTTTATAAGCAAATTCACCAATTTCCCATTGAGTCTCAACATCAATCGTTAGACCAGCCTGACCAGTCACGCCCTGTAGAGCGGAGTCATCTAACAACTGAACCTCTGCAAAAACCCCAACTGATACAGCCGAAACAGCCGTTGCTAGAATCAAGCGTTTAAAACTCTTCATAACAAGCCTCAATAGATTATTAATATACTTATCGTAAAAACATATTAATTAAGATAGCTCATTAATCTCCTTATACAATAATGTGGTGTTTTTCTGATCAACCCTTTTCATCCATAAAACAATAACTTTTAATCATTCAGTTATAAGGAAAACTTATCGAGCACGTTTTAACAACCACAACCCCACTAAAAGGCAAATTACAACAGGTATTAGCGTTGCGTAAATTGGATTAAAACCAAAAACCAAACTAGATGGCCCAAGAAGATCCTGCATATACTTAAAAAGTAAACCAACTACCACTCCCGAGAAAACCCGAAACCCCATCGTAACGGATCGCAGTGGACCAAAAACAAACGAAATAGCAACCAAAACCAAAACTCCGGTCGATACCGGCTGCAGTACTTTTTTCCAAAAAGACATCATATATTCAGCAGCATTCAAGTCCTGTTCAACTAAATATTCTGCATAGGTATATAAACCTGATATCGATAAATTATCAGGTTTCACCATCAAAACACTCAACACGGAAGGAGATAATTCTGTATTCCACTCTATAACAGGAAAATATGTCACTTTAGTTTTCTCATTTAAAAAACTTGTTTCTGTCACTCCCTCTAACAACCACTTTTCACGCTGAAAAATTGCACGTTTAGCAAAACGAGAACGCTCCAGCTGTTTTGAATCATCATAAAAATGCAATGACACACCATGAAGCACACCATTAGGTTCAACAGCATTAAAATGCATAAACACTGAACCTTCTCTGTGCCATAAGCCTTTCTGCGACACAATATTCGATTCAGCACCTTGCTTTACCGCTTTTTGGCTTTGTGCAATTTTTTCAGTATAAGGCGCGATAAACTCACCTAAAATCAAACCAATAAAAACCACAGCAATCGCAGGTTTCATTGCTGACAAGATAATACGCCCTGTCGAGATGCCTGCCGCGCGGATAACCACTAACTCGCTATTTTTAGCCATCGCACCAAGGCCCACCAAACTTCCCATAAAAGCACCTAATGGCAAATAATCATATATGCGACGGGGCAAGGTAATCATGATAAATACCAAAGCATCAACAACCTGGTAATTGCTTTTCAGCTCGTCCATTTCACCAATGAAGGCAAATAGAAAATCTAACGATATTACAATAGCCATTACCAGCAGCATCGAAGATGCAACAGATGAAACAATATACCGATCAATCCTGCGCATTATTGACCTCCTGGACCAATCGATTACGCCTAATCATCATTAGCCATTTATCTCGAGTAAGTAAAGCCAGTGAAAGCATAAGAAATATGAGATGCACCCCCCAAAGTCCAAACCACTCTGGTAACTCACCCTTCCCAAGGCTTTTACGCGCAACAATTAATAAGCCTAAATAGGCAACATAAATCATCATAGCGGGGAACAGGTGAAAGAATCGCCCCTGCCTAGGATTAACCCGGCTAACCGAAACAGCCAATAAAGTCACAATAGGTACCAGCAAAGGCAATGATATGCGCCACTGCAACAAAGCTTTCAACTCCAAGTCAGTAGACTCCCATAAAGCTTGTGTCGATATCGCTTCATCCTTCACCGAGCCTTGCTCTTCATTTTTTTCTTCTATCAAAACACCATACGACTCAAACCCAACAACTTGATAGTCTAACTCCCCTGGTCGCCCTTCATAGCTCGTCCCATTGTGAAGTTCTAAAAATCGTTCGCCCGTTTGCTCATCAATCCGCTGAGTACCTGATTCCGCATATACTAAATTCAGGGAATTATTTTTTTTCGATTTTTCAGAAATAAACACATTAAACATCGTTTTCTTATCTTCACTTAAGCCTTCGGTGTAGGTCACACTTGCGCCGGACTTAAAGCTCTGAAACTTTCCAGGAAACAACATTTCAAACTCAGTCATTTTTGACTGTTCAAAAAGCAATGACTCCACTTTCTGCATCCCTAAGGGAGTGAAAAACAGACTCATAGAGCCAACCAACAATGAAACCCCGCACGAAAAACCAAGCGTTACAGCTAATAGTCTGCGATTACTATATCCACAAGCATGTAAGACCGTCATTTCGCTTTCCAGATACATTCGCCCATAAGCCAGCAAAATCCCGATAAAGAAACCTAAAGGTAAAATAAGCTCCAGAAAACCAGGTAAGCGATAAGCCATAATTGAAAATAAAATATCGGGTGAAATACCACCTGAAGCCGCTTTTGCCAGGTACTTGATAAATCGCCCACTCATGAATACCAACAAAAGAACAAACGTCACGGCCAGCATCGAAACAAGCACTTGTTTGGCAAGATATCTAAAAATGATCAATGAATAGACCCTTTTATGGTTTAAATGTAGAAAGGTTGCTTAAATAGAAACTAAGATATCGCGTATTCTAAGCTGTAAGATCAACACAAACCACTAAGTGAGAGAAAAGAATTGAGTACAGCGTTCTTAATACCGTAAACTCCACTTTAATTAATATGACAAGCGCAAAGCCCCTTTAAAGAACATCTATAAAAAGAGACGATGAAAACAATGAATTACACCCTGCAAATAAATAACCTACTCGATACCGCAAGTGACTGCATTTGCCTACCCATTTTTAGTGATCAATCTCTTTGTAAATCAGGCCTGCAAATAGATGAAGCCTGCTCAAAAATCATTACCAAAGCCATCACTCGTTATGATATTTCAGGCGACACAGGTAAAGCATTCACACTTTCTATTGATAACCAAAACTTTAGCCGCATTTTACTTGTCGGTTTTGGAGACCCAAAAGAGATCAACACTGAAACACTTAAAAAATCGATAAGTGCCCTAAATTCACAAATCAATGACACGAATATTAAAAATCTTTGCATCGCATTTAATGACGTATCGCCAGAACTGAAACCTGAGCAAGTTATTAGGGAAACAATCACCTCGGTTGAGAACGGTCGCTATTGTTTTGATCAATTCAAAACTAAAAAAACGCCCGAAAGCCAACTTTCTGAAATTTCATTCCTATGCGATGCATCTCAAGAAACAGCGAGTGATGCAACAATTTCACTTGCTAACGCACAAGTAAAAGGCATGAATATAGCGAAAGACCTTGGTAATCTGCCTGGTAATGTATGCACGCCAAGTTACCTTGCTGAACAAGCTCAAACCCTTGCCGATAACAGCAATAATTTCAGCGTTAAAATCCTTGAGGAAGCAGATCTGGAAGCACTTAATATGGGCGCATTCCTATCTGTTTCAAAAGGTAGTATCGAACCTGGAAAGCTCATTATTCTTGAATATAAAGGTGGCAAAACAGATGACGCACCACATATTCTAGTTGGAAAAGGTATCACTTTCGACAGTGGCGGCATCAGCTTAAAGCCAGGTGCGTCCATGGACGAAATGAAATATGACATGTGTGGTGCTGCCAGCGTTATGGGCACCATGACAGCCATTGCAGCACTGCAGCCCAAACTCAACATTGTGAGCATTATTGCCAGCGCCGAGAATATGCCTGCGGGCAACGCGTCAAAGCCTGGTGATATCGTCACATCCGCTTCTGGAATCACGATTGAAATAATGAATACCGATGCCGAAGGCCGCTTAGTATTATGTGATGCATTAACCTATGCAGAGCAATACAAGCCAGCATCAGTCGTCGACATTGCAACACTAACCGGTGCATGTATCGTTGCGCTTGGACACTGTACCTCAGCCGTTATGGGCAACAATGATTCAGTTGTAAATGAATTACTGGATGCCGGAAAGCAAGCAAGCGATAAAGCTTGGCAGCTACCCATCTGGGATGACTACCAAGAACAAATAGACAGCCCTTTTGCTGACATCCAAAATATTGGAGGAAAAGGTGCCGGTAGCATTACAGCGGCTTGCTTCTTATCACGCTTCACTAAAGCATATCCTTGGGCACACCTTGATATTGCTGGTACAGCATGGGTATCTGGCGGGAAAAATAAAGGTGCGACAGGCCGTCCAGTTCCACTTCTTTTACAATATCTATTGAATAAAGAAGCTTCATGAATCGAGTCGATTTTTACTTGTTAAAAAGCAGTGCCTTCTCTGATCAAATCGGCTTTTGCTGCCGATTGTCAGAGAAAGCGCTTGCGCAAGAAAACAAGATTCATATTCAGACCAAAGACCCAATTCATAGCGATGCGTTAGATGAAG
>CAJWBJ010000108.1 GCA_913020495.1 uncultured Oleiphilus sp.
ACATCCAGAGTCGACAAACTTCGGAAAAAATGGAATATCTCTGCTAGCAAAACAGTCATTATGCTGCCAGGCCGGCTAACCCGATTGAAGGGTCATTCCATTTTGATCAACGCGATATCCCAAATGGAGCATACAGGTTTTATCTGCTTATTTGTTGGCGACAATCATGGAAATACCAGCTATCAGAACGAACTAGAGACACTCATTAAAAAACTAAAGCTAGAAAAGACCATCCAATTAGTTGGTGGTTGCAATGATATGCCTGCCGCCTACCAACTTGCTGATATAGTTATCTCAGCATCCATTAAACCTGAATCATTTGGCCGAATAAGCTGTGAAGCGCAAGCCATGAACTGTTTGGTTGTTGCGACAAATCATGGCGGAACCAAAGAAGTACTGTCTCCATCACAGCAATTATTTTTATGCGAACCGAACAATAGCCAAGCAATGTACCAAGCACTTACAAAAGCACTGACAACACCTTCCAAAGAACAAGCTACAATATTCAAACAATCACGAAAATATATTGAAGCAAACTTTTCTTTAGATAAAATGTGTCACGACACCTTAGCCATTTATCAAACAGAAGCCGATAAAAAACTTTAGGGATGCTGAATGCCAAAAGACACATTTACAATTGAAAACAAGCACTATGAAAATAAGTTCTACTTATTTAACAAAGCTTTTTTCTCTGATGCCTCTCCAGATATTTTTTTAGGCTCATACTGGAAAGATAAAGGCGCCATTACCGGTCAAGAAACAGGGCGCGGTACAACTTGGTTTCTTCAGCATGAAGGGCATGACTTAGTACTCAGGCATTATTTAAGAGGCGGTTTAATCAGTAAAATAAGCAAAGATAACTATCTTTATAAAAATCTGAAAAGCTGTCGTTCAATCAGTGAGTTTCATATTTTAAATGAATTAAATCAATTAGGTTTACCCGTCCCTATTCCCGCAGCCGCTCAAGTTATTCGAAATGGTTTAACCTATAAGGCAGACTTACTCACGCAACGCATCCCCAACGCACAAGATTTGGTTCAGGTTTTAAAAGAACGTCAAAATAAGGCTTTTTACCAACAGCTGGGCCTAACTATTTCGCGCTTTCACCAATATGGTGTTTACCATGCAGACTTGAATATTCAGAATATTCTTCAGGATAAAAACAAACAGTTTTGGTTGATTGATTTTGACAGGGCAAAGCGACTCAAGCCACAGCCTAAATGGCAACATAGCAATTTAGACCGACTAAAACGTAGCTTTGAAAAAGAAAAGGTTCGTTATGATATTCAATGGGAGGAATCTGATTGGGCCATTTTCAGCAAGGCTTACCAAAAACAATAATTTAACACCAGTAATCAGCAACCCAAGGGCTTGCAGGTACACGTTTATACCAACGTTTATACCACGGTAATGACTTCCCCCAAGTACCGTTGATGGCGTCAGGTGGGTTAGGTCTTCCATGAAAAATAATTATTTTTGCATCCTTTGGCTGCTTAACCCTTGAAGAAAAGAACCGTTTAAGCCCTGTCGGCATACAGTGCTTCTTAAAGCTTTGACACCAAGACTCAGGAAAAAATTCAAATCCCTCACGCCCTAGTTCTCCTGTGATATAAGCCTGCTCGGTTTGGTATTTTTTTAAAACCGACACAGGGTCACTCAAATAATGGTCTAATAGTTCGACAGGCTGACCAGCTTCAAAGCAAAATGCAGAGGCTTGGCCTGCTAACTGCCCCTTCTGGTACCAGTTTTCAATAATTGTCAATTTATTTGAATAATGAAATAAAGCATCAATCGATTGAATGATGACGACATCTAAATCTAAAAATAGAACTTTGCCTTTCATGTTCGCCAAACCCGGCTTAAACAGGGCTAACTTTCGCCAAGCTGAACAATAACGTGCATATTCCCATGGAGGTTCTTCAAACTCAGGTAACGGAAAAATTTCGACCCTGTCATTTATCCCTTCACTTTGCTCTGTAAGACAAATAAAGCGAAAAGGGATCGATAAGTTGCGACTCACCATATTATACAGATGGTTCACATACTCCGGACCGTAAAGCTCCCCCCATTTTAAACAAATAATATTCACGTTTTCTATCATTATTTATACACTGTTCTTCCGTCTAACTGAGTTCCTTTGAAACGTTTATACTCCCACTGATACTGCTCAGGGTGATCTTTCACACAACATTCTATAGACCGATTCAATGCTGCCACCGATGTATCAACATCATCACTGTATATTTCCGGGTCTGCAGGACGAAAAACCATATTAAAACCTTCAGCATTAGGCAAACGAATCGCACACAGACTCACCACTTCACAATCTGTTCGGTTAATTAATCGTGCGACTAACTTAACTGTGTTAGCAGGAATTCCCATAAAAGGAGCCAAAACGCCGCCATTTCCTCCAGGTACCTGATCAGGCAAAATCCCCACCATTCCTTGACTCGAAAGAATCGAAAACAAACGAATCACACCGCGTTTATTAGTCGGTACCAACTCAGACCCATGCCGCCCGCGCACAGCGGACATATACTCCTCTAAGGCTTTTATTTTTGGTGGTTTATAGAGCGCAGCCATAGGACGGAGTGTTGATAAATATAAGCCCACCATTTCCCAGTTACCATGGTGCGGCGCTAAAACAATAACCCCTTTACCTTTCGCAACAATCGCATCCAAATGCTCCTTACCCTCAACTGAGCGAATGAGAGATAAAGTTTTTTCTGTTGGCCACTCCCAAACCATACCAAATTCAGAAAACAACTTACCGGTTTCAAGCAAACTATTCTTAATTAGTTGCTGTTGCTCTATGGCTGTTAATTCAGGAAAACATAACTCAATATTCTCCTTAGTCACACGGGTTGACCTTGAATCCCCCATCCACAGAATACGGCCAATCCAAGCTCCCAAACGTTGAGCGTTCTTCAGGCTCAAACTAGCTAATAGTTTAAGCAAGACAATAACAAGCTTTGCTTTAAAGGAATCCATCATAGATATCTTGATCGAAAAAAGAGCCTCAAGTTTAGTGGATTGACGTGTTAAAATCAGCTAACTTTTACAGTTGAAAATTTCACTCATTAAAAACCTACTGAACAGAGCTTAAAACGGAATGAAAATATTACTTATCTTAGCTTCTACTGGCCCAATGATTGGAGGTATGGAAAGACAAGTAGCACTGCAAGCAAAACATATGTGTGAATTAACTAACGCCGACATTACCGTGATCGCAGCACCTTGTTTTCAGGATTTATTTTCAAATAAAATTAATTTTCTACCTATAAACATGAGTCGAAGTCGTCGAAACTTGGCGCTATTACTTAGTTTCTATCAGGCAATTCAGAAAAACACACCTGATATCATTCATGCTCACGGGCATAAAGCGGCATCCATTGTGTCTACAATTAAGCCTTTCTTGAATAAGCAGATAAAGCTAATTGCCACCGCACATAACGTAAAAAAGAATAATAGGCCCCTTAAAAAAATGGACGAAGTATTTGTGGTCAGTGAGGGGATTCAGAATGCAGTGAAGCCTATCCACTCAATCGTTATTCATAACGGCATTGAACCCTGTACACTCCCTCCAAGTAGTCGATCCAGCTTTTGTAAAGAACTGGGGCTTGACCCTAAACAACCATTAATTTTAGGCGTTGGAAGACTCGTTAAAACCAAACAGTTTGAGTGCTTGGTACGTGCTGCAAAAAGTCTAAGTGCGAATGTGGTAATACTTGGCGACGGCCCGGAACGAAATCAACTAGAAGCGCTAGCTAGCGAAAACGTACGCTTAGCAGGCTACCGTTCTGATACTCGCTCACTTTTATACATTGCCGACATGATGGTCATTTGCGCCAATAGAGATGGATTTAGCTTAGCGTTAATCGAAGCACTTCATAGTCATTTACCGGTTTTATCAACACGTGTACCCGGCGCACAGGACCTATTGCCTGAATCTTGTTTGATTGACTCAACCGATGAAACAAACCTGAGAAACATTATTCAAAACCATCTACACAATTTGGAACAACTCAAACAAAGTCAGGAAAAACAGTTTCACTACGTCGAGACAGAATTAAAAATTGAGCGTGTTGCAGAGAAAACCTATGCTCAATACCTAGAATTATTAAGGCATTGATCATGCAACGTTCGAAATTAGAAACAAGAAAAAGGCTACTCTTCCTAGGTGACTGCAATACCTTAGGTACACCCGCTATTGAAGGCAATGCATACCCTGAAAAACTTGCAGAAAAGTTAAACATTGAAGTAATTAATTGCGGCCATACGATGTCGACCACACGAGAAGGCATTCAGTATTTTAAAGAAAAATACGACACCAGCATTGACATGCTTTGTATCCAGTATGGTTTGGTTGACTCATGGCGAACCTTCAAATATGCACCTTACGTACTTTATTATCCCGACTCAAAATGGCGTAAGTTAGGCAGAAAACTTACCAAAAAATTCAAAAAGCTTTGTAAGAAGTTTGGGCTAAACGAATCAATTGGCACTCAAAATGTCGTTCCCATTGAAGAGTACATTCAAAATATTTTAGCTATAAAAGAAAATTCAAACGCTGTCCCCATCATTCTTATCGACACCGTACCAAATAAAGATACGAGCAGAAATTTAGAGATTGAGCGTTACAATCAGGCCTTGAGCAATCTGGAAAATAACTATCAAAATATCTTTAAACTAAACATTTACACTGATTTTGAAGGTGAGCAAAAACAACACTATATCGACCCTACTCATATTTCACCCCAGGGACACCAATATGTAGCAGGTAAATTGTTAACACTCATTCAATCAAAAGAGCTATTAGATGAAATATGAGGCCGAAGAGAAATCTCAAGGACTTAAGACCTTATTCCTAGATCGTGATGGGGTAATAAACATCAATCATGGTTATGTTTACCAGCCAGAGAATTTTGATTTTATTGACGGCATTTTCTCTCTGTGTAAAGACGCGCAGAAAAAAGGCTATCAGATTATTATTGTCACCAATCAGTCAGGGATTGCCAGAAAATATTACTCTCAATCAACGTTTAAAAACTTGTCAAAGTGGCTTGAGGGCGAATTCTGGAAACAGGGAGTTCGCATTAAACAAACCTTACACTGCCCTCATCACCCTAAATTTAGTCTAACTTGTACATGCAGAAAACCTAAAGCTGGTATGATTTTTAAAGCTCAGCGTCGCTTTAAAGCAGATTTATCTAAATCAGTCATGGTGGGAGATAGTTTATCTGACATGCACTGCGCACAACGCGCGAAGATAAAAAAGAGCGTCTTTTTCACCCCAAATTCGCTACAATATGGACCAAAGCTAATACGCCCCCGATTCAAACCGTATTATCAGGCCCGCTGCTTAAAGGCAATACAAGCAATCCTTTAAGATCATGCCCTATCGAAGAGAGACTTTATGAAAAAACGTATTCAAGATCATATCCAACGCAGCCTCGACGCAAAGACTAAAGTTTTGAATGATGAAACCTTTTTGGCACACGTTGAAGCTGCGGCAAAGTTATGCGCATCGGCGTTAAAAAATGGTAAAAAGATACTCTTTGCAGGTAATGGTGGCAGTGCTTCTGACGCCCAGCATTTAGCCGCTGAACTCGTTGGACGCTACAAATTTGATCGTGCCCCATTAGCGTCTATTGCATTAACCACTGATACTTCAGCTTTAACAGCAATTGGCAATGACTACGGTTTTAAAGATATCTTCTCACGACAAGTCAATGCACTTGCAAATGAAGGCGATGTATTTGTAGGTATATCGACGTCAGGGAATTCAGAGAACATTATTGAAGCCTGTCACGCTGCCTTGGATAAAGGCTGCCATATCATTGGAATGAGCGGCGAAAAAGGGAAGCTTAAAGACATTGCTCATATTACATTAGCCGTTCCAGCACCAGAAACAGCAAGCATTCAAGAAGCACATATTATGCTTGGCCACATATTATGCGATGGCATTGAACAAATTTTGTTTTCTACCAAGTAATATTTAGCTAACCAATACTCATTACGAACAATCTAAAGCGCTTATTACTTTTTCTGGCTGCAGCTGTTCAAGGCAATGATAATGACCGTAGGGGCAAGTTCGTTTCTGACAGGGTCGACAATCAATGTCTTGATGAACAATAACACCCGATTTACTCAAAGGCGGCGTGTAAAATTCTGAGGTGGCGCCATATACAGCCACAATTGGTCGCCCTAAAGCCGCAGCAATATGCATTAAACCCGAGTCATTTGAGACAACCTGGTCAGCTTGTGAGAGTAAAGCAATCGCCTGCTGAAGCGATGTTCCTCCTGCAAGCACCTCAATATGTTGCTGATCAAAAGGCCTCACAATGTCTTCACACAAGCCCCGGTCATCATGAGCGCCGAACAACCACACCTGCCCCCCATTTTTCAGATGTTGTCCAGCTACTGCTTGAAAATGCCTCGCTGGCCATTTTTTTGTACGCCCAAATTGCGCACCGGGGCACAAGGCGAGTATTGGTCGCTGTGTATTTAAGCAAAAATGTGCCATAGCTTCGGCAATACTATTATCGGAAGGTTTTAAACGAGGGTTTGGGCAAGTAAATTGATCCGGTTTAGTTCCTGAAGGGTAAGCTAAACCAACATAACGCTGCACCATCATTGCAAAGTCAGCCTGATCTAATGTTCGAATATCATTCAATAGACCATAACGAAATTCACCTCGCCAACCCGTTCTTATTGGAATTTTCGCTAACCAAGGAATTAAAGCCGATTTAAAGGAATTGGGTAATATGATTGCCCAATCATAAGCTGATACCTGAAGCTTATTGGCAATATGCTTACGTTGTTTTAACTGAAGCTCACCATGACCAACGGGCATATCCATTGACTGATGCACTTCCGGCATTGCATCAAGAACTGGACGACTCCACGCAGGAGCCAGAACATCTATTCGGGGTTGCTGATATTGGGCATACAAAACCTTAAACAAGCTCTGCGCCAGAACAAGGTCACCAATCCAGGAAGAGCCAATAATTAAGATTTTCACTTTAGATTAGGAGGGTAGTCCCCTCCCCCTACAGAAATCAGTAACTAAACAGCACTTAACCAGTCTGCATTTTCAGGTCGACGACCTTTCACTGCATCAAAGTACATTTTCTGAAATTTTTCAGTTAATGGACCTCTTGAGCCGGTTCCAATATTACGACCGTCTAATTCACGAATAGGTAATACTTCCGCTGCGGTTCCAGTGAAAAAAGCTTCATCAGCAACGTAAACTTCATCACGAGTGATACGTTTTTCACGAATTTCTATGCCAAGTTCTTCAGCAAAAGTAAATATCGTTTTGCGCGTAATACCATCTAAACAAGACGTGAGTTCTGGTGTATACATAACACCATCGCGAATAATAAAGATATTCTCACCACTACCTTCGGCAACATAACCTTCATTATCAAGTAATAATGCTTCTTCACAGCCACTCTCTAACGCTTCATTAAGCGCAAGCATCGAGTTGATGTAGTGACCATTGGCTTTCGCTTTACACATGCTGATATTAACGTGATGACGGGTATAAGAAGAAGTTCTTACTTTTATGCCAACTTCCATTGCCTCAGGCGACATATATGAAGGCCAGGACCATGCAGCAACAATCACATGAGTTTTCAGGTTATCAGCTCTCAAGCCCATGCCTTCTGCCCCGTAAAAAACCATCGGACGCAAGTAAGCTTCATGAAGATCGTTTGCTTTAACAACATCTAACTGAGCTTGGTTAAGGGTATCCTTATCATAAGGCATATCCATTTTCATGATATGCGCAGATCGGAACAACCGATCAGTATGCTCTTTTAATTTGAAAATCGCCGTACCATTATCATTTTGATAAGCACGAACCCCTTCAAAAACCCCCATTCCGTAATGTAAAGTGTGCGTTAATACATGTATTTTCGCATCTCGCCATGGAACCATTTCACCATCAAACCAAATTAAACCATCGCGGTCAGCCATTGACATCGTTTAGCACTCCTAAAGCATAAAAATTTTGAGCGCATTCTAGCATTAATCTTATAGAGCTACCATTGATTGAAATATCTATTGGTCATCTAGGCTACCGAAGTATTTAAAGTTTTCTTAACGATCGCGACAAAACTTATTCCAACTCAAACACCTGCCTCCAGATAGTCATAACTGAATGTCGTAATTCAGCATAATCAGATAAAGACACCTGATAACGCTCATCGGCAAGACTCTTACGATGCAGAGCTGAACGGAATTGACGGTATGCATCAGCCAAGGGCGAAATATCAAGTTCACCAAAACACTTATACTTGGCTAACGACTCCAGCAATCGGATGTTATCCGTCCACTCTAATAAGCCCAGCTGCTTATTTGCATATCTTAATACGCCATATTGAGTAATAAATTCAATATCAATTAAACCACCGTCACCTTGTTTAATATCATTTTTTGCCTTTTCCTCACCCCCAAATTTATCAACAGCGGCAAGTTTCATTTTCTCTCTCATGCCCAACACATCATGCTTTAGACTTTTCGCATCACAATGACTGGTCAAAATATTCTGACGAACAATATTAAAATGCTCGCTCAAGTCAGGGTCACCAGCAATAAACCGAGCCCGCACCAAAGACTGATGCTCCCAGGTCCATGCTTCGTTTTGTTGATACCTCTCAAATGCGGAGAGTGAAGAAACCAACATACCGGAATTGCCAGAAGGTCGTAAACGCATATCTGTTTCGTAAAGATCGCCTTGCGTGGTCTGCGTGGATAAAATATGAATAATTCTCTGACCTAAACGAATATAGAAAACCTGATTATTAATCTGTCGATCACCATCAGTCATTTTCTGGTCGTTTGCGTCGTATAAAAAGACCATATCCAGATCAGAACTGTATCCCAGTTCAATACCACCTAACTTCCCATAACCGATAACAGCAAAACCAAGATGCGACTCTTCACCTGAAATGCCCGCTGGAAAACCATATTTAGCCGTCATATTCTGCCAGGCGATATTAATTGCTTGCTCAAGCAACACCTCTGCAAGCCATGTTAAGTAATCACTCACTTTCATTAAAGGCAAGTGGCCACCTATCTCAGATGCTGCAACACGCAGCATATGTGATTGTCTGAAAATCCTCAGGCAATCCATTTGCGCCTCAAGATCATCCTCTGGAATACGCAATAGCTGCTGCCTAAGCTCATCCTGTAACGCCGCCTTGTTAGGAGGCTGATACAAACTACGAACATCTAATAACTCATCAAGAATAACCGGACTCTTTACTAGATGCTCTGATATCCAGGGGCTTTCAGAACAAAGGTGGCAGAGCTGCTTAAGGGCGTTAGGGTTTTCATAAAGTAAAACAAGATAAACCGTTCGCCCAAGAATGACATTTACCAACCTCAAAACACGCGAAAGCGTTAATGACGGCGATGGGTATTCTGACACTGTATTCAGTAACAAAGGCAAAAAGCATTCAAAACGCTGCATGGAATCGGATGACATCGTCCCATACATTCTATTTTCACGTATCGTCATCAAAGCCTTATAACTTCCGGCTGCATCTTCAAACCCAAGATCGTTTAGCACCACCTCCCACTGCGCCGGCTCTGCTTCTCCCCGCCATAGGTTCAGCCAATCTTCTCCACCTTTTAAATCCTCTGCTTGTTCATTTTCGTCCTGTAAAAATTTCTCAAAAATCTGAGTAACATTTAATCTATGTTTTTGCATAGCTTGGTCAGCTTCAAGCCACGATGAAAAAGATAAAGACCATGCAACACGCTCTCGACCCTCTTCTGACTCTGGGATTAACTGGGTTTGTTTGTCCGCTAAACCCTGTATTGCATGCTCCATATTTCTCAAATAACGATAGGCATCAATCAAAGTATCTACCCACTCATCAGGCAAATATCTTTTTTCTTTCAGTAATGCAAAAACCGGCATTAAGCCAGGGTGTTGCAAACCGGTATCTCGCCCGCCATAGATAAGCTGGCAAGCCTGAGCGATAAATTCAATTTCCCGAATACCGCCCTGCCCTAACTTAATATTTTGGTCACCACCTTTACGATGAACTTCAGACATTATCATTCGTTTCATGTCACGAAGCGCTTGAAATGAAGTGAAGTCTGCATATTTACGGTAAACAAAGGGACGAATAATTTCGAGTAAGCGCACACCTTGCTCTACGTCACCCGCGACAACACGTGCTTTTATCATCGCGTATCGCTCCCACTCTCTCCCCTGATGATAGTAGTAATCTTCAAAGGCTGAGAAATTAAGCGCTAAAGCGCCACTCCCGCCATAGGGGCGCAGACGCATATCAACCCGAAAAACAAAACCTTCGCCATTAATATGATCCAATACGTGAATCAAGCGCTGCGAAAGCCGGGTAAAAAACACATGATTTTCAATCGGTTTTTTAGGGTGATCTGTCATGCCAGATTCAGGATAAGCAAAAATTAGATCGATATCGGAAGAAACATTTAACTCCTTCGCACCATGCTTGCCCATACCTAAAACCAGCATTCTCTGCGGCACTGCTTCTTTGCCCTGCTCAACCTTTGACAATGGCACCCCGTAACGCTCTACCAACTGATCATAAAGGTGATCCAGAGTCACTGAGACACAAACGTCAGCCAATGCACTGACATCACCCAAGGTTTCTTCTAATTCAACCAGCCCTAATAAATCTCGCCAAATAATTCGCAACATCTCGGCACGACGAAACTCCCTTAATGCGCACATTAAAGCAGCTTCATCAGACGTATTTTTAATTCTTTCCAGTAGTTGCTGCCGATAGTCAGCCTCATTTTTTGAACAATACATTACGGAATCAGGCTTTGACCAACCAGTTAACCACTGTGGATAGCGCGTGCATGATTCTATTACGTAATCACTGCGCGACCAGATAGTGAGAATGTCTTGAACATAACTTTCGGGCCAAGGACACAGATTATCTTCCCAAAGGCCTTTGGAGAAATGATATTGAGAAACGTCATTCCAGGCATGCTGTAGATTGGGCTGAATAAATGAGGGAAAGTTTGAAATCTTAGACGCAATTTCTGTCGTAGTGATAGGCATTTACTAATCTCTTAATTGAAAACTATTTACCACTGAAGACGTGAAGTGCCTCCGCGCACTCAGTGGTAAATATTCCTTAAGCCATTCAATGCCGAAATATCGTCGAATTACGTCGACGTTTTATTGTTCGCTCTTCAACACTCGTTAAATGACCGGTAACATCCCAATCATAGTTCAAATAGCCTACAATTTCCCAAGGTTTATCTGATGAAGGTAAATAAGGCTGTATAAATTTAGTAACACCCCCTTGTAGCTCAAAATCTTCTGCAAACCATTCAAATATTTTCGAAAGTTTTAGCTCCCCTTCTTTTTGTACAAGTATGCCTTTACCCTTTTGCGCCATAAAGGTGATCGTTTGATCGACTAATTGCTGCTCTAATTTATCCGCTTCGTATGGCTCTAAACGTAAGTTGGGGCAACTCATTGAGGCGCAATTCAGTGCAAAATGTATTCGCGGCTCACCCAACTTCCTTAAAATATCTCGCTCCAATATACGCAAAGTCATTTTTTCGCCACAAACCTTACCGGCTGGGTGCGTCCATACAGGCTTAAAGAAATTGCCGAGAGCTTTTAAACGCTTAACAGGCCAGTTATCAGCTACTTTGGTTATGCTTAAAATGTTATAGGCGTTTAGGTAAAAGGCGATTTCTTTTTTTGGGGTATCAAGATTTTTTCGAGGGTAGTCCTGCAAAAGCAGCATCAATTCATTTAGACGCTCATCTTTTCTAATTTCAGCATAGTCCACCATGTTGGCAGGCAGGCCATTTTTAGTATCAGGCGAGACATAATCATTTAATAGGGATTGGTACAAATTATTAAGCTGCGACAAAGAATCATTCTGCGCAAGGCTCACCGAACTCAATGATAACGTTAATACTAGAAAGTAAAGGTACTTCATTCTAACCCCTTCACAGGCTCTGACTCATTGATGAAATAAACGATATCCTCGCTCTGCCTTACTGATATCAGATGGCTCTACCGAAATATGATTTCGTAACTCAATACATAGTAAATGCAAACAATTCTCATTACCAGACAATAACTCCAATTCAAGCTCATTTATTTTTTCTACACGACCTTTAGATAAGATTTCCCCTTGATCAAGTGCCAACTCAATTATCGCCCCTTGCCATTCAAGCTCTATCTGATAGCGAATAAAATTAGTCTCGAAGACAGTCACTAACGCTTCAGGGCTCACCGAGCTAGGCCATGCCTCGCATTGCTTTAGATATGGTACAGCCAACTTTGGCTCGCTTATATTCCATTCCCATTCACCTCGCCGACTTAAACCATTGACCGACTGTCCTTTGGTTTTTAAAGTCTGAATATAACACTCACCTTTCTTTCTGACCCTGAGTGCAATTTTTTTTGCATTCAGCTGCCAATCAGCGGTATCAAAATAAACATTCTTTAGCTCATTTGCCTGAAACTCACT